>PFAG01000003.1:0-29752 GCA_002773755.1 Candidatus Colwellbacteria bacterium CG10_big_fil_rev_8_21_14_0_10_41_28
CCTCAAGCTAGAACTAAAGTTGTGCTTCGTATGATTCGTATAATTCTGGGGATTCTTGTACTCTCTTTTTCTCTTCCTCAAAAAGTATCAAGAGCCTCTCTAGGTAGTGTATACAAATTTCTTTTACCTCTTGATCAGTAATACCATCAATAGCCTCTCTTAACTCCTCTTCACCAAATAATGCTTCGAGCTGCCCCGGCTCTACGTCAGCTTGCCAAGGATTAAATGTTTCAAGGTAATAGACGTCTCCTTTGTCATCCTTTGTGTAGTTCCCAAGGTTTTCATCAATATTAAAACCAAGACCAATATCTGAAAGCGCTAGATCCACCTCCCATCTTCCCCTTCCAGCTTCCTGAAGTTCGTCTGCAAGTTGTTTCCCTACCGACTCCTCATCTCCACCAGATAAACGCATCTCTTGTAGGAGTTTATGCCCTGGCGTATGCCCAATACGTTCCCTATCGATAGTCTGGACTCCATCTTCAGATTCTCTAACCTGAAATATGTCGGGTATATGGTTGGGAAAAAGTAAGTGAACTATTTTTGTAAGATAATATCTGCCCTTCAATTGACGAGGAGTATCTTTCTCTACCCCCTCTTTCTTCATAGAGATAACTTTCTCTGAATCCTCTGGGTTGATAAAAGTTTTTCTCTCTACTCCTTCACCAAGAGGCTCTGAGTTTTCTGCCTCAAATTTAAATCTCATATGTTTAATCTACGCTTTATTTATTAAGAATAAAAACCCGAGCTATCATCCCCAGTAAGTCTCAACTGGTTGCTGCCGGACAGGGAATCGAACCCCAATTTTCAGGACCAAAACCTGACGTGCTACCGTTACACCATCCGGCAATATACAGATCCATATTATTGAATCCAACCGATAAAAACAACCTTCATATAAATACAGAAATCCCAGTCAGAGGACAGGAACTCCTGCACCCATTAACTGGGATCATTGTGCCAGCCAAATCTCTCGAAGATGATCTCCATCACCTCATCGAAGACCTCCTTCAAAGACTTACTGGCATCGATACGAACGATTCTCTCTGGATCTGCACGCCAACTCTTCAGATATCCCTCTCGGACACGCTCCTGAAGAGCCAACCCCTCAGAACTGATCCGATCGTGCTCATCTTCCCTTCCGAGACCCACCTCAGGGTCAACATCCAGAAAAAAGACCAAATCGGGCCAATTGCCTTGAAGAGCAATGTTGTTGACGGTCCAGACTTGAGCAGCTCCAACTCCTCTGGCCTCACCTTGATAGGCAAGAGAGGAATAGGCACTCCGGTCAGAGATGACAACCGCCCCTCTCTGAAGGGCTGGAGAGATAACCTCTTCCCACAACTGTGCTCTGCCAGTTGCAAAAAGAAGGACCTCAGCCAGATTGCAGACTTTTCCAGTCCAATGGAGCAGAATCTTGCGAACCTTCTCACCCACTGAAGTTCCACCAGGCTCTCTAACCTGTAGAACTTCCAGCTCGGGAAAGCGCTCCCGAAGAGCCTCTGAGACTATTCGCGCAAGGACAGTTTTTCCGGCTCCATCGACACCTTCGAAGGCCATATATGGCCTCACGTTCACCTCCTCTATTGTGTAGAACTAAGATATAGATATCAGATTACATCCAAAGTTTCAAATATAAATAAAAAAAGGACCCGAGGAGGGACCCGATCAAGTGCTTGTGACACAAGACCGGGTCCCCCGTCGGGTCGTCGTCAATCATCTCTTTTAGGCCTGACAACCGCCTAAGCGATCGCCAGGCCTGGTCTGCCGAATTTGATCACCCCCGGACCGTTGCGGTCGGTGACGATCTTGAAGCCGGCGCCGGCGTAGTTGTTCAAAGCGGAAGTTGGCTCTGGGGCGAGCTCTATAGCAATCCCCATCTGGATATCCAGCACCAAGGTTGTCTTCCCATACAAGATGAGAACGACAACCACTAGCCCCAGAAGAGCCAGAGGAAGATTTGCGATGATACTCGCAAACACAAGCTCTATAGCAATCCTCCTTATTGAACCACCCCACTCTTCCCTTTAGAAGAGTGTCTTCAAGGTGCAGGTTCTTATTATAAACACCTTTTAAAAATATCGTCAATGTAAATGTGAAAAACAGCACCCCAAGGATGCCGTTTTTCTATAAAATCAGTAATTTATCCTCTATCCCCCAAATACGTAGTCAGTATATGCCCAAAAGGCATCATTTCCTCCAAGCTCTGCGACACACTCACTTCCTTCAGCAAGTGGTCTTGCCTTTGCGTGAATTTGCTCTAATGGGAACTGCCTGTATACCCAGGCAACCTTTCCATCATATTCATTCACAATCTGGCCCATAGTTGGATGGAATCTTGCACAGAAAGGACACTCAAAGTCTGAATATTCGACAATGATAATGTCGGCATCAAGGCTTCCTCTTATGTGATCCTCCGCAGTAACAGGGGCCATATCTCCAACTGAACCGCCAGCCTGTGCATCTAGGGATGCAAGAGCTTCTTCTTCTCCAGCCAAAGCTGCTTCAATAATAGCTTTTACTGTTGTGTATGGAAGAGCTCCAGAAATTGGATATTGATTACCACTCTTAGTTATCAAGACAGAATAAGGAGTTCCTGTTCCTCCAGCAGCAATTGCATCACTTACATCCTTAGTAACCTCATCTGCATATTTGCCACTATCAAAGCAAGCCTCAAACTCATCTTTATCTACACCAGCAACTTCTGCAGCCTCAACAGGCGTTGGAAGCGTCGCTTCTTCTGTTGGAGCAACCTCATTAGCAGTGGGTATTGTGTATGATCCCCCACTAGACATAAAAACTGCTCCAGCAATTAGAAATCCCGCAACCACTATAGCTCCAGGAATTAAATATTGATTATCTTTCATTATTATTGATTTCTTTTATCGACCTCTTAATCTCGATTAATGATACAAGACCTATAATCTCTCTACAATCATTGACACTATTATAATCCAATATTACAATGTTTAAAAGTTTGCACAAACATTTAAACATGATAACCACTACTCGTCTCCCCGCTGTATTCAATACACTTGGGGATGAAAACAGATTAAGCATACTCAAACTTCTCCTAGAGAAGTCTTCAGATGAAATAGATATTTGTGTAAGTGAAATAGCAGACAAGATTAATACCTCTATCCCAATGGCATCCCGTCATCTAAAAATGATGGAGAGCTCAGGACTAGTTAAAAGAAAAAGAGTGGGCCAAATGATATGTTACGAGATTGATGACAAAGAACCGATAATGAAAGAAATCGTAAGGATATTAAAAAAGGTCGAAAAATAAACATATAATTAGGAAATGACAAAAGCATTAATATACACAACACCAACCTGCCAATACTGTACGATGGTTAAAGCTTTCTTCAAAGAAAATGATGTTACATACGAAGAAAAAGATGTCTCAGTTGATCAAGATGCTCTAAAAGAGATGGTAGAGCGTTCTGGACAGATGGGCGTTCCCGTAACAATCATTGAGGATAGTGTCGTTGTTGGCTTCGACAAGAGAACTCTTGAAGAACTAATCAAATAGATCAAATAGAAACTAGATGTTAGATGTATCTACGGTAAGTCTAATAATTCCTGCCCTTATAGCCGGCATCTTAACCTTTCTTGCCCCCTGCACTCTTCCCCTCGTTCCAGGATATCTTGGTTTTATAAGTGGCGCTTCATTGGAAGATCTTAAAGATCCAAAGAAGGCTAAGGTAGCAAGGTGGAAAATCTTTAGCAATGCAATCCTCTATGTTTTTGGTTTTAGCTCAGTTTTTATAATTCTAGGCAGCCTTTTTGGTTTAGGTGGGGTATCTCTGGCAGCCTATAGACTATGGCTTTCAAGAATTGGTGGCATATTTGTGATCATATTTGGTCTCTTCATGCTCGATGTATTCAAATTCCAAGGATTCAATTTTCTAGAAAAATTAGGTAGCTCTAGAATCCTTAAATCATTAAAGCCAGGAACACCAAGCAGTTCTTTCATTTTTGGAGCAACATTTGCCTTTGGTTGGACTCCCTGTGTGGGGCCGATATTGGGGACAATCCTTACCCTAGCCGCAAGCTCAACCAGTGTTGCCCAAGGCGCATTCCTTCTGTCAGTATTTTCGCTAGGATTAGCTATCCCCTTCCTCCTTATAGCTCTTGGAATTGGATCAGCATCTAAATATATAAATAAGATCTCTAAATACTTAAACATAGTTTCAATTATTGGAGGAATATTCTTAATCTTCTTAGGAATCCTCCTTCTAACAGATTCTATGTCTCTATTCCTCTCTTATTCCTACAAAGCACTAGAATTTATAAACTACGAAGCTCTCCTAGACTATCTCTAGAGATCTATTCTTTCGCCGATTTTCTAATAGCTTCTGCCACTCTGTCAGCAACCCCCTTGTCTAGTGGTGAGGGAACAATCATATTCGCCTCCGGTTTTTCAACATAACTTGCAATAGCTAAGGCAGCTGCCACCCTCATCTTCTCATTGACCTGAACTCTTGCATCAAGAGCTCCTCTAAAAACTCCTGGAAAAGCGAGAAGGTTGTTAACCTGATTGGGAAAATCGCTTCTTCCTGTTGCAATAATCTCTGCCCCACCTCTCCTAGCCTCTTCTGGCATAATTTCAGGCACAGGATTAGCCATAGCAAAGACTATAGCTCTGTGAGCCATACTCCTTACCATCTCTTCGGTTAAAATACCTGGCCTACTAACACCTATAAAAACGTCTACTCCCTTAATAATTTCCTCCAAAGGACCCCTGACCATATTCCTATTAGTTATCTTAGAAACCTCTTCTTTGATGGGATTCATGTTCTCTTCTCTGCCTTCATATATAGCGCCTGCCGTATCAGAAAGGATAATGTCCCCCACTCCATAGTTGTGTAATAGCTTCGTGGTCGCAACACCAGCAGAACCAGCTCCATTTATTAAAATCCTCATCTCTCTCAAATTTTTTCCAACAACTTTGGCTGCATTAATCAGAGCAGCTAAGACAACAATAGATGTTCCATGCTGGTCATCATGAAAAACAGGCTTATTCCCCAAAGCTTTCTTTAGCTTCTCTTCAATCTCAAAACATCTTGGAGCAGATATATCTTCGAGATTAACACCCCCATACGCAGGCATAACTCTTAATACAGTTTCAACAATCTCATCTGGATCTTTAGTATTCAAACAAAGTGGCACACAATTAACATTCCCAAACTCCTTGAAGAGTAAGCTCTTCCCCTCCATAACTGGGAGAGATGCTTCTGGTCCAATATCCCCCAACCCCAAAACTGCTGACCCATCTGTCACAATTAAGATAGTATTACCCGTCCAACAGTAATCATAAATCTTCTCCTTATCCTCAAATATCTCCATAGACGCAAAAGCAACCCCCGGAGTATATGCCAAGCTCAAATCATCTTTAGTCTTAACCCTTATCTTCGGTTCGACAGCTATCTTCCCCTTAA
Organism: Candidatus Colwellbacteria bacterium CG10_big_fil_rev_8_21_14_0_10_41_28; assembly: GCA_002773755.1. Lineage (GTDB taxonomy): Bacteria > Patescibacteriota > Minisyncoccia > UBA6257 > Colwellbacteraceae > 1-14-0-10-41-28. Next base: position 5,442 of record PFAG01000003.1, read on the forward strand.
ACTTATTGTGAAGTTGGAGAGCTTTTTCTTTTATATCCATAATTAAGAATCTTCAGAAAGTAGATCAATCATAACAAAACTTATAAGACAATCCATTCTTTGTATGAATAACATTCTTTTCAGATACAATTAGGAACATGATTCCCAAAAGTCACGAAGGAGAAATAGTTAAGTTCGAATACAACTATATAGATGAGGACATATATTTGGGCTCTACTATTTGTTGTGAAGAAGATTTTAATAAAACTCTTAGGAAAGAGGGTGTATCGGCAATTATCTCAACAGAAGAACACACATCCCCTCCTTCGGATATAGAGTTCTATCTTCACATCCCAACCAAAGACACCTACTCGCTATCACAAGATCAATTAACCATTGGTGTAGAAACTATTGAAGAACTGGTCTTTCTAAAGAAAAAAGTCTACATACACTGCACATATGGCATTGGAAGATCTCCCACACTTCTAGCTGCTTACCTCATAAAAACTAGAGCCCTATCTATAGACGAAGCTGAACAGTTTCTTAAAGAGAAAAGACCTGTTGTCGATATAACAGACAGGCAAAAAGTTGGTTTATCCAAATATCAAGAAAGTATTGACTAATTAACTTAATTGGGTAGAATGTGGGTGCATTCGAGGGGTGCACTGTCGCAATTAGCGGAGGGCAGCATTGAAGCCCAGAGCCTCAAACTCTCGAATGCCCAGTTTGTACCTTCCATATTCAACAATCTTCTTCAGCAGCTCCTCCATCGGGCCGCACCGTCAGCACGACCGCATCGGGAAAGGCCAACCTCCAGGAGCACCGCCGTACGCTGAAGAAAGAGCGGTAGACCGATTGGGTCACAGGATCAAAGCTAGGTTCATCTTTGCCTAAGAACCTATCGATCCAGCCCTCGTGACCCTTTCGGTCGCCGCTCAACCCACTTGTACCTTTGCCACGGACCAGTCACCTCGACTGGTCCTTTCGCTTTTATAAACAGGGGTTCTTGCTTATGTAATATAATGAAACGAATACTTTAATTAAATGCAGATAAAAAGAAACAAATTCTATATCGGAGATATAAAAATAGAAGACATCATACAAAAGTATGGTTCTCCTCTATATATATACGACCAAAAGGTTATCGAAGAGAAGTTCAACAACCTAAAAGACAAAATTGAATATCCTTTCCTTAAAATCCACTATGCAGTAAAGGCCAACTCAAACACACACTTATTGAAGCTCCTCCGCAGTCTTGGGAGTAATGTGGAGGTAGTAAGTGAGGGTCTCGCCAGGCTATCCCTTAAAGCGGGATTTAAACCAAGCCAGATTATATACACCTGTAATGGAGCCGAGAAAGAAGAGTTGGACTTCATTATGGGAAAAAAGATCCAACCCAATCTGGATTCCGTAAATCAAGTTGAGTATTGGGGAAAGAAAAATCCTGGAAGTAAGATCGGCATAAGACTAAATCTCAATATGGGTTCTGGCCACCACGAGCATACGACAACCGGCGGGAGTGAAAGTAAATTCGGTATCCACATCTCTGAGATCAAAAACATCAAAAGAATCGTTAAAAAATATAACCTCATAATAAATGGTCTCCAGCAGCACATAGGGTCAGGTATTCCCGACCCAAAAACATTTGAGAAAGCAGCCCATGCTCTTCTAAAGATCTCATATCAGTTTGAAGATCTTGAGTACATAGACCTCGGAGGTGGCTTAGACATACCATATAGACCAAAAGATAAAGAGGTGGATATCAAGGGTCTTAGTAATGTAATTGATGATCTAATGTCCTCCCTCTCTAAAATGCGCGGCAAAGATCTTAATCTAATTATTGAACCAGGAAGATACCTAGTAGCTCAATCGGGGGTTCTCATTGCAAAAGTAACTGACATCAAAACGCACTCAGGCAACACCTTTGTTTCCATTAATACAGGGATGAATCATCTTATAAGATCAGCTATGTATTCCTCATATCATGAACTGGTGAATATTAGTAAACCAAAAGATAGAAGTAGGAAGGTCAATCTCGTAGGAAATGTATGTGAGTCATCAGATGTATTCGCAAAGAATAGGAGTATTAGAAATCCTCAGGTGGATGACCTCGTGGCTATACTAGATGCTGGAGCATACGGATACTCTATGAGTTCCCTATATAACGGCAGACCTAAACCAGCAGAGATACTTGTCTCAAAAGACAAGGTTAAGCTGATAAGAGAGAGAACTCCTCTGGATGATATCCTAGAGAGCTTCTAACCTATTTCCAAGTGTCTTATCTAATTAAGCAACCCTTATATCTCCCTATCATATCTGCCCATAAGCTGAGCCTCTTCTATGATGTGTCCATCCATAGCCGCTAGAAGATCGTCCCTAGACACATTTTCCGGGTCCAAATCCAACTCAATATCAAGTGCATATAGGGTAAAAAAATACCTATGCTCTCTATCTGGCGGACAAGGGCTTCCATAGCTCCTGTTCCCTGCAGTATTTGTGCCTGTAATCCCAGGGGCATCTTCTCCCTCTTCTGCGCCAATAGTATCAGGGCTCATCCCCCAGACTAACCAGTGATCCCAAACTCCATCTTCCCGCAGGTTAGTGGGAACATCTGGATCATGCATTATCAAAGCTAATGACATCGCACCCTCTGGAACATTTGTGAATTTAAGAGGTGGACTGATATTCTCGCCATCACAAGTATATTTCGTAGGGATAGATCCCCCATCCTCAAATACAGAACTTTCAATATTCATATTTCTATTTTGGCTAATAATCCAAGCTGGAATAGCCACAAGAAGTGTAACCGCTATAGCTATTATCAAATATGACCCCATTTATATATCTTAACACCCAATAGAAAATGAGGCCGTCCAGACAAACCAGAACAACCTCATTTCTTTTCGGTAGGTGGGTCGACCCTCATAAGCAAGCTGGCGTCAAAAGTTCTCCTTTCAGCATTCCCGCCATACTTCTGAAGTCGAGTCATCATTATCCCCACTATGGGCATCCCCTCATACGTGAAGGCTTGAATAACCTCCCAGGGTCCCTTCTCATAGTGAGAATCCTCGTACTCTATCGGGTCTTCTGAATGTCCCCTGTCGAAAACAAAATGCTTGTGCCGTATGAACGGACTATTCGGATCACCTGGCCAATATCTCCAGTTAACCCAATCCCCCACCTGGATATTATAAGGATCGGTCATGGATTCTCCTCTTCCACTTAACCTAAGTTAATCCTATATTAAAGCCTTTCTCAAGCTATCCCTAAACTCATCCAATAAATCTAGATATCTATTTACATCATCTGGCTCGTAGGCAACGTGCTCCTGATAGTCTATAGAAGATATGTGGATAGAGTTTCTCATCCTTCTTAACCCATTTAGCTTCCTCTTCATTCCATAGCCTATAAGGCCATTGGTATATGCTAAATCTATTAGGCTTTGAAAATTCTTATCCTGGTTCAAGCCCAAACTGACATTCTTATATCCCTCTCCAATAATTGAAGAAAGAGCCCCCTCTACAACACCGGCTATAACGATCATCATCGTCTTACAATGCAAGGATTCCACAGTTAGATATATCTGATACTCGTTATATAAATTAACTAGAAACTCTAGATACTGCATCTGATATGCAATATTCTCCCTAGCAGACTTCTTCTTTATAAAGCTCCACTCATCCTTATATTCGTTAGCAGACTTAGGATGACTACTCTTATCAAAAAGCTCCTTCTTATCAAGGTTATCCAACTTTCTCTCCTTAGGATTATGAATCTGTTTTTTAAGTCTATCCATTAGCTCAATCCTACACGGAGAATATTTATTTTTCTATATTCGAATATAGAATCAAAAAAACTACACTATGTCCTCTCGGGGAAATGCTTCTCTAATAGTTCAAGTAACCAGAAATTTTTAATCTCGTAATCCTCCCCTACTTTCAGAGAGACATATTCTAATATTCTTTCGATTTCTTCTTTTGCCACTCTAAATTCGTCCTCTTCTCTGCTCCCATCCATTTCCACATACATTCGGTATTCAATCTCTCTTAACTGGTATGTTAAACACGCTTTTATCTGACCGAAGTATTCATCCTTAAATGGATGCTCTTCTAGCTCCTGCTCGCTGATTATGTCTCCTGCTCTGGCATTGGCATCCAAAAGAGCAATCTCCTCAACCATCCTTGATGGAATAGAGATAATTACACCTGGCATTCTAGTGTGTGATGCCCCATCAGGAGTTCTCCTAATAACGTCTGCTGAATCAGCTGCAGCCAGAGATCTAAAAAACCTAACCTTAGTGGACAAACCATGGCCACTCTTCACCCCGTTTGAAAGACCCCTCACTTTGTCCTCAAGCTCTTTGTAGTTTTCCTCTATCTCTATTTGGGTTTCTCGCCTTTTCGAATCTAGATTATGGTTATCCGGATGTCTAGTTGTAACATCAATTCCAAGCTCAAATACATGATCTCTGCCCCTATCATCTTTTATAACAATCTCTTGAATAACATCCACGTGATTTATTCGATCATCGTACTCAGCCGCAACACTAACAAAAGATTTACAATCTCCAAGCCAACCTCTCGAGTTCGGCACATCATCGATTATGGCTTCTCCAAGTTTAGCCAATAAACTAGTATCTTTTTCTCCCTGCTGTCTCCTAGCTTCTTCGAGTTCTCTCTCTTCTTGTGGACTCAAGTCAGCTTCTATTCTATCCATCTCAACAATTTCCAAAAGAAAATGCTTACCCACATCATCAAACTCCTCAAATTTTCTTCTGCTGGTTTCTTTCAACATATCTAAAATATAACTGATATATTGACAAACCACCACTTTTATGGGGATAATAGTATGTTTTCCCAAAAAAAAGGAGAATCATGTTCATTTACAGGCGAGCTCGCCTGGTGAGGTTCCGGGGGGAGGGGTTTCTGGTAGAGATGCTGGAACCCGAAACCCATGAAGATGTGGATGCCTGCTTCTTCGTCCCGGACAAGGAGTTCTTCCTTGGACCAAAAATCTTTGGCGACAAGATCCTTCCAATGGAAGTCCCGCCAAGATACAGGAAGGAGGTTGGCAACGATCTCGTTGTCGTCTTCTCTTCAAAGGAGAATTCTGAGCGTATAGTCGGTTGGTCGACAATCGACCGACTCGAAGGCGCCAAGCGAATGCTCGGGGCATCTCCTGAGGAAAGGCTTGCCTTCATTGGGAGAAGAATTCCCGAAGAAAGGGGGCAAAAGCTCCCCTTCTCGTAATCACGACCCGCTAACAGAAAGGCAAACGGCCCCCTGTTATAAGACGGGTCGTTTGCTGTTTATATCTTTTTTGACACGAATCGCTTACTTCAATTTCCTTCATGAGGGCCTAAGAATTAATATTTATAAAAATTCCATATAAAAGAACGCTGAGAACAACGATCCCCAACCCTCTCCTAAACCAGTTAGCGCCTCTTGCGACCTCCTCATATGCCCAGACTATCCCTCCAAAATAAAATATCGTTTCGAGAATATCTCCATATATTCCATCGACCAATCTTTTCCCCAACCACCCAACAGACATAACCACTAACTGCCAATTGGGTTTTTGAACAATTACAAACCTTTCTTTAGACATTTGTTTCAGCTAATTTTTGAAAATAGATCATAGTCATAAGTGATAACCCTATTATAATAAGAGATATTTTAAAATCTGGTATAAGCGAGAGAACCAGCTAGAAATCTAAAGGCGCTAGTAAAATAGAGCTCATTAAGCTCTTTATTCTGGAAATATACAAAAAAAACGAATCCTCTGTATTCGCGTGAGTCGAGAGATAGTGCATCTAGTAAATAAGCTGCCCCTGTTTTTCAAAAGGATATCCAGCATCCTCCCAATCTGCTATTCCTCCCTCAAAGTCATAAACCTCTTCATACCCATCTTTAATTAACTTCTCGGAAGCTTTAGTAGAAGCGTGACAATCAAAACTTGCACAATAAACTACAACCTGTTTTTTCTTGTCCAAAACAAGCTCCTCAACGTCATTAAGGAATGTTGATTTCCCCAAATCAACATTTTTTGCCTTGGGCAGATGTCTTCCTTCATAAGAGTCTTCGCCCAAAACATCAATGAGAACAAAATCGTTATTCTCATTAATCCATCTCATCAACCTATCCCTCTCTATCTTCTGTACCTCGAGTTTTTTACTCATAATAATAATTCTACTTACTAAGTAGCCTAGATCAACACTAATAACCTATTGGTTTATTTCACAAAACGGTTATAAAGCATAGCGAGAAGATATGCTCCAATAAAACCGTCTATAAAGCCGTATATAGCACCCGCTATACTTCCTCCAAGAGTTAAGCTGTAGCCAGGATAAATATCTGCCATTATCTGGAGTAGCTGGGAAGAGTATCCCCAGAAGTGAGCCATAATTGTGAGAACAAACATCATGGCTCCCCATAATATTCCAGAGGCTAAACCAAAAGCTTTAGGATCTAATTTCATAATTAATAATAAATCTACGACCTTTCAATCATTTTAACATTTTTATAAAGCAAGAAAGCTCCACCCGTATGGACAAAACCTCTTGCCCTATTGGTGGAGCCTTAATCGACTCATTGCGAAAAAAGTCCAGGAGCCTCTAGGAAAGATACGAACTGATCCCTCATTCGACTGGTCAGCCCATATAGAACCTCATCGATCTTTGCGCCGAACTCATCCCAGTCCATATTGAGAGGCCTGGCATAGAATGCCACAGACCTCTCCAGTGCATACTGTTCTTCCCCCTGAAAGGTGATCCTCTCACCAATTGGGAAAGCAACAACAACACTGAAATGATCTTCGATGACGTAGCAGAGACCACATCGCCATCTGTACGGCCTTTTGCTCTCAACATCGAATGTCATGATGGGAAAACTCGCCGTGAAAAAAGGATCAGCAGCCTTGGCCATAGCCCTCAAATCCACCTCTAGATTTCCGCTGATCTCTAGTAGCTTTGCGTAACCAATGCTGATATATGTGGCATCATTGAAAAAAGGTCCCACATATCCTTCCAACCTGGAATCAACCATTTCTCCACTCACGAAAAACTCCTCAATGTGCTAGTTAAAGGAGGATATTCGTAAATAGTAGATAAGGCAAGCTCTATACGTCTAGATACCTGCTGATAGCAATAGCACTTGAGAGAACCCCGATTGCACCACCAGCAAAAACCTGAGCTAGATACAACCAACCAAAGCTGGTCCAGAAATAGGCAACCAAATCCATGCCAGGGACAAACAGAGTCACTGTAGGCGCAATAAGATGAATAACCGGTATTGTAACCAACATAACAAGAGTAGCGCTTAAGAAACCATAGATTATTCCAAGAGCGATAAATGGCCCTCTTATAAAATAGTTAGGAGCGCCCACAAGCCTCATAATTGATATCTCATCACGGTTTGAGTAGATACCGAGTAAAACAGTGTTGAAGGCCACTAAAACGGCCACAATGGCCAGAAATAGGCCAAGGATAAGGCCTGCAGCCTCACTCGCTCGCACGATAGCTGTTAGTCTGTCTATAACCTGCTTATTGTTCTCATTATAACTAACCGCACTCACCTTCTCTTCTGGAACAACGTTCCCTAAATAGGTTGCTATAACCGGAATCTGTTCAGTTTCAAAAGTTTTAATCTTCAAAGATGCTGAGAGTGGATTCTCGTCTAACTCATCTAGGGCTTTAACAAAATCTTCTCCCTCATACCTCTGTCTAAACTCAACCTCAGCCTGATCTCTTGATATATATGTCACCAATTCAACCACATCTAGCCCCTCGAGATCTTCTTTAATAGAAAGGACTTCATCCTCAGAAACGTTTCTTTCAAAAAATACTGCTATATCAATCTTCTCTCTAATAGATTCGAGTGCAGCTTCTCCAATTGCCCCAAAGACGATTATGCTCTGGAAAACCATCAGAACCAGCAAAATAACAACCAGCGTTGCAGCTGAGAGAAGCCTCTGTCTCCAAAAGTGTTGGAAAGCGTACTTAATTAATCTGTATATTCCAGTGAACATCTTAGGCTATTGTATATTTACCTTTGGCCACATCTCTTATAATCCTACCATTATCAAGTTGGATAACCCTCCTTCCTAATTTATCTACAACATCCTTGTTGTGGGTTGTTAGAATAACAGTCGTACCAAGTTCATTGATCTGCTGGAGAACCTTAATAACATCGGCTGTGTTAAGTGGATCTAGATTACCCGTTGGTTCATCAGCGACAATCAGCTCTGGATGGTTGACCATAGCTCTAGCCATAGCAACTCTTTGAGCCTCTCCTCCTGATAGCTCGTGAGGGAAGTTGTATGCTTTATCGCTTAACCCAACAAGGTCGAGAGCTTCTCTAACCATGTCGTCGATCTCTCTTTCTGGAACTCCCGCAACCTCCAGTGCGAAAGCAACATTTTCATAAGCATTCTTAGTTGGGAGCAATCGATAGTTTTGAAAAATAGTTCCCATCTGACGACGCACCTTAGGGAGCTCTTTGGAAGATAGACTGCTAATCTCATACTCACCAAAAACAACTCTCCCCGTAGAAGGCTTCTCCTCTCCCATTAAAAGTCTAATTAAGGTAGTCTTTCCAGCTCCAGACTTACCCACAATAGAAACGAACTCTTTAGGTTCGATTTTAAAGTCTATATCAGCAAGGGCGGTATATTCTCCATTGCCATACTCCTTAGTTACATTCTCAAAGCTTATCAGTGCCATTTGGTTTTGTTACTTATGATCTAATCTTACTTCAGCTTGGACAAACTCATCAAGTTGACCACTCAACACATCATCCACTCTGCTAGTCTCAACCTCTGTTCTGTGGTCCTTAACCATCTTGTAGGGGTGCATAACATAGCTTCTAATTTGACTACCCCACTCTGGCTTCTCTTTTGTTTTTAATTCTCCTATCTCCTTAGCCTGTCTTTCCTCCATTAACTTTATTAACTTAACCTTAAGTAATTTTAACGCCTTTTCACGATTTTGTACTTGAGACCTCTCAGCATCAGAGGCAGCAGCAACTCCAGTGGGTGTATGAATCACCCTAACAGCCGTTTCAACCTTATTAACATTCTGCCCTCCCGGCCCACCTGATCTAGTGAATTCCAACCTTATATCAGATTCAGGAATCTTAATTTTTTCAAAATCTTTAACTCCAATATCTGGAAGAACTTCTACTAATGCAAAAGATGTGTGCCTTAATCCCTTTGAATCAAAAGGAGATATCCTTACAAGCCTGTGCACACCAGCTTCTTTTTTCAAAAATCCGTATGCGAAATCCCCCATTATCTCCAAAGTATTGTCGCTAATCATTCGGCTCTTCCACTCCTTCACATTAGCGTATCCTTTATACATATCTATCAAAATCCTTGCCCAATCAGCTGCATCATCACCACCAACACCGGGATATACAGATATCGCTGCATTTAACGGATCTTTCTTGTCAGAAAGAAAGACCCTCATCTCCAAAGCCTCAACATCCTCTAGGGAGGATATCTTATCGAATTTTTCAATTAAATCCTTAAGGATGCCTGCTTCACGGGCCTTTTCTTCAGCAAGCTCCCTACTATTCTTCCAAAGATCAGGATCCCCTATCTCAGCATCAAGTTCCTTTAGCTTAATTCTCTTTTTCTCAATTTGAAATTGCTCGCCAAGCTTGCGAACAATCTCACCAAGATTTTGATTTTCTTCATTCATTGAGCCGGAGGGGAGAATCGAACTCCCGACCCATACTTTACGAAAGTATCGCTCTACCACTGAGCTACCCCGGCAAGTCCTACGTTATTATACGTTGAACTATATATCCTATTACATATGCTATCGTCGCTGCCATCCCTCCTACGAAAAGCATTTGCAATCCCCACTTAAACCAATGTTTTTTGAGAACGGACCCTCCAAGCAAAGATCCTACTAGAAAAAGTGCCACAGCTGTTGCCATTACGGCAAGTCCAAAACTTCCGTTTAATCCAAGAACAAAGGGTAAAAGAGGGATTAACCCAGCTATAATAAAACTTATAAATGTTAATATTGCTGGCTTAGTAACTGATTTGAGATACTTCTCTCCGTCAGCTCTAGTAACATCTCTCTCAGACTTTGAACCAAGATAGTTGCCAAAACCCATAGAGAACCCGTCTCCTAAAAGCCCCGCAAAACCAAGTATTAATATAACATCTGTGGATAGCCCCGCTCCAACAGCTCCTGCTACAACAGCAAATGTTGTAACAATGCCATCATTAGCACCGAACATTATATCTTTTATGTATTTTCTAAAAATTGATTGCATCTATATGAGCGGGATACGGGAATCGAACCCGCGTTTTCAGCTTGGGAAGCTGATGTACTACCACTGTACTAATCCCGCCTTATTCGGCTGTGCTAGTCGCTGTATCAGTCTCCTCTCCAGGTACTATTATTATAAGCTTTTCATTGGGCAATCGATAATTGAACCTTGCCCTAAGTTCCTTTTCTAAGTTGTAGTCATCAGAAAGATACTCCAAATCATCTTTTAGAGAATCATTCTCTTCGCTTAATCCGGTATATTCCTCTTCAACTTCTCTATAGTCATTTGAGATAGAACTTCTCTCACCCTGAAGAAGATATACTTGATATCCAAGATAGGCCACCACAATAACCGCTACTGCATATGCAATCTTATTAACCATTACCTATATTCTAACCTATCTCTTAAGTAACTCTCTGAATACCTCAACTGGAACATCAACACGGCCCATCTTTTCAAGCTTCTTTTTTCCCCTCTTCTGCTTATCAAGAAGCTTGTTCTTTCTAGTCACATCTCCCCCATAGAGATATCCGGTAACGTCCTTCCTCATTGCTTTGACGTTTTCTCTAGCCACAATGCTGCCTCCGACTTTTGCTTGAATTGCCTGGACAAACTGTTGCTTAGGTAGAAGATCTTTTAGCCTATCTACCATCTTCCTCCCCTCACTTTCCATCTCAGCCTTATATACAACCCTACTTAACCCCGGAACTATATCCCCGGCAACTAAAATATCCAGCCTCCTCAAATCTGCCTCTTCATATCCATAGAATTCGTAACTGAAGGAGGCAAATCCCTGAGAAACAGATTTTAGCTTATCATCAAAATCTAAGATCAACTGAGATAATGGCAACTTTGCTTCTATAAGAATGCTTCTCCCAGCATTGTGGGTTTGAATATCTTTTAGGTAAAACAGTTCGCTCAAAGAAAGAACTGAGCCAAGATACTGCTCTGGCATAAGAATCTTTAGTTGAACAATGGGTTCAAAGGCTTTTTCAAAATCATCAGGAAACTCCCTAGCATTTTCAACTATAACCTCCCCCTTCCCCCTCTCAATAACTTTGTATGAAACTGAGGGAAAGCTACTTACTAAGGTTAAGTCGAACTCTCTCTCAAGTCTTTGCATAGTTATCTCGAAATGAAGTCTTCCTAAGAAACCACATTTAAACCCCCTTCCAAGGACCTGACTACTCTCGGGTTTAAACTCAAGAGAAGAGTCATTGAGTTGAAGTTTCTCAAGAGCAATCTTTAGGTCATCATACTCACTCCCACTCCCTGGATACAACGAAACAAAGACAACTGGCATGGGCACTTTAAAGCCCTCCAAAGCCCTCTCGCCAATGGTGTCTCCTATTTTAATAGCCTCCGGGTCCTTCATCCCCGTTGCGATATATCCAATCTCTCCAGCACTTAACTTGTTTGTTGTTTTAAGCTCTGGAGCAAAATACCCAACCTCTTTAACCTTGAAACTCTCATCAAATGCGATTAGCTTAGTCTTCTTATCTCTCTGGAAATTTCCTCCAAAAACACGTACAAAAGCCACAATCCCTTTGTGCTCGTCATAAAAGGAGCTGAATATTAGAGCCTCATCTTTTTCCTCTTCTTTTGGCCCAGGGATCTTTTCTATTACATCATCTAATAGTCTGCCCACACCCTCACCCGTCTTACCTGAGAGGTGATGGATCTCACTTGGATCAACTTCAAGTAGCTCTGCGAGCTCTATGGTCATTTCCTCAAGGTTAGGTGGATCTAGATCAACCTTATTTAAAGCACCAATGATCTTGAGCCCATTTCTCTTAGCCAACTCAAAGTTTGCAAGCGTTTGGGCTTGAATACCCTGCATAGCATCAACTAGCAGAATGCCTCCCTCAACTGCCTTAAGGGCTCTTGAAACTTCGTATGAAAAATCGCTATGTCCTGGTGTGTCGATTAGGTTTAAAGAGTTGTCTTTCCACTTCATCCTAACAGGAGCCATTTTGATAGTAATCCCCCTTTCTCGCTCTAGCTCCATACTATCGAGATACTGCTCTTTCATATTCCTAGCAGAAACGGTCTCTGTAACCTCAAGCATCCTGTCGGCTAAGGTAGATTTCCCATGATCTATGTGCGCAATAATTACAAAATTTCTAATCATTGGGATAGAATTCTACATTACCAAGAAATAATTCCCTAATTATCAGTTTTAAAATTTCGCTTGAGTCTAGCTCATTAATATTAGAGTTACCAACTAATAATACTCCCGTTATGTCAGCTAACAGATTATTTGGAAGGCTATCTATGAGAGAGGTATTTCCTATAATTTGAACTCTTCCAAGATCTGTAGATTCTCTAACCGAAAAGTTAGTAACATTACCCTCCTTTATAGATATGGTGCTATATCGATTGAGTAGTTCTCCATTTTCTCCAACGAATAAGGCTAACGTCTTAACCCCTCCATCTCGCCCAATATATTGAGTGAGAGAATTAATTTGATCCGATACTGAATCCAGGCCAAAAGAAAAGTCCGGAAAATCTATGTCTTGCTCGGATGCCTTAGCAAGCTCATTTAATCTTTGCTCTCTAAGATGAAGTTGTCCTATCATTCCCCTACCACTATCTAAGAGCTCTATAAGCTCATCTCCTCTTCCAGTAAAAGAAAGTTCTATAGCGTTTTCATTTACCTCAGCTAGAACCAACTCTAGCTCTCTAATAATAGAACTTATATCAGAGAGTGTAGTAAAAAGGAGTGACGTTTGAGAGATCTGATCGCTTAATGATAGTGATTCGACACTTTCCTCTATTCCTAAGAGTTTTTGATTCATGGAGTCTACAGCACTTCCGCCTATGGCCTCATAAGAATCTATTCTCGTTCCAGTTATATCGCTCCAATTAAGTTCGAAATTCTTGATTCGGTTAACTAAATTACCTATAGAAAAAGATAGAACCAAAATAAAAAAGAGGATTAGAACACCCGCACCAACCTGGTCAAGGCTAAGAAGGTTCTTCCTCTTCTCACTAAGCTCCTTTTTTTGAGGTTTTCTAACATCAGCAATGATATTACTAACATTCTTTCTCTTTTTGGGCTTCATTCTTTAATTATACGCTCCACATCCCTGGGGCGCTAAGCGAACTATTTCCCGTGGCACTTCTTATACTTCTTGCCACTTCCACAAGGGCAAGGGTCATTTCTACCAACCCTATCCTTGTTAAGAGCACTAGCTGGACGTGTATCGAGCTCTAACTTATTATCTTCTTCATTAATCTTGAGCCTAAAGAAGTGGCTAAAGAGCCAGCCCTCGATATTCTCTTGCATCCTATCGTAAAGCATTCTTCCCTCTCTTCGGTATTCAACTTGAGGATCTTTTTGTCCATATGCTCTCAGTCTCACAGACTCTCTTAAAGCTTCAATATTCTCTAAATGACCCATCCAAAGGCTATCTATTAAGGCTAGTATCTGTCTGCCGATAGGAGTTAAACCCTTAAACTCCTTCAGTTTCTCATCTACCTTCTCAAGAATCTTTTCATAATCAAGCTCCTGCATATCTAGCCCGATCTGATTAATAACATGTATTTTTCTTTCTTCTGGAGCCTCAAAAACTTTGAGTTTCTCTAATTGAGACCGAAACGCCCCCCTAACCCTTTCTTCGATAATCTTATCGTTTCCCTCACCAAGGGCGTTAAGAAGCTTTTGACGTTCTCGATAAACAGCTAATCTCTGTTTGTTCAGAACATCGTCATACTCGAGCAAATGCTTTCTTGAATCAAAGTTAAAGCCCTCCACCTTTTCCTGGGCTTGAATCATCGCATTAGAAATCATCTTGTTCTCAATCGGAACATCTTCGGGTAGATCAAACCTGTCCATCAGAGACTTCAATCTATCTCCCCCAAAAATTCTCATAAGATCATCTTCTAAAGAAATAAAGAATTGAGAAGATCCTGGATCTCCCTGTCTTCCAGCGCGACCCCTTAACTGATCATCAATTCTTCTTGCCTCATGGCGCTCTGTTCCAATTACATGAAGCCCACCAAGATCTTTAACCTTTTGAGCCTCCTTCTCGTCTGGAGGGTTTCCTCCCAAAACAATATCTACACCTCTTCCTGCCATGTTGGTTGCGACTGTTACGGCTCCAGCGCTTCCAGCCTGAGCGATAATGGCTCCCTCACGTTCGTGGTTCTTAGCATTCAAAACTTCATGAGGAACATTCTCTTTCTTTAGATAGTTCGACACAATCTCATTCTTATCTATAGAGACTGTGCCTATTAGAACTGGCCTCCCCTCTTCATGAAGCTTCTTAACATCTTTAGCAATTGCCCTATATTTAGCATCCAAAGTTTTGTATATCTGATCGGGCATATCTTTCCTAATCAAATCTCTGTTAGTCGGGATAACCTCAACCTCTAGCCCATAGACCTTATCGAACTCTTCTCTTGAGGTCAGAGCAGTACCAGTCATTCCAGAAAGCCTCTTATAAAGCCTAAAGTAGTTCTGAATAGTTATCTGAGCAAAGGTTCTACTCTCATCATTAACAAATACGTTCTCTTTGGCTTCAATTGATTGATGAAGTCCAGCAGAGTACCTCCTTCCATACATGAGTCTTCCTGTGAACTGATCCACAATAACAACTTCTCCATTTTTAACTACATAATCCTGATCTTTTTTATATAAAGCCCTAGCCTTAAGACAGGCCTCAAGATAATGAGCTAACCTAAGATTCTCAGCCGCATAAAGATCTTTTATCTTCGTAACCTTCTCTATCTTATCTATTCCAACCTCAGTTATATCAACCGATCTAAGCTTCTCATCAACCTCATAGTCCTCTCCTTCTTTCAATGTGTTAACTGCTTTTGAAAACACCTTGTAATACTCAGAAGATCCCTCATCTGGCATGGATATAATAAGAGGAGTTCTAGCCTCATCAATTAAGATAGAATCAACCTCATCGACAAGCGCAAAGTTCAACTCTCCCTGCACCTGAGAGGCTTTCGAGGCCTTTAGATTATCTCTCAAGTAATCAAAACCAAATTCATGGTTGGTTCCATAGGTAATATCACAAGCATATGCCTGTTTTCTCTCAATTGGTCTTAGATAATCTTCTTGGACCCTAAAGCTCCCCACTGTATCCCTCTCTTCATCGATCTCTTCTGCATCCTCTTTGGCAACCTTCCACTCAGGGTCATACAAAAATGCACCTCCATGAACAAGGCAAGCCACACTAAGGCCAAGGGCATCATATATCTCTCCCATCCAAACGGCATCTCTCTTTGCCAAGTAATCATTGACTGTTATAACATGCACCCCTTTTCCCTCAAGAGCATTTAGATAAACAGGTGCTGTTGCTGCAAGAGTCTTTCCCTCTCCAGTCATCATCTGGGCAATTCCTGTTCTGTGCATCACAATTCCACCCCAAAGTTGGACATCGTAATGTCTTTGACCAGATTTCCTCTTAGCAGTTTCTCTGACTAAAGCAAAAGCCTTTGGCAAAAGATCGTCCAAGCTCTCCCCCTTCTTAGCTCTTTCCTTAAGCGCTAACCCCTCTTCCCTAAGTGCTCCGTCATCCAAACTAGAAACCTCTTCCTCTAGGGCATTTATTAAATCTATCTCCGCTGGAAGTTTTGCACTCCCAGAGAAGCGTTTTTTCAAACTAGAAATAAGGCTCATCCTATGACTCTATCTTGTCTTTGTGTTTACGAATTTCTCTCTGAAGAACATCCCTCACCTTATCTATAGCCATTCGTATATCTTTGTCTTTATGGGTTGCTCTTAAAAACCCTCCCGGAAGCTCCAAATTAACTTCGGCATAGAAAACATCTCCGGTTTTATGATGTTTTGTTAGTCTTGAAACCTCAACATCAGCTCTAACGAGGGATGGATCAAATCTCTTAAGGTATTTATCCAAACCACCAATCTTATTATCCACATACTCCCTTAGCGGTTCGGTAAGCTCAATATCTTTAGATTTAATATCGATCTTCATTCTCAAGTATTATAACTATCCCCTCAGATGAAAGCAAAGCTTTTTTACAGCAAAAAATATATAATTTAAATATGAACAACAAAATAAAAAATTATTTGGGCCTGAGCCTGATCATTGCTGCGCTAGCATTCGCATATGCATCAGTCTCATTTTCAAAGTCGTCAGATCCGGAAAACTACAGAAGCTTCACCGTTAGCGCAACTGGTGATGCAGTTGGTATTCCTGATATAGCTCAGTTCAGCCTCTCAGTTATCACTCAGGCAGAAACAGCCAAGGATGCAGAAGCTGAAAACACTAATCTGAGCAATCAGGTAACCAAATATCTAGAGGATTCTGGAATTAAATCTGAAGATGTAAAGTCGTCTGGATACAACCTTTATCCTAACTATGAGTATAAAGAGTGTTACAGTTTCTCTTGCCCAGAACCAAAAATTTCTGGCTATGAGGTAAGCCACTCCCTGTCAGTCAAGGTTAGAGATATAGAAAGTGCTGGAGAACTCCTATCTGGAGTAATAGAAAATGGTGCCAACAGTGTCTCCCAGCTAGACTTCACAGTTGATAACCCAACCGAAGTTGAAAATGAGGCTAGGACAGAAGCTGTAGCAGCCGCAAAATCAAAAGCCGAATCCATGGCTGAGGCCGGAGACTTCAGGCTTGGAAGATTAATCTCCATTAGCGAAAATGGTTATCCATACGGCGAACCAAGGATGCTGATGGCTGAAGATGGTTTTGGTGGAGATAGTGTAGATAGCAGCGTTAGCCTCGAACCAGGATCAGAAGAGTATCAGATAGAGGTATATCTAACCTACGAAATAAAATAGGAGTAGCACAGATAGAAAGAAAACGCACCAATCTGGTGCGTTTTCTTTTATCCCCAAAATGATCCCTATCTCCTAGGGAATGAGGGAAAAACCATATGCAGCCATGTACGCTCCATAGGCTATGATGATGAAAGCTAATATCCTAAAAAGATTTGCGTTCATTAAGCCCTCCATCATCTTTCCCAGTTTATCAGACGGAATAAGTATTATTGCAGCTCCCTTCAGAAGAGCCATCCAAGCAAATACCGTAACTGCGACCCTCCAACTACCATCCCAAATATTATGTATTTGGACTAGGAACAGCCCCAATAGCAGGACTAGTGCTCCAAGATAATAGGTGAAGCCACCGCTTGAGAACATTTTCCTAAATGATTTATCAAGCTCCTCTCTCCTCAAGAGTACTGACACACCCATTAGAATCACGTAAATACCTAATATCTGAGCTAAAAAGAATGAAATTGTTGGCATCATTAAGTTATATTACCTACGACCTTTCAATTCTCCCTCTATCTCAAGAAGCCTATTATACTTTGCTACTCTCTCTCCCCTATTAGGAGCTCCTATTTTAATACCATCAGCAGCTATCCCAACTGCAAAATCAACAATCGAAGTATCATTCGTCTCTCCAGATCTATGTGAGGCAATAATCTGATACTCATACTTTCTAGCCAGCTTAACTGCCTCAAGAGCTTCCGTTAGCGTGCCAATCTGATTTGGTTTAATTATAACTGCATTAATAGCACTCATCTGGTGAGCCTCTTCTATTAAAGAACTGCTAGTAACTGTTAAGTCGTCTCCGGAGACACTCAAACTCTTCCCGAATTTACTTACTAATTTAGAAAAGTGGCGAGCTTCATTCTCTCTAAATGGATCCTCGATATATGAAACTCCAAACTTGTTATGGATTCTTTTATAAAACATTTTGGACCTTAAGTTTATCCAATTAAGATTATTCGCTGCTGCATCAATACCAACCCCGAGGTTATTCTTCTTAGCAAAGGAGTGAAGATATTTGATAGCTGCTCCATCTGTTCGAAAACTAACCGCAAAACCACCCTCATCACCAACAGCAATTGAGGTAGTATTCTCTAAGTCCAGCTTTATCTGTTGAAAAACCTTAACAATTTTTTCTACAGATTTTCTAAATGTGGAGTTCTTGGTTAAAAGAAGAAACTCCTGAATATCCAGATTGTTGTCAGCATGGACCCCACCATTAATCATGTTGGCAAAAATTTGAGGTTTTTTGTCGGAAACCTTTGCCTTAGAAAGTTTAGAGATATACTTCCAGAAAGGCACACCCTCCTCTTTGGCCGCTAATCTAGCCAGGGCAAAAGAAACTCCCAAAATAGTGTTTGATCCAAGATTAGATTTATTCTTAGTTCCATCCAGCTCAATCAACCTAGCATCAACCCTAGACTGATCTGTAAAATCAAATCCCCGAAACTCCTTGGCAATTTTTTTGTTAATAAGATCTATAGCCTTATCAGGATTAATAATCCTAGCCTCCATAGACCCCCTACTTTTCCCCTCAGGTACAGAGAAAGACTCTTGATTGCCCTTGTCTGAAACTACATTTACCTTAATAGTCCAATCTCCTCTAGAGTTAAGAATTTTTTCAGCACTAATTGAATCTACTTTGGGCATATTAACTAACCAGGTTTTGGGGTTTACCCTCGACAAAGCTTTTAATATTTTCCAGTGTAGTATCAAGAATTCTTAATATAGCCTCTCTTGTATTAAAGGCATTATGTGGAGTTACTATTACGTTATCTAGGTCAATTAAAATATGGTTAGCTATTATCGTCTTCAAGTCATGCCCATCTGGTTTTCCTGTGGTTAGAAAGTCTAACTCATCCTTTATAACCCCCTCTTCCTCAAAGACATCTAAGCCAGCCCCTCCCAAGCGGCCTTCCTTCAAAGAAAAAACTAGTGCCTGCGTATCAACAATTGCGCCTCTGCTAGTGTTTATTAGATAAGCCCCCTTCTTAACCTGATCTAGAAAAGCTTCGTTAACCATGTGATGAGTGTCCTCACTATATGGAACATGAATGGTTATGACATCACTCTTCTTAGCTAGATCTTCCAAAGAAACGTATTCAAACCCAAGTTCTTTAGCCATCTCTTCATTGGGAAACTTGTCATAGGCCACAACATCCATGCTAAAGCCTTTAGCAATCTTTATGGAGTATTTTCCAATCCTTCCCGTTCCAATAACTCCTAATGTTTTCCCTTTAAGATCAAATCCTTGAAGCTCATCAAAGCTAAAGTCTCCATCTTCCCGAATCTTGTTATAGGCCATATAGATTTTCCTTGAAAGAGAAAGGATTAAGGCAAAAGCATGTTCAGCAACGGTATTCTCTCCATAAGAAGGAACATTCGATACCTTAACCCCCCTCCTCTCTGCCTCCTCCAGATCTATATGATCAAAGCCGGTTGATCTTGTGGCAATAAACTTTAGGTTTGGGAATCTGTCCATAACAGCTCCATCTATCTTCGAATCCACAAAAATAGACAGGATGTCTACATCAGACTCATTGGGAAGATGTTCTGGTGAAATCTTTTCATCAAAAAACTCTTTTTCCACATCCGAGTTTTCTTCTGCATACTCTTTTTGCCATGGCTCAAGGCCATAGAAACCTACCTTGCTCATTTTTTCCTTTTCTCTTGTTTAGCAATATCGACTGTTGTTTTAACAATCGTGTCGGGTGTTAAGGATATACTGTGTATCCCCTCGTCAACCAAAAACTTTGCAAAATCTGGGTAATCAGAAGGGGCCTGACCACAAATACCGATATATCTCTTCTTCTTATTAGATAACTTAATAATATCTGATATCGCTATTTTAACAGCCTCATCATTCTCATTAGAGATGTCCCTCACTATTTCAGAATCCCTATCCATACCCAAGATAAGTTGAGAAAGATCATTGGATCCTATAGACATACCATCAAAGATCTCTAGAAACTCTTCTGCCCTCAAAATGTTAGAGGGGATTTCACACATTACATACACCGGCATTACTCCCTTTTTAACCTTAGAGGCGTATCTAGTTTTCAGCCCAACCTCCTTCATAATTTGAAGAGTTTTTGCTCCCTCCTCAGGGGTCCTACAGAAAGGAACCATTGGAATCGTATTATTAAGGCCCATGTCATCACGGACCTTCTTAATAGCTAGACACTCTAACTTGAAGGCCTCCTTGAAGTCCGGATGATAATATCTTGAAGCCCCCCTCCAACCGATCATTGGATTCTCCTCTTCTGGCTCATAAAGATCTCCTCCTAAAAGAGTTCTATATTCATTAGTCTTAAAATCTGAGAATCTAACAATTACTGGCTTTGGGTAAAAGGCTGTTGATATCTTAGCTATTCCATAGGCAAGATTATCTACATAATATTGAGCCTTGTTATCCCAGCCCTTAGTTCTTGCATCAATTTCTTTCTTGAGTTTAGCTGGGATTTTTGGATAGTCGATTAAAGCCATTGGATGAATCCCAATCTGAGAGGCAATAATAAACTCTTCTCTAGCGAGACCAACCCCGGAGTTAGGCAAAAATGACTTTTCAAAAGCAGTGTCCGGAGTTCCTATATTCATCATCACCTTAGTCTTAGGCTTCGCAACCTTCTCCAAGTTGTGCTCCACTGTCTTGAACTTAAGCTTTCCCTCCATTATTAGACCATCGCTACCAACTGTATCAACCGTTACAATATCTCCCGTCTTTATCTTTCTAGTAGCATTTGAAGTCCCAACAACAGCTGGAATACCAAGCTCTCTACTAACAATAGCTGCGTGAGAAGTTCTCCCACCCTTATCCGTTACGATAGCTGAAGCAATCTTCATGATTGGCTCCCAATCTGGATCAGTCATATCTGTAACCAAAACCTCTCCTGGTTTAAAGCTCTCAATATCTTTAACATCCAATATTACCCTGGCCTTACCGCTTGCGATCTTACTCCCAACAGAAACCCCACTGGTTAAGACTCTTCCATCTTCCAGGCGGATATACTCTTTAACTTTTGAGAAGTCTCTATCTGCATGAATTGTCTCTGGTCTCGCTTGAACAATGAAAAGCTCCCCAGTATTTCCATCTTTAGCCCACTCCATATCCATAGGAGTCCACTTTTTGTGTTTTTTGGTGTAGTGTTCTTCAATAATTAGTCCCCACTTAGACAATTTCAAAATCTCTTTGTCACTTAGAACGAAGCTATCTCTTTCCTTACTGTCTGTGTTAACCGTCTTAAGAGGTCTAATCCCCTTCGCGCCTTTGGAGTAGATCATCTTCCTCTCCTTAGCCCCCAAGCTCTTATAAATAACAGGGTCCTTTGCCTTCCCCAACATCTCTTTCGAGACCAGATACTCATCAGGAGTAACCTTTCCTTGAACAACCATCTCCCCTAATCCCCAAGAAGCATTTATCAAAACAATGTCTTTGAAGCCAGATTCTGTATCGAGCGTAAACATAACTCCTGAAGACCCCTTATCAGACCTCACCATCCTTTGAACAGAGACAGAAAGGGCCACATCCATATGCTTAAATCCTTTATCCACTCTGTATGAGATAGCTCTATCCGTAAAAAGTGATGCCATAGCTGATCTAGTAGCATCGATAATATCCTTTACCCCCCTAACACCAAGATATGTTTCATGTTCTCCAGCAAAACTTGCTCCTGGTAAATCTTCTGCTGTAGCGCTAGACCTAACAGCAACATCAATATTCTTACCATACTTCTTCTCAAGCTTTCTGTACGCGATCTCTATCTCCTTCTCTAAATCATCAGGAAGTTTTTCCTTTTTAATAGCATCTCTAATCTGTTTTCCCACCTCTCTTAGTGCCTTAACATTATGAGTGTCCAGCCCCTTTAGAGTCTTTTTTATAAAATCTTCTATTCCAGCCTCCTTAAGAAAGTGTCTATAAGCCTCTGCTGTGACAATAAACCCAGAGGGAACAGGAACACCCTTTTTAGAAAGAGAGGTTATCATCTCCCCCAAAGATGCATTTTTTCCTCCAACAATGGCGGTGTCTTCAATACCGACCTCTTCCATTTTTAGTATTAGCCTTTTATCTTTCATTACTCTTTAAGAATATCATTAAGTCCGAGACGTTAGAGCCCGTCCTCCCTGTTACTATATAGTTTCCCGTTTTTTCAAAGAAGGTTTCAGAATCATCTCTCCTTCTATAGTCAGATATATCGAGACCCTTCTCTTTCGCTTTATCTAAAGTAATTCTATCAGCAATCGCTCCTGCATGCTTGCCATTATCCCAACCATCAGAGGCTAGAGAGATAAATAGGTCATGATCTTTAATATTATCTAAAACCACTAAAGCCAAATGTCTATTTCTTCCCCCCCTGCCAAAACCATCAACATGAACGGTTGTTTCTCCACCATACAAAAGAACATCCTCTTTTGAGCTTATCGCATCAGCATAAATTCTTTCCCCCACACTCTCCACATCTCCGGTTAGTGAAGCTGTTTCTATCTTAGTCACATATCCCCTCTTCTCTGACTCCTCTTTCATAGCCAAAAGAGCATCTCTATTGGAGACAACAATTATGTTCTTAATATTTTTAAAATACTTCTCTTCTTTAGGCGTCTCAACTAAACCATAATCATCAAAATCACATTTACTCAAGACGTCATATCGAGCCAGAACCTCAGAAGCATCCTCCACCCTGCTCTGATCCATCATGGTTGGCCCCGATGCAACATAGCTAAGATCATCTCCAGGTATATCAGAGAATATAAGGGCAAGGACCTCTGCAGGATATGCATATTTAGCCAGATATCCACCCCTAGCAAGAGATAAATGCTTTCTTACAGTATTGAGCTCCTTAATATCTGCGCCTGCTTCAATCAACGTTTTGACGATCTGAGCCTCTTCCAAGCACCTATTCCTATCTTCGGGCAAACAAAGCAGGGTTGAGCCTCCTCCGGAGATAATAACTAAAACCAGATCGTCCTCATTAAGATCCTTTAAGATATCAACCATCTTCAAAACTGCATCAACATTCTCAAGTGATGGCAGTGGATGGGTCCCCTGTGCATACTGAACCCTTTTCAAACTACAACCTTCTGGAATCTCAACATCTAAAATAAACCCGCCCTCAAGCCTTTCTCCCAAAATGGCTTCGAGCTCCTCTGCGGCCCGTATCGAACATTTACCAACTCCTATTAGAAAAACTCTCTTCTTCTCTTTCAGGTTATAGGTCGTTCCCCCAGCAAATAGAATATCTTCTTCCACATGGACCTTCTTCCTAATAATCTTCCTCGTATCAATAGCATCGAGCCCAGCCTCTAATATAGCTAGTCCATCTTCTCTCTCTGGAGAAAAGGCTAAAACCTCAAAGTTCTTAATCTTATGCATATTAGACATCAGACAATATAAAAGGAGCAGCTGGTATACTCCTAAGCCTACGGTGTTGAGTGAGTAACCATTGCCGCTCCATCATTATTCTATAATCTTCTCTCATTAAATATCAACCTAATATTGCCAAGACATACCCTCTTTCTCTGAGAACTCTCTAAGACTCACTTCTCTTAGGAACTCCATAGAACTAGTCTCAACCACCTTATATTTAAGAAAAGAGTTCTTAAGTGAAGCCATGATCTCGTTGGCCTGGAAACTAGAGGGAGCAGAAACAGCGATCCTAAGATTAGCAAGATTCCCCTTCCTTGTTCTTTTATTAACCAAAAACTGAATTGTAACTCCCTCACCAACCTCATTAACTTTTGAGAAATCTATCCTATCCAAATCAACATCTGGCCAAGTCTCAATCCCCTTAATGTATGCACCTACATGTTGCCCTGTTGAGTAAAAAACACTATATTCATGAGCTTCTTCAACCCCAGGAGTATCAATAAGTTCTTTAACCCTTTTTCTTGGAACAACTAAGTAATATGAGACGTCTTTACCAAGCTGATGAATAGAAACTTCAAAAGAAAAAGGTGGCTTGATTGATTTTATAAAGGAGTCCACACTTTTGCCCAAAGAAATTGGATTGAGCCTTAAAACAACATAGTCCTTGTTTCCAAGATATATTTTGTGAGTATAAATCTGAATTAACTTAAATAAGCCAAATCCAGCCACAACAAGAAGGGTTATAGCAGATATGGCATCAACTGGTCCTAGAAAATCGAACATTAAACTAATTATAACCGAAAGATGGGAGCTAAAAAATCTTGGTCCAAAATTCTCCTATACAAAAAACTAATCTCTGATCTCTACCAGCTTTCTCTTTCCCCTCCCCCCAGTTTTTATAGAAACATTTCTTTTTAAAACTCCA
>PFAG01000003.1:29773-30142 GCA_002773755.1 Candidatus Colwellbacteria bacterium CG10_big_fil_rev_8_21_14_0_10_41_28
ATCACCCGATTTCTCGAGAGTACTTTCTTTAGACTTAGGTTTTACTAAAACCTCAATAATCAAAGTTATTTCTTTTTCTTGGCCTTAGCCTTCTCTTCTTCCTTAACAGATTCTTCAACCTCCTTATGAACCTTATTCTTTGTCTTATAAAAATCTAAGAGAGAAAAGACTATCAGCCCACCAACTATAACCCCAAATATATTGAACAAAAATGCGAATAGGTAGAATCTAACTAATTCAAAATTAAACAAGAATAGTCCGATACCGACCATTGTCACTGGAGGCACCAAAGCAACTGCAATAGCAACTCCCGGTAGAGCGTCAACAACATCTTTTCTTGTCCAAGCAAATCCAGCAGCGATTCCTGCC
>PFAG01000010.1:0-477 GCA_002773755.1 Candidatus Colwellbacteria bacterium CG10_big_fil_rev_8_21_14_0_10_41_28
TAAGATCAATTTTAAAGAATAGGGGTATAGGGCATATAATTATTAGTAATGAAAAAAGTAGCTATAAATGGATTCGGTAGGATTGGTAGACATTTTTTGCGCCAAGCTATGGAGCAGAAGGATTTTAGTGTTGTTGCGGTAAACGATCTAGAGGATATAGACACCCTAGCTTACCTACTTAAGTACGACACAGTTTATGGAACATATAAGAAAGATATTAAGGTATTAGGAGATACTCTCCAGATAGGAAGTAATAAGGTTAAGTTTTTCCAAGAGAAAGATCCAACAAAACTGCCTTGGAAGAAGATGGGCATAGATATTGTTGTGGAGGCAACCGGAGTATTCTCCTCATATGAAAAGGCTCAAGTTCACGTAAAGGCTGGCGCCAAGAGAGTTGTTATAACAGCCCCCTCAAAAGATGCAGATGGCACAACCGGGGCAACCGTTCTAGTTGGAGTGAATGAGGATAGGTCAAAG
>PFAG01000010.1:504-1598 GCA_002773755.1 Candidatus Colwellbacteria bacterium CG10_big_fil_rev_8_21_14_0_10_41_28
ACAGTTCATGGATATACCGCAACTCAGAATCTAGTTGATGGAACAACTCGTGGCAGTGATGTTAGGAAGGGAAGAGCGGCAGCTGTAAATATCGTTCCTTCTTCGACTGGAGCTGCTACTGCAATTGGTAAAGCAATACCAGAGATGGATGGTAGATTTGATGGAGTAGCCTTTAGGGTTCCTGTCCCATCGGGATCTATCGCTGATATTACGATGGTCTCTAAGAGAGATACATCAGTTGAGGAGATTAATGAGATATTGACTAAGGCCTCAAAGAGTAAGGTTTGGAATAAGATAATGAAGGTGACAAGCGATCCAGTTGTTTCAAGTGATATTATTGGTGAACCCTATGGGGCCATAGTGGATCTTAGTTTTACTCGAGTAGTGGATGGCAATTTAGTCAAAGTTCTTTCCTGGTATGATAATGAGTATGGGTATGTGACCACTTTGATTAGTCACGTCGCTATGGTATCTAAATTCATTAAATAAAAATGGAATCAGTTAGTGAACAAACACAGGGGAGTTTAATGAGAGTAGGAGAACTTCTTTCTAGAGCTATATCCGAATTTCGTGAGAACTTTGTGAAACTTGTTGGGATTCAATTTTTCCCAGCTCTTTTCTATCTAGTGGCTGTTGCCTTGGGTTGGTTCGTTAACCCCTTTCTATCAATCCCGGCCATAATTCTGGGTTGGTTATTGTCCATACTCTCTCCTCTGGCCATAATTATCTCTTATAAAGATGGTTTTAGTATTCTTGATTCATATAAGGCAGCTCTTAAGAAGATAGTTAGTTATTCATGGGTAATTCTTTTGGCTGGGATTGTGCCTATGGGTGGATTTTTGATGCTTGTGATTCCTGGAATAATTTTCTCTGTATGGTTCATCTTCTCGGCATACGTTTTTGTATATGAAGGAAGGAAGGGCTTCGAAGCTCTTTTTGCTAGCAAGTCTTATGCCAGAGGGTATTGGTGGCCGATTGCCGGAAGATTTTTAGTAATGTTTCTAGCGATTGCGGGTGTGGTTACTATCGTTGGAATTTTTAGTGCTATATTCGGGGCTGGAACAGCACTCATATCCAATGCAATTATCAGTATG
>PFAG01000010.1:1618-3270 GCA_002773755.1 Candidatus Colwellbacteria bacterium CG10_big_fil_rev_8_21_14_0_10_41_28
ATCTGGTTAGATTGAAGGGTCAACCCGATATAGAGAAAGAGAGAAAGAATAAGGGATTCTTTATTTTTGTTTCCATTTTAGGAATATTAGTTGTCCTTATTGGAGGGCTTACTGGTGGCGCAGGTAGTTATATGAAGCAAGCTGGACTTATGGGGGGAGATAATACTCAGAATAGCTATTTTGATCCTGGGAGTTTCAACACAGAAAGGATCGAGGATCTAAATTTCAATAACTAAGAATGGTTATTTATATAGGAGCAGACCACAGAGGCTTTAATTTAAAAGAGACTCTAAAAGAGTTTCTTAATGGTAGTGGATATACAGTTACTGATATCGGAAATAGTCAGTTGGATCCAAATGATGACTATCCAGATATTGCAAAAACTTTGGCCGAGAGAATATCGGCAGATAGAATTAATGGAATGGGAATTTTGATTTGTGGGTCCGGTGCTGGTATGAGTATGGTGGCCAATAGATTTTTTGGAGTCAGGGCAGCAACTTCTTTTTCTCCTGATCACGCTATGGCGCTTAAAACAGAGGACGATGTAAATGTTTTTTGTATTCCAGCCGACTTTGTTAAGCCCGAGGATGCAAAGAGGATGGTTTCTGTTTGGCTTCAAACTCCGTTTTCTGGAGAAGAAAGATATAAAAGAAGAATTGAGAAAATTAGAGAAATTGATAATTCCCGTAATCAATAGGGAGACTTTTGAGGAGGCCTCTTCTGACATTAGGCTTGTAGAAAAATTTTTACCTACTGGGGGGTGGATTCATATAGATGTTTCTGATGGGAGGTTCTCAAATACAAAGAGTTGGGGCTCTCCGCAGGATCTAAAAAGCTTAGAGACAGAACTTAATATAGAGGCTCATCTTATGGTCCAAGATCTTGATGAGGCTATAGATAGCTGGATAGATGCTGGAGTTAAAAGAGTGATTATTCCAGCGCAAAAAGTCTTGGATATAGATAATATCTCGGAGAAGATTCATAAGAGAGGAGCTGAACTAATGATCTCATATGATCCTAATACTCAAATAGAGGGAGCTGGGGGGTATTTGGATAAGATCGATGGGTACCAGGTTCTATCAGTTAGTCCTGGTCCTAGTGGACAAGATTTTGAGGAGGAATCGCTTAGTAGGATAAGTTTTTTGCGGGGGTTCGGTGAGGGTGTTAAAATTGAAGTAGATGGTGGTATAAATTTGGAGACTGGCAGAATGGCTCTTGAAGCTGGAGCAAATATTTTAGCTTCGAGCAGTTACATTTTTAAGAGTCAGAATCCAGAAGATGCTTATAAGAAACTAGATTCTATTTTATGAGATTAACCGAAAAGCAAGAGAAGCTATTAGAAAAAACAGCAAACAAGATCAGGAGGAAGCTTATAGAGACTCTTGAGGAGGCTGGTAGTGGTCACTCCGCTGGCACCTTAGATATGGCAGATGTTTTTACTGCCATGTATTTTCATATCTTAAATCATGATCCCAAGAGACCAACCTGGGAAGATAGGGATAGATTGATCTTATCTAATGGCCACATAGTACCGATCCAGTATGTGACAATGGCATATGCGGGATACTTTCCCGTGAGTGAACTTAAAACCTTGAGAAAACTGGGGTCTCGTCTTCAGGGGCATCCTCATAGAGGATCCTTGCCAGGGATTG
>PFAG01000010.1:3325-10362 GCA_002773755.1 Candidatus Colwellbacteria bacterium CG10_big_fil_rev_8_21_14_0_10_41_28
TATTGTCTTGTTTCTGATGGAGAACAACAAGAGGGCCAAAATTGGGAGGCAGTTATGATGGCCGGGAATGAAAATCTATCTAACATAACAGCCATTATGGATAGGAACAATATTCAGATAGATGGTTTTACAGAAAATGTTATGCCGCTGGAGTCACTTCGAGAAAAGTATGAGGCTTTTGGCTGGAATGTTATTGAAATAGATGGACACAACTTCGAACAGATTAGCGAAGCGGTTGATGAGGCAAAAGCTATTTCATATCAGCCAACAATGATCATCGCTCATACCATTCCCGGGAAAGGAGTTGATTTCATGGAGGGTAAGTTTGAGTGGCACGGAAAACCTCCAACAAAAGAGGAGGCAGAGAAGGCACTTCGTGAACTTCGAACCATGGGCGGTAAAATTAAATCAGAGCACGAATAATGGTGAATAGAGCCCTAAAATTAAATAAGGATATTTGGAAAAAAGAAGTGGATAAAGAACCTATTAGAGATGGATATGGTAAGGGTGTTCTTGAGGCAGGGAGGAGGAATAAGAGTGTTGTTGTCTTAAGTGCTGATTTGACCGAATCAACTCGAAGCCATCTTTTTAAAAAAGAGTTTCCAGAGAGATTCTTTGAGCTTGGCGTCGCTGAGCAGAATATGGCATCTGTTGCCGCGGGGCTTGCTGTTTCGGGCAAGATTCCATTTATTGCTTCATATGCCACCTTCTCTCCTGGTAGAAACTGGGAACAAATCAGGACAACAATTGCCTATAACGATGCAAATGTGAAGATAGCTGGACATCATGCCGGAGTTTCTGTTGGGCCAGATGGAGCAACTCATCAAGCGATTGAAGACATTGCTACTATGAGAGTGATTGCCAATATGAAAGTTTTTGTTCCGTGTGACGTCCATGAGGCAAAGAAGGCTACGATGGCGGCAGCAGAGCTTTGGGGGCCGACTTATATAAGGTTTTCTAGAGAGGCCACGCCAGTTATTACATCGGTTGATACTCAGTTTAGCCCCGGAATAGCGGATGTTCTTTGGGAAAGCAAAAAGCCGGTTTGTGCCATTATTGCTTGTGGACCTTTGGTATATAACTCTTTGATTGCTGCTAAAGAGTTGGATAAAGAGGGTGTTGAAACTATGGTCATTAACAACCATACAATTAAACCGATGGACGAAGCCACAATCATCGATGCAGCCAAAAGATGTGGGGCGGTTGTGACTGTTGAGGAGCACCAGGTGATGGGTGGAATGGGTTCTGCTGTGGCTGAGGTCCTGGCAAAGAACAATCCTGTTCCACAAGAGTTTATTGGAATTCAGGATGTCTTTGGTGAGTCTGGTCAGCCAGAAGAATTGATTGATAGGTATGGGATGGATGTTAAAGATATTAAAATGGCGGTAAAGAATGTGTTAAAAAGAAAGTAATGAAAAAACCAAGAGTTTTATCTATAGGGGACCTAACAACAGATGCTTTTATCAAACTTCATGATGCCGAGGTTCATAATAGTATGAGAGAAGATGAAAAGCTTCTTTGTATGACCTTTGGAGACAAGGTTCCCTATGAGAGCGTTAAGGTTGTTCCAGCAGTTGGTAATAGTGCTAACGCTTCGGTTAGCCTGGCTAGACTTGGTTTAGACAGCTACCTATATACAAACATAGGTAGGGATAGGGATGGTGAGGATGCTCTAAAAATATTGAAAGAGAACAACGTTTCTACGAAGTATGTTGTATCCCACAAAAAGATACCCACTAACTATCACTACGTACTTTCTTTCAGAGGAGAGAGAACTATCCTGATTAAGCATAATGAGTATCCATACAAGATGCCTAAGATTAAGGCTCCTGACTGGGTCTACCTATCTTCCCTCGGAGAGAATTCATTGCCGTTTCACAAGACAATAGAAAAGTATTTGAAGAAAAATCCTAAAGTTAAACTAGCTTTTCAGCCTGGAACTTTTCAGATGAAGATGGGAGCAGAAAGATTAAAGGGCATATATGAGAATACGGAGATATTTTTCTCAAACAAAGAGGAGGCTCAAAGAATTCTTGGAAAGAGAGTGGATGATGTTAAAAAACTTTTAAATGGGATTAGGGGGTTGGGTCCAGAGATTGCGGTTATAACAGATGGGAGAGAGGGGGCATATGTGGCCGATGGAAAAAAATATCTCCATATGCCTATATATCCAGACCCAAAACCTCCTCTTGAAAGAACTGGTGCAGGGGATTCATTCTCATCAGCCTTCACAGCAGCTTTAGCTAGCGGGTTAGATATTGAAGATGCTCTGATCTGGGGACCAATTAACTCAATGAGCGTTGTTCAGTATATTGGAGCTAGAGACGGTCTATTAAGTAGGAAGGAGATAGAGAAATATGCTAGAAAGGCACCAAAGAGTTATAAACCAAAAGAATTCTAATGACACTAAAAGAAGCACTAGATCAGGCTAGAGAGGGAAAGAGGGCATTGGGCCATTTTAATATTTCCGATATCGCTGCCTTTAGGGCAATTGTTAGGGCGGCAGGAGAGCTTAAAGTCCCTATACTAATTGGGACCTCAGAGGGGGAGGCTGAGTTTGTAGATATGGATGTGGCTGCCGCAATGGTTAAAGATGCTCGAGAAGAGACTGGCCAGGATATTTTTTTAAATGCTGATCATTTTAGAGATCTTGATAAGGCTAAGATGGCCGCCAAAGCTGGGTATGATTCTATAATCTATGATGGAGCAAAGCTTTCTCACGAAGAGAATACTGTTAAAACAAAAGAGGCGGCTATTGCTATAAGAGAGATTAACCCGAATATATTGGTTGAGGGAGAGATTGGGTATATTGGTGAGTCTTCAAAACTTTTAGATGCTCTTCCAGAGGGCGCACAGATTGATGAAGGGGCTTTGCCAACAGTAGAGGAGGTTAAGAGATATGTTGATGAGACGGGAGTAGATCTTATTGCTCCTGCGGTAGGAAATATTCATGGGAAATTCAAGGGAGCTCCAAATCCTGATCTGAAGATAGATTTAATTAGGGGTATTAGGGCTGCGACGGATGTTCATATAATTCTTCATGGTGGTTCGGGTGTTTCTGATGAAGATTTTAGGGCAGCCATAGAGGCTGGAGTGAGCGCAGTTCATATTAATACAGAGATTAGAATTGCTTGGAAAAAGGGCATGGAGAGGGCCTTATCTGACGAAGAGCAGATTGCGCCATACAAGATATTCCCTGAGGCAGAGGAGGCTGTATATGAAGTTGTCTTAAAAAGATTGAAATTGTTCAGCGGGCTGGTATAATCTGGTGGCTATGGATTTAGAGCTAAAAACTGAAAAGAGAGAAATATTGGGCCGAGAAGTAAAGAGTCTTAGGGAAAAAGGCTTGATTCCTGCCGAGCTATATGGAAACGGTATAGAGAATGTTCATCTATCTATCGAAGAGGATGAGTTTAAGCGTGTATATAAGGAGGGAGGAGAAAGCACCTTAATATACGTTAAGTTTGATAATGAGAGCAGACCAGTACTTATTCACAATGTTCAATTAAATCCTATTAATGGATCTATATTAGCCGTTGATTTATATGAGGTAAACATGAAGGAGAAGATTTCTACCAATGTTCCTCTTGATTTCATTGGTGAGGCTCCTGCTGTCGAAGACGTTGGAGGAGTTCTAATTACATCACTCGATGAGGTTGAGATTGAGGCATTGCCTATAAATATTCCTCATGACATTAAGGTTGATCTATCTGTATTGGATGAGATTGGTAAGAGTATTCAGGTTTCTGATCTACTCGCAGGAGATAAGTTCGAAATATTAACTGAGGGAGATATCACAATCGCTAGCATAGCTGAGCCAAGGGAAGAAGAGGAGGAGCCAGAAGAGGAGATGAGTGTTGAAGACATCGAGGTTGAGGGTGAGAAGAAAGAAGATGGCTCTGAGGAGGGTGCTGCCGAAGAGGGGAAACCTTCTGGGGACGAATAGGTTATAATTAAGGGAGAAGAATAATTAATCCCTGAGATATGAGGCTAAAGCCCCGGCTATTAATTGATATAAAAAAGAATTCTAGAGTTGATTTGTACGCCAAGAATACTGGCAAGGTAAATCTTGATTCTACATTCGAAGATAAGAAGGCTAAAAATAAATATATTAAGCCTTTAATTGTGGTTTCCCTTATAGGAAGCCTCTTCTTTATTAATACTGCTGCCTTTGCTCCAGTTGGTAGTGATGCTAGGGCTCTAACGGTTGAGGAAGAAAAAGCTCAGCTAGAGGCGCAGCTTAAAGAGTATGAAAAACAGATACAGGAGTATGAGGGTACTATAGGCGAGTATCAACAGAAGGGAGCAACTCTCCAATCAGAGATATCGAGACTTAATTCTAAGATAGGGAGTATTAACGGTCAGATTTCAGAGATCAACAGCTCTTTGAATAAGCTAAGTGGCCAGATCGTCACAACAAGTTCAAAGATTATGGATACTCAAAAAAAGATAGATACCAATAAGGGGATTCTATCTGATGTTATAGAAAAGGTTTATAGGGAAGACCAAAAAGGTTTGTTGGACGCTCTTTTAGAACAACCAACCTTATCAGACTTCTTTACCAGTGTTAATGATCTTTTAGTAATTCAAGATAACTTAAGAGAAACTCTTCAGAATCTCGATGAGCTGAAGGGAGAGCTTATTAATCAAAAAGAGTTGTTGGCTTTGGAGAAGTCTGACGTAGAGGTTTTAAGAATTTATCAGGTTAGACAAAAGGAGGATGTCGAGTCTACCAAGGGGGAGAAAGATTATCTCCTGGCTGTTACTAACGGTGAGGAGGCTAAGTACCAAGTACTTCTTAGTGAAACAGAAAAGAGCGCCGCTGAAATTAGGGCTCGTATCTTTAGGCTGCTTGGTGGTGGTCAGATGAGTTTCGAGGAGGCTTATGAATTTGCTAAGTATGCTGAGCGGCATACTGGAGTCAGGGCCGCGATGATTCTAGCCGTGCTCGACAGAGAATCTGCTTTGGGAAGAAATGTTGGTCAGTGTAACTATCGAACAGCTATGGCTCCCGGACCACCTAGTTCGTGGAGAGATGATATAACACCATTCCTTGAGATAACTAGTGAGCTTGGATTAGATCCAGATAAGGCTCTGGTATCCTGTCCGATAATTGCTGATGGGGCTTATGGTGGTGCTATGGGGCCAGCTCAATTTATTCCGACTACATGGATTGGCTATGCTGATAGAGTATCTGCAATAACTGGCAATAGGCCTTCTTCACCATGGAATAACCTGGATGCTTTCGTTGCGTCTGGCTTATATCTAAAGGACGCAGGAGCTTCAACTAATGAGTTAGTTGCTGCCGCAAGATATTACTGTGGAGGAAATTGGCAGAGATCTGTCTGTACTAATGTATATGGGAGGGCCGTTGTTGATCGTGCAGCTAGTTTTGAAAAAGATATTCAGATCCTAGAGAGGAACAATTAGTTTATTTATTCTCGCTCTCTTCTTGAGCAGTCTTTTTGAAGGCTTTTATGATTGGAGATATATCTCCTGCCATAACTTTATCAATATTGTGCCACTTCTTTCCTATACGATGATCGGTAATTCTGTCTTGTGGGAAGTTATATGTCCTGATCTTTTCAGATCTATCCGCAGTGCCAATCTGATCTCTCCTCAACCCACCAGTCTCTTCCTCTTGGACTCTAACTTGTTCTTCGTGGAGCTTTGATCTCAATATTTCCATAGCTGTTTCGCGGTTGCTTTGTTGAGAGCGTCCACTTTGAGAGCTGACGACTACACCAGTTGGTTTGTGAAGCAATCTAACAGCTGTTTCAACTTTATTAACATTTTGACCTCCTGGGCCAGATGATCTGAAGAAGGAAACTTCTATATCACTTGGATTGACCTCAACCTCTTTTGCTTCAACAACTGGCATGATTGCAACAGAGGCGGTAGAGGTGTGCACTCTTCCAGATTTTTCGGTTTTAGGAATTCTTTGAACCCTGTGAACTCCAGACTCCTGTTTTAGAGACTTATATGCATTTTCTCCTTTGATCTCGGCAATGAACGATTTATATCCATCAACAGAGGTTTGGTTAAGATCAAGGACATTAAATTTCCAATTACTGGATTCTGCAAATCTCTGATACATCCTTGCTAGGTCGCCGGCGAATATGGCGGCTTCGTCGCCGCCTGCGCCAGCTCTGATTTCAAGGATGATTTTATCCATCTATTTACCTGCTTTCTTTGGAGGAGTCTTTTTGGCTGTTGCCTTAGGGCTAGCCTTTTTAGTCTTAGGCTTTGCTTTAGTCTTGGCAGCCTCTCTTCTGGCTTTAAACTTCTCAACTCTACCAGCTGTATCAACTAGTTTATCTTTTCCTGTATAGAAAGGATGGCAGCTTGAGCAGATCTCAACTTCCATACTGTCTTTAGTAGAGCCAACAACGATAGTATTTCCGCAGGAACACTTAATTGTGGCTTTATCTGTATATTTTGGGTGAATGTCTTGCTTCATATTTATTGCAGACCTATTATGGTTTAATCGAGTGTTTAAGTCAATCAATAGTGGCTAGGTTGTCATTATTAAGTTCTTTTCACGTCTTAAGTAGGGTGGCAGCGAGTGCAATACCATGGTATTGACTTGTTAGTCAAGTTATGGTATATATTAGTCACGATGAGGAAAAGTCTCATCCGTACCTTTATTCATATTATATCAGCAGATTAGTGGTTTAGATTGGTTCTGGCTCAGTGACTACCCAAAATTGGTGTTTACTGAGCCAGAACCAACTTATCTCCAAAGGAGGTGTTCATGGCAGACATCGCATTTTGCGATTCGTGGGCTCCTTCCAAGGAGCACATGTGTCGCAACAGAGGCAAGTACGAGGTGGGCGACCACCTGTACTGCCGAGCGCACAAACGGAAGCACTATGAGCCGCCCAAAGGCGGCGGAAAGGAGGGCATGATGCCCGACAAGCCCGCCACCCCCAGTGGTGGCCCAACCCCTCCGGTGGTTTACACCGGTAGGGTCCACGACGAGAGGCGGCGGAACTGGCTGTGGCCTTTGGCCGCAGTACTGATCGTCGCGATTCTCG
>PFAG01000010.1:10376-10764 GCA_002773755.1 Candidatus Colwellbacteria bacterium CG10_big_fil_rev_8_21_14_0_10_41_28
ATTGCGGGGCCTAAGGACCCTGTAGCGTCAGTTGTGGTTGATGGCCCGTCCTGTTTCGGGGAGTGTGAGCTTTTCGAAAGAATTCTCCAACTTCTGGAGAATCGGAACGAGCCAACCACTTGTGACCCGACCACAGTCACCGAAGAGGAGGAGCATGTCTTCGTTCTCTGTGGTGGCGTTGTGATTCACATCGACCTGAGCGATCTTGTCGATGTGAATGTCTACGGTGGAGATTCGATCTCTTCCGTGGATATCACCGGTGGGACTACCTCCACCCCGACTTCGCCGTCGACGACCTCGACGACGACTGGAGGAGGTGAGGGCTCGACGACGACTACCACTACGGTACCGTCGTCGACAACCACGGTGGCGCCGTCTACGACGACGA
>PFAG01000010.1:10795-13963 GCA_002773755.1 Candidatus Colwellbacteria bacterium CG10_big_fil_rev_8_21_14_0_10_41_28
CCGCTCCGTGCTGGCAGGTCAGCCAGCCGGACGTGTATACGTTCACCCTCACCGTTACTGACGATGAGGGCGCAACGGATTCAGACTCGGTGACCGTCTCGGTCATCGAATTCGGTTCTAACTGATCTGCTGATGTGTGGGGTGCGTATCCTTCGGGATGCGCACCCCTACTCAGCTTTTAAAGAAAGGTTTATCCTTAAACTCTTGATTAGAGTCAAGGGTTTAAATATGGATCTTTCGGGATCTAGAAAAAATAAAAGGTCAAAATACATACAAAAAAATGACAAAAGCAATAAAGAAGCTAGGTAGAAATACAGCATTAGGGTTTTTAACCGTAGCTGTACTATCTGGTTACGCAATGCCTTTCATTGCTCCAACAGCTTTTGCTGCTGACTTTAATGGGGGTTCACAACCTTATGCAACACTTAGAGTTTCAAACTATACAGAGAATCCAAATTGTGATTCCTGTTGGAATGATAACGCTGTAGGTGCTGGGGTTGGAGATACGATTTCTCTTGGAGTTTTCGTACATAATACCTCAAGTGAGTTAGCCGAAGATGTAACCGTTTCTATCGATTCAGACGTAAGCTCTGGTGAGATTAGATTCGATGTGGAGATTAAGGCAGACAACGCTAGCACAATAACTGATAGCGTTAAAGTCAATATTACCGATGGTGATGCCCAAGACATTGATCACGTAACAACTATTGTTCGTGATGGTTTTGGTAACAGCAAATCATTTACAGGAGACGTATTAAGTTCTTCTGGAATTAATATTGGTAATGTAAATGCTGGTCTTAGCAACTCAAGAATTGTTGTTGTAAGAATTGATATCAAAGGTGATAGCGACAACAATGGTGGTGGAGAAGATAAGCCAGGTGTAACCACCTTACCCGCAACAAACATTGAAGATGACAGAGCAACTTTGCGCTGTGATGTCGATGCCAATGGCGACGACACAGATGTTTGGTTTGAGTGGGGTGATTATGACAATCAGTTGGATGAAGATACCAACGATGTAAGAGTAGATGCGGATGAAAGTAATAAGAGAGTCGAGATTGAGATCAATGGTCTTGATAGCGACAACCGTTATTATTTCCGCTGTGTGGCCGAAAACAGTGAGGGAACCACAAGAGGTTCTGTCAGAGATTTTCGTACAGATAACGGTGATGACAATAATGATGGCAACTTAAGCGCAACAACTCTTTCAGCTACCAACATAGATAAAGATAGTGCTAAGTTAAGATGTGATGTCGATACTGAAGATGCAGACGCAGATGTCTGGTTCGAATACAGTAAGGGGGACAAAGATCTTAATGAAGACACTAAGAAGGTAAGTGTTAACGATAACGAGACTGATGAAAGAGTAGAAACTAGTATAGATGATCTTGATGAAGACTCTCGTTACTACTTCCGCTGTGTTGTGGAGGATGATGATAACAATATAGATAGGGGAACAACTAGGGACTTCCGTACAAGTGATACTGGAAACACCAATGGAAATGAACCAACGGTTGTTACTTTGTCTCCATCAAACGTTACTTCGAACTCTGCAACCTTGAGAGGTTCAGTTGATCCTAACGATGATGATACTGAGGCTTGGTTTGAGTGGGGCGTAGTAAGCTCTAACTTGAACAGAGATACATCTAAGCAAGACATGGGTTCTGGTGATCGTAGCATAGACTTCGATACTAGAGTCAGTGGTCTAACTGCTGGTGTAACCTATTACTATCGTGCCGTAGCTGAAAGCAGCGAGGGTATTGATAGGGGTGTTGTAAAAAGCTTCACAGTTTCAAGTGGAACAACCACTAATGTTGTTACAAGATTCATCGATATCTTCAGAACTGTAGAGGTAGAAGAGGAGCCTCAAGATGAAGCTCTAATAGTAATCCTTGACTCTGACACACTTAATTTCTCAGATAGAGACCGTGAGGTTAGATACATTGTCTCTTACGAGAATAGAACAGATAACACTCTTACGGATGCTCTTCTTAGAGTAGATGTGCCAAGAGAGCTCGAGTTCTTAGACGCCGACCCAAATCCTGATGATGAGAGTCGTGGTCAGTTAGTATTCGAGATCGGTACAATCCGTCCTGGTGAACAAGACGAATTTGTAATCGATACAGCTCTTGAGAGTAGTGTTGATGACAATGATGAGATTGTCTTCGTAGCTCAGATTGAATACAAAGACAGCGATTCAATTGATAAGAAGATTGTTCGTGTAATCGACAACAGTAGGTATGGCGATAAAGCCAACGGTGGAGCTTTCACTGCTCTTGTAGCCGACAGCCTTAGAGGTTTCTTTGGAAACCCAATCTTTTGGTTGATCCTACTTGCTCTTCTTATCTACTTCACAATTCGTTATGTAACTGCTTCTAGAGATAAGAGATCAGAAGCCTTGGTCTAACGGTTGTTGAGTGAGATAAACCATACAGAAGAAGCCCCCGAAAAAGGGGCTTCTTCATTTGGGGAAAATGGTCTTGACCAGGAGAATTGAAGAGATATAATAATTCCCAGTCGGTAATTGATTCGATAGAAGATAATGACCAGACAGAACGTTGAGAAATAGAGATTCTGTTTTGACGCCTCTCAAATAAATTGAGAATCGTCACAACGGAGTCTCTTATAGCCCCAAAACAAAATTAGGAAAAACTTTTAGGATAACTTTTTAGTTGTCCCACATTTTAGGAGGATTTGATCCTGGTCCAGGATGAACGCTGGCTGCGTGGATTAGGCATGCAAGTCGAGCGATCTAATTTCAATTGATGAAGTCTTCGGACTGATTCGCCGAGATTAGATAGCGGCAAACGAGCTAGTAACACCTTGGTACCTACCCCATACACAGGAATAAGCCGTCGAAAGGCGGTCTAATACCTGATGGTCTCGAAAGAGTAAAGCTTCGGCGGTATGGGAGGGACCTAGGCCCGATCAGCTAGTTGGTGAGGTAACTGCTCACCAAGGCTACGACCGGTAGGGGAGGTGAGAGCCTGACCCCCAGCGACGGAACTGAGACACGGTCCGTACACCTACGGGTGGCCGCAGTCGAGAATATTCCACAATGGACGAAAGTCTGATGGAGCGACGCAGCGTGCAGGAAGAAGGCCTTAGGGTTGTAAACTGCTTTTCTGAGGGAAGAAGATTTGACGGTACCTCAGGAATAAGGGGTGG
>PFAG01000001.1 GCA_002773755.1 Candidatus Colwellbacteria bacterium CG10_big_fil_rev_8_21_14_0_10_41_28
ACTATATAGAAACGGCTACAGCTATTGAGGCTTTAATCTTGGAGTCTCAGCTAATTAAGAAATACAATCCTCCATATAATTTTAAGTCCAAAGATGATACTAGTTTTTGGTATGTAGAGATAACAAAAGAGGACTTTCCAAGAGTTCTTCTTGTTAGAGGAAAGGATCTGGCTGAGAAAAAGGGATCCGAAACTTTTGGGCCTTTTACAAACGCCTCTGATTTGAGGGCAGCCCTTAGGATAATCAGAAAAATATTTCCATACAGCACTCATGATGAAAGTAAGATAGGGAAGGCTAGAAGGCCGTGTATTGATGCTCAGATTAATCTTTGTCCCGGAACTTGTGTCGGGGGAATTGATAAGAAGAGCTATGAGAAGAACATAAGGAACATAAGACTTCTTTTTAGAGGCAAGAAGGAAAAATTAATTCAGACTTTGGAGAAAGATATGTTGAAAGCTTCTAAGGCTTTGGACTTCGAAGAGGCCGAGATTCTAAAAAGGCAGCTTTTTGCTCTTTCACACATACAAGACATTGCTCTAATAACTAATCCGGATTTGAGCGGGCTTGATGACAAGAAGCCAAGAATTGAGGGGTATGACATATCTAATATATCTGGAGATAGTGCGGTAGGCTCTATGGTGGTTTTCTCTGGAGACAGACCAGTAAAGAATGCCTATAGAAAGTTCAAAATAAGGACGATTAATCAGCCCGATGATACGGGTATGCTCAAAGAAATGATCGAAAGGAGGGCCAATAGAATTCCTCCTACTGGGAATTGGCCTGCGCCAGACTTAATTTTGGTTGATGGTGGAAGGGGTCAAGTTAATGTAACAAAGGCTGTTCTAGAAAATGCGGGGATAAAGATACCGGTTGTGGGAATTGCAAAGGGGCCGACAAGAAAGAAAAACGAGTTTATAGGATCTATCCCAAAGGGAATTAGTGAGGAAACCCTAATCCGAGTGCGTGACGAGGCTCATAGGTTTGCTATTAGCTACCACAAGCAATTAAGAAGTGCTAATTTTATAAAAAGATAATATGTGTGGAATTGTTGGATACATTGGTAAAAGGGATGCTATACCAATCCTTATGGATGGACTTAAGACTCTTGAATATAGGGGGTATGATTCTGCAGGCTTAGTGGGATTTAAGGGTGAAGAGGTCGTTTTTGAGAAGGCTGTTGGGAGAGTTGCTAACTTGGATGAGAAGATTGATAAGCATGGTGGTTTTTCTGGGAATATTGGAATAGCTCACACAAGGTGGGCTACACATGGCGGGGTCACTGAGCTTAACGCCCATCCGCATACTGGGTGTAATCAGAATATATTTTTAGTCCATAACGGAATAATAGAGAATTATCAGAAGATAAAAGATAAATTGATAGAGACTGGCCATAGATTTTATTCTGAAACTGATACAGAAGTTTTAGCTCATCTTATTGAAGAGTTAAGAGACAAAGATAATATCCTCTTAGAGGATGCGGTGAGGTTGGCTTTGCAGAAAATAAAAGGTACGTATGGGCTTGTGGTGGTTGATAAGAGAAATCCATACAAGATGGTTATCGCTAGGAACTTTAGTCCGCTCATTCTTGGCGTGGGTAAGGACGAGTTTATTGTCGCTTCCGATGCTACTGCAATTTTAAGATCAACCAGTAGTGTGATTTATCTTAATGATGGAGAGATCGCTGTTCTGGAGCCTGACAAGTATAGAATATTTAATATTGATAATGAGCAGGTTGATAGAACTCCAGAGGAATTAGATTGGGACATAGAAACGGCTAAGAAGGGGGATTTCCCTCACTACATGCTTAAAGAGATATATGAAGAGCCGGAGGCTATTAAGAACTCAATTAGAGGAAGATTGGATTTAGAAAATGGTAAGGCAGTTTTGGGAGGACTGTCTTCTATAAAGGAAGATCTTTCTAAGATAGATAGGCTTCATATTTCGGCTTGTGGTACGGCTTATATTGCTGGCCTGGTTGGTGAATATATGATCGAGGAGTATGCGGGAGTTCCAGTTGAGGTTGATTACGCTTCAGAGGTTAGATATAGAAAACCTATTTTCGGGAAAAGGGATGCCATGTTAACAATTTCACAGTCTGGTGAAACGGCAGATACGTTAGCCGCGCTATATGAGGCCAAAGAGAAGGGAATATTAACTTTAGGTATTGTAAATGCGGTTGGTTCAACTATTAGTAGAGAAACAGGTGCTGGCGTATATCAACATATTGGCCCCGAGATAGGTGTCGCGTCTACAAAATCTTTTGTTTCTCAGCTTTCTATACTTGCCCTACTAACTGTGTATATAGGAAGAAAAAAGGGTATGTCCTTGGTTATGGGTAAAAGAATCCTAGATGAGCTAAGCAGGATTCCTGAAAAGATGGAGAGACTTCTTAAATTGAATGATGGAATAAAAGAGTTAGCGAACAGATATGCTGGATATAATAACTTTTTGTATATGGGGAGAAAATATAATTTCCCAATGGCTCTAGAGGGGGCTTTGAAGATAAAAGAGATTGCCTATGTCCATGCTGAAGGGTATGCATCGGGTGAGATGAAACATGGTCCGATCGCGCTTATAGATAAAAACTTCCCATCTTTAATAATTTGTCCTCAGGATAGTGTCTATGAGAAGAATATTTCTAATATAGAAGAGATAAAGGCTAGGGGAGGGATAGTTATAGCCATAGGAACGGAGGGAGATGATAGGATTCGCAACTTGGTAGATGATGTGATCTATATCCCTAAGACTCTAGAGATGCTTACTCCGATCCTTGTCTCTCTACCACTGCACTTGTTTGCTTATCACGTAGGTGTTAAAAAGGGATACGATGTTGACAAGCCAAGGAACTTGGCGAAAAGCGTAACAGTTGAATAAATATGAGTAAATTATCCGTTGGTATAGTAGGGCTTCCTAATGTTGGTAAATCAACATTATTTAATGCTTTAACAAAGCAGCAGGTTGTTGCCGCAAATTATCCTTTTGCTACTATCGATCCAAATGTGGGAGTCGTTTCTGTACCTGATGAGAGGTTGGATAAATTAGCTGAATTAAGTAGCTCAGAGAATAAGATTCCAGCAGTTGTTGAGTTCTATGATATAGCAGGTCTAGTTAAGGGGGCTAATAAGGGAGAGGGGTTGGGAAATCAGTTTTTGGCTCATATAAGAGAGGTTAAGATCATCGTACATGTTGTTAGGGTTTTTAAATTAGATGGTGTTATACACGTGGAGGGCTCTATAGATGGACTAAGAGACTTTGAAACTATTAATACAGAGTTAATCCTTAAAGACATGGAATTGCTGGATAAAAGGATTGATAGAGCGATGAAGGAGTCTAAGACTGGGGATAAGAGTAAGAAAGAAGAGTTAACCGTATTGGAGAAAGTTAAAGCAGCCCTCGATGAGGGGCAATTGGCACATACTCTTGGGGAGGAGATTTTGGGCAAAGAGGTTGTTAGTGAATTATCCCTTTTAACATCCAAGCCACAGTTAATACTTCTAAATGGTGATGAGAGTGAAGTAGGAGATAATTTAAAAAAGGCGATAGAAGAGTTAGGTTTTCAATATATGGTTGCTGATCTCGGGCAAGATGCTTCTTTGGGCAGGTTGATTAAATCGGCATATAAGTCTCTTGATCTAATAACCTTCTTCACAACTGGCCCAAAAGAAACTAGGGGATGGACCTTAAGGGAGGGTGGCAGGGCTCCTCAGGCTGGAGGGGTGATCCACTCTGACTTTGAAGATAAGTTTATTCGAGCGGAAGTTGTTTTATACGACAAGCTTGTTGAAGCTGGCAGTTGGGTCAAGGCGAAAGAGAAGGGCTGGATGCGGATAGAGGGCAAGCAGTATGTGATTCAAGATGGAGATGTCTTGATAATCCATCACAGTTAATTGTGATAGAATTTAGTTAATGGAAGAGGTTTTGAATTTATTTGAGGCTATTTCACCCATATTTATGTGGGTTATCTTATTAGGGTTAGTCATTTTTGTTGGTTTTATTAGCTCCGTACTCTCTTTTCATTGGAAGGAGTATTCAGTTGATGCCTTTAAGAGCAACAGGATGTTTAGAGGATATCTGTTTGTCTCTGGAGTATTACTTCTAGTAATGATAGTCGCTTTAATATTAACGCAATCATGATAAGGATGGATGAGGGTGAGAAGGTCCTTATGGAAATTAGAAGACATTGGTATGTGCTTATAACTGAATCGGCTATAGTGGGGACTTTCGGTATATTTCCCTTTTTTGCGCTACTCTCGGCTGTTGCCTTCGACCTACCAGAGAGGATGGTTTATTTAGTCTTATTCTTTAGTGTCGGTTGGCTCTTAGTTATGTGGTCAATATTTTTCATTATTTGGACCAACTATTATCTAGATGTTTGGATTGTTACAAATAGAAGGGTTATCGATATTGAGCAGTTCAGTCTTTTTAGTAGAGAGGTGTCAGAGTTTAGGTTAGATAGAGTCCAAGATATAACTATTGAGGTAAAGGGACTTTTAGCAACTTTATTGAAATTTGGTGACCTCTATTTACAAACTGCTGGTATGAGTAGGGAGTTTAAGATAGCTAAGATTCCCAATCCTTATGAGGCTAAAGACTTTATTATGGATCAAGTTGATAAGGCTCTAAAAGAGAAGAGTAGTCCTAACGGAGTTAACTAGATTGACTATATAGCTTATTTGTGGTATAAATAAGTTAGTACCCAAGGAGGGAATGACTTGGCGAGAGTGATCAGGGTAGAGGAAGAACGCTCCTTGGTGGAGCTTGAATGGAACGGAATCACTATCACCTTTGAGGTGTTTGATGATTCTGATGGCCAGCTGAATGCT
The DNA here is from genome assembly GCA_002773755.1 of Candidatus Colwellbacteria bacterium CG10_big_fil_rev_8_21_14_0_10_41_28. GTDB lineage: Bacteria > Patescibacteriota > Minisyncoccia > UBA6257 > Colwellbacteraceae > 1-14-0-10-41-28. The sequence goes on from PFAG01000001.1 coordinate 4,824, forward strand.
CGAGTTGTCGGGCGTGGGAAGATCTTTTCCACCAGGTCGAATCCTGGGGATACCGATATTCCCAAGACAGCTTTCTGGAAAATGCGTAGGCAAGCGCTTGCGATTATCGGAAGTCGTCGCAAGCGCACCCAGGGAAAGCTTTTCTAACGAGGGGGTAACGGGTAATGCCGACCCCCTCATTTCATTTTTGTATACTTAAGATATGAGTTTTAAAGAAAGGGTATTGAAAGTTGTATCTGTGATCCCCAAGGGGAGAACGTTGAGCTATAAGCAGGTTGCTGAACTTGCTGGAAGTCCTGGGGCATATAGAGCGGTTGGTAATATCATGAGTAAAAACAGAGATCCCAATATTCCTTGTCACAGAGTTATTAAATCAGATGGATCTTTGGGTGGATATGCCTTTGGTATAGAGAAGAAAAGACAGATTTTACAGAGAGAAAAGGCTATCTAACTTTTGCTCAAAAGCCTATTGTGTGGCAAATTTATTGATATGGAACAATTAATAGCCCAGAATGAAATGTTCTTTTTACTGGTTACCCTCTTATGGGTCTTGCCATGGAAGGGGTATGCGCTTTGGAAAGCTGCCCAAAGAGCGGATAAGGTTTGGTATGTTGCTCTATTGCTAGTTCAGACTCTTGGCTTATTGGAGATCATATATGTCTTCTATTTTGCTGACAGGCCAAGGAAGAAAGAGAAATCAGAGGAAAGTGAAAAATAGATTACTTGGAGGGCATGTTTCCGCCGCGGGCGGGTTAAAAAATGCCATTATTAATGGCGCGGCTATTGGGGCCAATGCTATCCAAATTTTTGGGGCCTCACCAAGACAGTGGAATGTTAAAGGTGTTGAGGGGAAAGGAGTTGATGAGTACAAGGAGGCTTTGGGAAAAAGTGATATAGAGGCAGTATATCTCCATGCCGCCTATCTAGTTAATTTAGCAACAGGCGATAATGAACTATTTGATAAATCTGTAGACAACTTAGCGGCTCACTACGAAATTGCTTCTGCCATAGGTGCGGATGGAATAGTTTTCCACATAGGTTCTAGCAAAGATGAGGATAGGCAGAAGGTTATTAAAGGGATTGCTTCTGGAATGAAGGAGGTTCTAAAGAGAGTTAAGACTGATAAAACTAAACTTATTATGGAAAACTCTTCTGGTGGTGGTGGAAAGATTGGAGATTCATTAGATGACATAGGGGATATATATAAGGAGGTTGGCTCAAAGAGAATTGGAGTTTGTATAGATACGGCTCATATATTTGAATCTGGAGTATTGGATTTTGAAAAGAAGAGCCTTAAAGATTTTTTTGATAGATTTGATAGAGAGATTGGGCTAGACAATCTAGAGCTTTTTCATATTAATGATTCAAAGACAGATTTCGGATCTTTTAGTGATAGACATGAGAACTTGGGCCAAGGAAAGATTGGTTTAGAGAAATTAGGGAATCTAGCTGCCCTTAAAAAGTTGCAGGGGAAACCTTGGATATTAGAGGTCCCTGGATTTGATGGGAGTGGGCCAGACAAGAAGAATATAAATATATTAAAGAGTCTTTTTGGCTTATAATATTTAAATATGGTTGAAACAAAAGTTAGTAAAGATAAGAGTGAGGGAGATATCCTTGCTATAAAGGCTAGGGATCAATATAAAACCGTGGACGAACTTATGAAAAAGAGTGAGTCTAACTCTGTTTATTACACTCTACTAGTCTTGTCGTCATCAATAATTGCTTTTGGACTTTTGTTAAATAACTCTGCGGTCGTTATTGGAGGGATGTTGGTGACACCTGTTTTAACTCCAGTTTTGTTTATCTCATTGGGAATTGTTATTAATGAGGTCGATTTGGTTAAGCGAGTGGGGATGTTGCTAGCGAAATCATTTCTTATTATCGGAGGCGCTGGATATCTTTCATCTTTGGTCTTTGGGGCGTCCGAGATGCCAATTCTTTTTGAAAATAGTATGAGGACAGCAGCTTTGTATTTCATGGTTGCTCTTGGGGCAGGAATCGCTGCTGGATTTGCTTGGACAAGAAAAGATGTTGTTGACGCTCTACCGGGAGTTG
>PFAG01000008.1 GCA_002773755.1 Candidatus Colwellbacteria bacterium CG10_big_fil_rev_8_21_14_0_10_41_28
TGGAGACAACTATTATAAGAGGTATAGGAGCCACCCTCCTCCATGCTTTAGCCTCAGGAATTCTGGCATTTCACTGGGTTAGGCACAGTGTTCTACTTGGACTCCTTAATGCCTCAATACTTCACGCGAGCTTCAATTATTTAATTTTAAGAATAGAGGGAGATGCAAAGATATATGCAACTCTTATTTTAGTAGTTGCTGCCTTATTCCTCTTTAGAGATTTTGAGATTATCAAACATCCTAAGGAGAAGCTTCTTAAGACTAGGATTTAGAATTAGAAACGACTCGCCATCTAGTCACACCAGGTGATCATAAATGACGAGTCGTTATTTGGGGCGGAGAGAATTCATCCCGAAACTCCCCTGAGGAGATTCTCAAGATGTCGCTTGAGGGGCTCGACTCGGCGAGCACCTGAATTGACGAGCTGCGCCTCAGATTGGAGAACGTCGTTCAGACTGATCCTTGTCGTAGAAACCCCCATTCGATAGAGGCCATATCCAAGCCTCACTTCGAGGAAATCCCTTATGGCCTTCTCGACCTTTTTTCTAGACGAATTGGTCTTCGCGAACCCTTTCGCCGAAATGAGCTCGGTCATGGCTTCCATTTTCTTGATTGCCCCTTCACCAAAGATGGAAATGCCGAGACCAGCATCGGAAAGAATCTTTCTGCAAAGATCCTCGACGTCGATCTTGGAACCGTTGGTCCGAATTGTTGTCGGCATGCGTTGCCCCCCTTTTTTTCTTTGATTGTAGTGAACTGCCTACATTATTTAACCTGTATCTCTCATGTCAATAGTAATTTTGGTATAATAAAAACAATGTTAGGCAAACGTAAAAAAGATATTCAACCAGAGGAAGAGTTTGTTAATCAAAATCTTATGGGAGACATGGAGGGGCAACTTACCATAGACGTTTATCAAACCGACGATGAGATTATTGTTGAGTCAGCAATTGCTGGTGTAGATCCGAAAGATATTGATATAGATGCCACGAGTGAATCTGTAACTATTAGGGGTGAAAGAAAGAAAAGTAACGAGATCAGTGATCAAGACTACTTTTATCAAGAGTGTTTCTGGGGAAGGTTTTCGAGATCGGTAATCCTGCCTCAAGAGGTTGACCCAGATAAGGCTAGCTCTGTTTTAAAGAATGGTGTTTTGAAGGTTCATCTTCCAAAGATCCACAAAGATGTGGCTAGGAAGATTAGTGTAGACAAAGAGTAGTTTATAGGACTGATCGATAAACCTTGATCAGGTTATCTGTGGTTGAGGAGATAGAATATTTTTCCGCAGTTTTAAGAGCTCCACCTGAGAGTTTTTTCATTTTTTGGTCATCATAGATAGTTCCTAGAACTTTTTCTTCCAAGGCTTTAGGAGTCTCTGGAGTTATATATCCGTTAACTCCATCCTCAACGATATCTACTACTCCAGTTGCTTTGACTGCGACTACCGGAAGGCCGAAAGCCATAGCTTCTGCCATTACTAATCCTTGAGTTTCTGTAAGAGAAGCGTGAATAAAGATATCTGCCTCTCTGTAGTAACCACCAATCTCCTCTGGATCAATTAGCCCAGTAAATATAATTTTTTCGGATAAACCCATCCTTGAGGCTATTAGTTTGAGCTCATTGAGGAATGTTCCTCCCCCAACCATTACTAATGAGACTTTATTCTCTTTTTCTAAAATTCTTTTGTAGGCCTTTAGTATGATTGGGAGATTTTTCTCAGGACCTATCCTTGAGACATTAATTATTATTTTATTGTCCTGAGGGATTTTATATATCTTTCTTAAATCTATTTTTGGTGATTTCTTGAGCTTAATAAAATCTAAGCCACTTGGAACTGGTGATATTGGAGAAGAAACTCCTACGTGCTCAAGATATTGTTTAATGCTTTTTGATGGCGCTATAACCGCATCAGCTTTATTGGCATAGTTAACAGCACTTTTCTCTATTAGACTGACCATCCAGTTCCTTGGAAGGACTGGTGGTAGATAGTCTACATAGGCCCCATACATAGTGTGGTTAGTGAAGACTATTGGAAGTTTGTGCTTCCTTGATAGCCTCATAGCTGACCTCCCTATCCCCCATGGGTGCTGAGAGTGAATCAACTCTATGCCCATCTCCTTAATGAACTGCTCGTCTGTTCGTGATGGTAGGGGAACGGGATATTTAGCCTTATATTGGAACGGGGCAGATGGATATCTGAATATCCTTTCGTCTTTTTCTTCATATTCCTTAAATTCAGGTGCGAATATATATACTTCGTGACCCTTATTTTCTAACCCCTTTCTGAAGTTGGTTACCGAGGTGGCGACGCCACTAATTATGGGAATGTAGTTGTTTGTGAAGATTCCTACTCTCATTTGGTTATCTTTTCTATAAAGATTTTTATTATCTCATTGGCTTTACCAGCCTGCTTATCTGTTGTAAATGAGTGATATGAATCTTCTATCCAGTTGAGCTCCTTTATCCTTGAGCCTACATGCTTATATATGTATCTAGCGCTTGATGGGTCTATAACATTATCTGTCTCTGAATGCATGATGAGAATTGGCTTGTCCACTTTTGGAAGAAGCTTTCTGGTTGCCCGGGATGCCCTTAGATTCTGATAAAGGCTATTTAGGGGATAGCTAGTATAGTGAACTTTCTTCATGGCTATATCTCTGTCTGCCTTGGAATATGTCTTCTTCCTAATGCTATCTGTGTGTCCAAAGATAGTCATTAAAAAAACAAATAGGGGGTGGTGCTTGGTAAAGATAGTTGTTCCCATTGAGATAACTCCTATAGGCCTCCTTTCTATAGCGACTTTCAGAGCAAGGTTGGCCCCCGTAGACATCCCCCCAACAACAATGCGACTAACTTCTTTTGAAAAATCATCGTAGTGATTAAGGGCATCAATAACCCAATCTTCCCAGGTTAGTCCCCTAAGATCATTTGGCTCCGTACCTTGGCCAAGTCTCAATGGAACATATACAAAATATCCTAAATTGTTTAGGAATTTGGCTAAAGAATCTGTGTATTCTGGATTGAACTCTTGAGGAGATGATGACCATCCATGGAAGAGAAGGATACCAACATCTTTTGAGCCCTTAAGATATATGGGCTCAGCACCCTTCATAATCTTCTTATCTGTCCAGAGCCTGATGTTCATTTTATTTATAGTGCCCGGAGTGGGACTCGAACCCACATGCCCAATAGGACACAAGATTTTAAGTCTTGCGCGTATACCGATTCCGCCATCCGGGCTTCTAAGACTGGTCTCAAGATATCAAAAAGTGCTATCGCTTGAAAGACTTTACGATCTGAACCAGTTCTTCTGGCCTATCAATGATGTGGTCAGGGTTTCCCTCTTCTAGGATCCCCCTTAGATTATACCCCCAAGTAACAGCTATCATATTTATATTCTCTCTCTTAGCAGCCTCTATATCCCTAGCCTCATCTGCTACATAGACTATTTGATCTGGATTAACCCTCTTATCGTGAGCAAATTTCTTAAGTAGTCTGTGCTTACCAAAGATACTAACTCCAGAATATATATCATCGAATATATCTAGATCATTATTCCTTAAGAACTCTCTGACGTTCTCTTCTGAGTTTGAGCTTAGGATGCTGATGGAGTACCCAAGATTCTTAATCTCCCTAATCTCTTCCCCTATTCCTTCTATGGGTTTTTGAAAGGGGATTTGTTTGGCAAATTCTTTTCTTGCTCTACGAGTTATGATTGCAATTTTATATAGAGGGACTCCCCACTCTTTATATATCTGTTTGGCACTCATGCCCCTTAGCCTATCGAGGTGTGGTCTAAATTTATTGAAACCATATTCTTCTGAGAGATCGTCTAAGACAGTTAAGCCAGACTCGAGAGTGTCGGCTATGGTGCCATCAAAATCGAACAATACTATTTTGGTATCTTTCATGCCTAAGAGATATTACCTGAGGCCTGGGGGGGAATTGAACCCCCGTATAGCGGTTTTGCAGACCGCTGCGTTACCACTTCGCCACCAGGCCTTAAAGATATTTTAGCTTTATGGAGGGTATTTATAAAGCGGTTAGTTCACAAGCTTAAGTGTGTCTCCTTTAGCTATTTCCACATTAGTTTCTATAACAAGACCACACTCCCTATCAACCCCAACTTCTTGGACCTCAGCCTTATCTGCCTGGAGACTTTTGATCCTTCCTTTTCCTAGAGATTCTCCTTCTCGCTCTATGGTTAGAGGAGCGTTTAGTTTCATCTTTCCCTTAAGGACTCTTCCTCCAGCAGTTTGTTTTGTTGGAGTTGAGTTGAAAGTTGCTAGAACCTCTAGCTCACCGCCATCAAACTCTTGTTTTGATTCCTGCTTAATAGCTTTTACCTTATCCAGAAGTTCGTAGATAATGTCTGAGGTAAAGATATTTATATCTTGAGCCTCAGCTAAGTTTTGAGCACCTTTTGAAACCTTCACCGAGAAACCGATTATCATACTATCTGTTGATCTAGCAAGTTTTATATCGTTGTCTGTTATCTCTCCTGCAGAAACATCTATTATCTGCACCTCGTCCTTAATTAAATCTCTTAGGGCATGCGCTGAGCCTATAGTCTCAGCCTTAAGAACGGCCTTAAGCCTTTCCTCTCCATCTTCGACCATCTCTTCGTCTTCAAGAAGTTCTTCTTTCTCTATAACCTCAAGCTCCCTATCTCCTGTTACAAACTCTTCTCCTGAGATTGGGAGATTTTCAAATCCATATATGGAGGCTGGAGCAGATGGCTCAAGTTCTTTGGCAGATTCTCCAAGAAAGTTCTCCAATATCTTCACCTTTCCTGAGACGGAAGCCGTTTTGATCTCGGCACCTTGTTTGAGTGAACCATCTTTAACTATTAAATTCGCAACTAGGCCCTTTCTAGGGTCTTTAGCTGATTCAAGGACAAATCCAGAAGCCTCTTTAGTTGGATCATATTTCAATTCAAGAACCTCACCCATTAATAAAATTAGTTCAAGAAGATCATCTATACCCTGACCCGTCTTTGAGGAAAGTTCTTGGAAGCTCACATCCCCTCCTCTTCCCTCAAGAAAGACCTCTTCGCTAGCAAGCTCGTTTTTAATCCTTTCTGGATCAGCGTTTTCCTTGTCTATTTTGGTTATAGCTACTACAAAAGGAGTTTTTAGTCCTCTTAAGATGCGAATGGTTTCTTGAGTCTGTTGCTTCACGCCCTCATCGGCGGCAATAACAAGTACCGCTATATCAGCCGCAGTCGCACCGTGGGTTCTCATTCTGGTAAAAGCCTCATGACCCGGGGTGTCTATAAAGGTTATCTTCTTATCTTTATAAATAACTTCGTAGCCTCCAATTGATTGAGTAATTCCTCCAGCCTCTCCTTTTACTATATTGGTTTTTCGGATATGATCGAGCAACGCAGTTTTACCATGATCCACATGGCCAACAACTGCTACAACAGGGGGTCTTTCTTTTAAATTATCTTTTTCTGAGGTGCTCATAATGCAAGATACAAGTTACACCAACTGACCCTATTGGTGCAAGAATTGAAAAAGGTACCACTATTTAGATACAATCTTCCTAGGGCTTGGTGAGGTACCCAAGTGGTTTAAGGGGACGGTTTGCTAAACCGTTAGGTCGGTTTGTGCCGGCGCGAGGGTTCGAATCCCTCCCTCACCGCCAATTTACAATTTCGCTTCCGAAACGGCGGGAGCAATTTATTGATACAAAACCATTGTGTATGACTCCCTATGTGCAGGACGTTATGAAGATAAGTGGGTATAATAGCTTTTAAGATAATGATTCTTTCAGATAGAGACATATTAAAGGCATTAGACA
>PFAG01000014.1 GCA_002773755.1 Candidatus Colwellbacteria bacterium CG10_big_fil_rev_8_21_14_0_10_41_28
AATCCAATAGTCCTCCTAGAGTTTAATGAGAAGGGAGGAGAGATATTTGCGGAACTAACGCAAAGGAATGTTGGTAAACCAATAGCGGTGTTTCTAGATGGAGAACTTTTAACCAGCCCAGTTGTCCAACAACCTATCTTAAATGGGCAAGCTCAGATAACTGGTAATTTCACTCCTGATGAGGCAAGACAACTCGTAGAAAGATTTAATGCTGGAGCATTGTCAGCACCAATCAAACTAATTAATCAAAGAAGGGTTAGCGCATCTGCTGCTCAAGACTCTCTTAACCAAATCATCTTTGCTGGGCTGATAGGAACTGCAGTAGTTCTTCTCTTTATGATTCTTTATTACAGATCACTGGGTATCTATGCGAGTATTGCTCTTATAATCTATTCAATTTTCACCTTAGCTTTATTTAAACTAGTCCCCAATTTTACAATGACTCTTGCTGGGATAGCTGGTTTTGTCTTGTCTATAGGAATGGCTGTTGATGCCAATATTCTAATATTCGAAAGGACGAAAGAGGAGTTGAGAGAAGGGCACAGTAGGGAGGAGGCTGTTAACGAGGGGTTTAAGAGGGCCTGGCCATCTATTAGAGATTCGAATATAACCACCATTATCACTTCAATTATCCTCTATGCCTTCACCGCAAGCTTTGTTAAGGGATTTGCTCTAACCCTAGGGATGGGAGTCCTTGTTAGTATGTTCTCAGCAATCTATGTAACAAGAACCATATTAAGAGCATTTACTAAACACACATCATGATGAAAAAGATTTTAAAATTTAAAAAAGTCTTTCTTGGGTTCTCTTTGTTGCTTGCTCTCTCTAGCGGTATAGTCATATTGATTTATGGGTTTAATCCTGGGATAGATTTCACTAGTGGATCTCTTTGGCAAATAAGGGTTCCAGAAAGCTCTTCCGAAGAGGTTAGAGATTTTATTGAGACTGAATACGGAATAGATAAGATTAGTATTGCGTTTGATGAAACAGAGAATATATATACATTAACTTTCAAAGAGATCAACGACACTGAGAGGAAGGAGATTATTAGTGGTTTTGAAGAGAAGTTTGGCGAGGGTGTAGAGGATTTAGACTTTTGGTCAGTCAGTCCAACAGTCTCACAAGAGTTGAAGGATAAGGCTAAGTGGGCAATCGGTTTGGTTCTTTTGGGAATTTCTCTCTTTATAGCTTTCGCTTTCAGAAAGGTATCAAGACCAATTAGTTCATGGAAATATGGAATTATAACTCTAATCACCCTTTCTCATGATGTTCTAATCCCTGCTGGTTTGTTTTCACTGCTTGGAACATACGCTGGAGTAACTGTCGGCACGAATTTTATGGTCGCTCTTTTGGTTGTCATGGGATTCTCGGTTCATGACACCATTGTTGTCTTCGATAGAATCAGAGAAAACTTAACTCGCTATGGGAATAAGCTTGGGCTCGAAGAGATTGTTGATAAAAGTGTTATTGATACACTAGCCAGATCCATAAATACCTCAATCACATTAATCTTCGTATTAGTTGCGATATATCTTTGGGGGCCAGTTAGTCTTCAATACTTCATTCTAGCTATTTTAGTTGGGACAATTGCGGGAACTTATTCTTCCATATTTGTAGCTAGCCCACTTCTTATACTAGCTAAAGGGAAGGGGAAATAGTTCTTGACGCTTTCCCCAATTATCTGCCTCTTTGTGCTAGAATCTATAGTGTAATCAGAAGCCAAATATACTTGACGATATATGTATATTGTTGTATTCTTAACAGGCTAATATGATAGAAATAGCAGTAAAACTTGATATAGACGAGTTGATTAGAAAAGCCCTACAAGCTGAGGATAAGCGTGCTAGGGATATTTTGGTACGTAGATTTGGCTTAAAAACACCAGAAAAATATACTCTTGCCAGTCTTGGTGATGAGTATGGTCTAACCAGAGAGAGGGTTCGTCAGATCGAGGCCGCAACTCTAAAGTCTGTTAGGAATAGAATTATTGAAGAAGAAGAGGTTATTGCCTTTCTTAAGCTCGTAGAAAATTATCTAGAAGGAGTAGCTAATTTAAGGCGCAGTGATCTTCTCGCAAGAGACTTTGCGATGTTAAGTGGATATGAAGATGGATATCACACCGTTTTTGAAAATAAACTTGTCTTTTTGGCCAAGGCTTTAGGAAATCCATATATTGTTGATGAGACTCAAGATATGTATACAGTTTGGCACAATGATAAAGAGGTTCATGGTAAGGCTAAGGACTTTGTAGATAGTCTTATTAATTCCGAGAAGCACGACTTTGATCACGTTCTTAGACAGATTATAAAGGAACACGAATTACCAGAGTCAACAATTCTCAATTACTTATCAATCTCGAAGAATTTCGGAATTGGTCCATATGGTCATCTAGGGGCAGATCATTGGGTGCACATTAATCCAAAGACAGTTAAGGATATGGCTTATCTGGTCCTATTACAAAATTCTGATCCAATGCACTTTAGAGAAATAGCCGAAGAAGTTAATAAAATGAGTGATAAGAAGAGGGCCCATGCCACAGTTCACAATGAATTGATAAGAGATGATAGATTCAAGCTCTTTGGTAGAGGAACCTATTCTTTAAATGAGTGATCTCTTAATTGAAACACTTAGTGGATATCTTTCCTATTGGTGGGTTGTCGTCCCTGTAATCGCCTACATACTGGGCAAAGACTGGTGGTTGGCGCACATAACTGATGAGCACATTGATGCAATCGAGTGGATCATGTGGGAAATTAGTATTCCGAAAGATAACCTTAAGTCCATCAAGGCTATGGAACAGGTTATAACCTCCCTCCATGGGATATATTCTTTTGGTATTTTAAAAAAGGATAAATGGCTCAAAGGGGTTATTGAGCCTTGGATATCTCTGGAGATGGTTGGTATGGCTAAGGGTGTTCATTTTTATGTAAGAGCTCCTAAGAAGTTTAAGAATCTTGTTGAAGCTTCATTCTTTGCTCAATTTCCAGATGCAGAGCTTCTCCAGGTAGAGGACTATACAAGCCTTATTAAAACTAAAACCTTTGCTAACTACGATATCTTTGGCACAGACTTTGTCTTAGCAGAGAAAGACTATTTGCCAATAAAGACCTATGAATACTTTGAGGACATGAAGGAGGAAAAAACTTTTGATCCTTTAGCCACCCTAACTGAAGTTATGGCTGGGCTTAAAGAGGATGAGATGATTTGGATACAGATTCTTTTGAGGGCCACTGGAGATGATTGGCGTAAAGGCGCAGAGACAGCAATCAAGGAGATAATGGGAGAGAAGGTTCAAAAGCCCAAAAGCAGTTTGGATATAGTTAAGGAGGAACTTCTACACTTAGTCAAGAATGTTCCACGTGGGGTTATCCCAGCACCTTTTGAGGCACCTAAGATGAGCGGTCTTGCAAGTGAAGAAAAAAAAGATCCTAAGTCTAACTCAAGCCCAAGAACACCTGGCGATACGGACAAGATGAAGGCCATAAGTAACAAGATGTCTAAGAAGGCCTTCAATACACTTATTAGGTTTATCTATATTGATGACAAGGATAATTTCAGCGGAGAGAATACCACCGCTGTTATGGGCGCTCTTAGACAGTTTGGAGATGCTAACCTAAATAGTCTTAGACCAAATATGAACACGATGACTCTTAAGCCAAGAAGGAGTTTTAATAAGAAGAAAGTCTTAGCTAAGAAAAAGAGAAACTTGATGATCGCATATATTGAGAGAGCCATGCCAAGGTATGTTAAAAATCCTGAGATAGACCTTAATTTGAAAACATCTATATTGGGTGCTGACGAGGTAGCCACAATTTTCCACCCACCAACAGATTATGTAAAATCTGAGAAGGTTAAAGCGATCCAATCAAGAAAAGGTAATCCCCCAACTAATCTTCCAACATTCGAATCATGAGCGAACCAGAAAACAAAGACATAACCTTAATCGGTAAGACAAACTTCAGAACGCCAACTCGTTTTGGTATTAGACAGGAAGATAGAATGAGGCACATGTATGTTATAGGTAAGACCGGCCAGGGGAAATCTGTTTTGCTTGAGAACATGATCGCAGACGACATTCGAGATGGTAGAGGAGTTGGCATTATTGACCCTCATGGTGAATTAGCTGAAAAAATCTTGGAATTAGTTCCAGAAGAGCGTCTAGATGATGTTGTCTATTTCAATCCAGCTGATACAGATTATCCAATTGGATTCAATCCACTAGAAAAAGTTGGAGATGAACACATCCACAGGGTTGCTTCAGGAGTTATGGCAGCCTTCAAGAAGGTCTGGGCCAATGTTTGGTCAGACAGAATGGAATATATCTTAAACAACACTTTACTAGCCCTACTTGAATATCCCGGGGCTACCCTCCTCGATGTTATGAGGATGCTTACAGATCCTAAGTACAGAAAAAAAGTTATTGATGAGCTAACAGATCCTGTGGTTAAGAACTTTTGGACAAAGGAGTTTAATACTTGGAGCGAGAGATATGCTGTTGAGGCTAACGCAGCAGTTCTGAATAAAATTGGTCAACTTGTGGCCAATCCTTTAGTTAGACACATCATCGGTCAACCCACTTCGACTCTAAATGTACGTCAGATCATGGATGATAAAAAGATATTTATAATGAATCTTTCGAAGGCTGCCATGGGAGAAGACAACTCTGCACTTATGGGAGCCCTTCTAATTACAAAAATTCAGATGGCTGCCATGAGTAGAGCCGACATTTCAGTGGAAGAGAGAAAGAATTTCTTCCTGTACATAGACGAGTTCCAAAATTTTTCAACAGACTCCTTCGCAGATATTCTTTCAGAGGCCAGAAAATATGGATTGAGTTTAACGCTTGCGCACCAATACATTAATCAGCTTACCGATCCAAGCAATAAGAGTCAGAAAGTTAGAGATGCCATCTTTGGAAACGTTGGGACCATGATCTGTTTCAGGGTTGGAGCAGAGGATGCAGAGTTCTTAGAAAAAGAGATGGAGCCAGAATTTGATGCTAACGATCTGGTTAATATCCCTCAGTACAATATATATATAAAATTGATGATTGATGGGGTTGCTTCACAGCCATTCTCCGCTTCAACCTTGCCTCCTATAGACGTGGATAAGGATCTCACAGAAGTCATAATAGAAAACAGTAGAGCTAGATACGGAGTGCCCGTTGGTGAGGTAGAGGCTAATATCAGCAAAGACTATCAAGGAGTAAGCGATGTGGCCGAAAAGATTAATAGAAAAGGAGAGAAGAGGCTAGATAGTCTCAGGGATAATCCTCAAAAGAAAAAAGATCTTAAAATAGACAAAAGCAAGCTGCAGAAGGCCCTCGAAGACACCCCTAGCTCTAACTAATATAAATGCTTGGAATTAATGATCTTAAAAGAGGTTTAGTTATAGTCGTTGATGGAGAGCCATTTAGAATTATGACAGTTCAGCACACCCATATTGGTAGGGGTAGTGCCAATGTCCAGACAAAGGTAAGAAGCGTTATCTCAGGAAAAATATTTGATAAGACCTTTAAGCCAGCAGACACATTCGAAGAGGCAGAAATAAGAAAGGAGGGTATTAAGTTTATATACTCTAGAAATGGAGAATTTTGGTTTCATGAAGGGGCAAATCCATCAAAGAGGTTCTCTCTTTCAGAAGATTCTGTTGGAGATCAGAAAGATTATTTGAAACCAGATCTTGAGATAAAATCACTTCTCTTCAGGGGAGAGATTATCGGTGTTGAAATTCCAGTTAAAGTAACTTACGAGGTCTCAGAAGCGCCGCCCAACATTAAGGGGAATACTGCTCAAGGTGGAAACAAACAGGTGACTATTGAAACTGGACTCAAAATAAGTACCCCTATGTTTATAGAGACAGGGGACAGGATCGTGGTTAATACAGATACGGGTGAGTACGTAGAGAGAGGTTAACTAATATTACTCTCCCTTTTTTGGTGGAGGGAGGATCGGGGTTTGTTTCCTTTTATAATATAGAGATTTGATCTCAATCTCTTGATTAAAAGGTTCTTATAAAATAGCCTATGGACAAGATGGATAAGGAAAAAGGCAGAGTCTTTGTTGGTATGTCTGGCGGAGTTGATTCGTCTGTAGCCGCATATCTTCTTAAAAAAAGGGGATATGAAGTAATTGGAGTGCATCTTAGATGTTGGAACAAAAATGGTTGTGATGAAAAGGAGGCCACAGATGCGAGACTCGTAGCAGAACACTTAAATATTCCCTTTTATGTCTTCGATATGGAAAAAGAATATAAGGAAAGGGTTGTTGATTATATGATCGACGGTTATAGAGACGGCATAACTCCCAATCCAGATGTTATGTGCAATAAAGAGATTAAGTTTGGCCTTTTCATGGAAAAGGCTCTTTCAATGGGTGCTCGATTTATCGCTACGGGCCATTATGCTCGAGTTAAAGAGATGGGTGGTATCTATTCCATCTACAGAGGGAAAGATGGTAATAAGGACCAGAGCTACTTCTTATGGACTCTTAATCAGGATCAATTATCAAAGATCCTGTTCCCACTAGGAGATTTAAAGAAAGATAAGGTTAGAAAGATTGCTAAGAAGGCGGGTCTTCACATTGCTGATAAAAAAGACTCACAAGGGATATGCTTTGTTGGTCAGGTTTCAATTGATGAATTCTTGGGAGAATACCTTTCCCAAAAGGAGGGTCAGATTATAAATATAAGGGGAGAAGTTGTTGGGACTCATAGGGGTGCTCACTTTTATACAATTGGTCAAAGACATGGTCTCGGAGTCGCACTTAGTGAGCCTTACTACGTTTCAAAAATAGATGTGAATAAGAACACCGTTATTCTCGCTCCAGAAGATGATCCCTCACTTTTTGAAAGAGAAATAAAGATATCGAAGGTTAACATGGTTCCCAATCAAGAAACTCCTCAGAAAGTTCTTGTCCAGATTAGATATAGGCAAGAACCTGTTTCTGCAATCTTATCCCAGAAGAATGGATCTTTTCATATAGATTTTGATAAGCCAGTTAAGTTTGTTGCTCCTGGTCAATCAGCAGTTTTTTATAATCCAAAGGGTCAGCTAATTGGCGGTGGCATAATCAACAGTTAAATTGACACTCTCCCAATAATGATTAGTATGTAAAGTCCACTGGAAGGTCCAGGGGGAGTACATTGGGAGGAAGCGTTGAATGACTTCGAGGAGCAGGAGCTCCGCAAGGACAAAGGCAGAAGGCATCGCCCCGCCTCAAAGGTTCTGAACCCAGATTTCTATCTGGGAGATGACACCCCAGATGATCAGGAGATGGCGCAGTCTCATTCCGAGAGCATCAGTTCTGATCTGGAATCCGCGGAGTAGTCGCTCACTTCGAAGGGCCTCGTTTTGGAATTTCCAAAGCGAGGCCTTTCTTTTTTTGATACTATTTATTTTAAGTGCTTATACACGAAAAAGTTTTTTATGGAGGGGTATTCTTTATATTAGGAGTGTTCGGGGCAGCCTTTGATATAAGCTTTTTGATATCAGTATCCCTTATGACTATTGCAGTCTTCTTACTTAAGGCAGATTTTAGATTTCGCTTAATATTAATACTTTTGTTTATCTTAGGTTCTTTTTATCTAAACTTTTATGAAAGCCTGAATAAAGTCAGAGTTGATTCTAGAGCAGAAGAATTAACGGGGACTATAATCTCAAAACCAGAATATAGATTAGAATATTCTCTCATAGAGGTTGAACTGGAAGATCCAAACAGTGGAGTAGTTAGAGTATATCTTGAGCCAGGAAAATCTTTCAGATATGGAGATAAAGTTTCTATAGAGGGAGAGCTTACAACAACCAGTAGGGGAAACACTATAATATCTTTTCCTAAAAACATAATAAAAATCGAACCAGCTCAAAGAACTGTTAGAGGAACCCTCTTTTATATTAGAGATAGTCTTGTTTATAACTTAGAAAAGGTTTTGCCTGCTTCTAAGTCATCTTTAGCTGCGGGGATTTTGATTGGAGAAAGAACGGGTTTTACAAAAGAGTTTGAGGAATCTATGAGCGGGAGTGGAACTACTCACATAGTGGCTCTCTCTGGATATAATGTTGCTGTAATTGTAGTAATACTTTCTTCCATATTCGGATATCTTTTAAATAGAAGGTGGGCTTTCTATGCTAGCCTCATGGCTGTTCCACTTTTTGTAATCATGACTGGAGCAGAGCCGTCCGTGGTCAGGGCTGCTATTATGGGTCTCGTGCTTGTGTCAGCAGAGTATCTAGGCAGACAATATAGCTTTAAGAATATCTTAGTGCTAACTGCCCTAGCTATGCTTATATACAACCCCACCTTAATTATCAGCCTTAGCTTCCAACTGTCCTTCGCTGCTCTACTGGGGATCGTATACATATATCCTTGGTTGAGCGAAAAGTTTAATATATCTCAAGAAGGCTTTCTCTCTTGGAGAAAGAATGCTCTTCAAACCTTTTCTGCTCAGCTTGCTGTTACTCCCGTAATTCTTTTAGGAGTCGGCAAGATATCCCTCACTTCTCTTTTCGCAAACACGTTAATTCTTGAATTTATCCCCCTAACCATGCTCTTGAGTTTCATGGTGGCTACTATCGGATTTATATCTTTTCCAGTTTCTCAAGTAATCGGTTGGGGACTTAATCTATTATTAAGCTATGAAGTATTCATTATTAATTTTTTTGGTTCTCTTTGGACTTAATCTATTTGCTTGGAATCAGATACTCTATCCAGAGAATACAGATAACTTGAGGATTCACATACTTGATGTGGGACAAGGGGATAGTCAGCTGATAGAGCTTCCTGGAGGAGTTCAAATATTAAGTGATGCCGGTCCGGGAAAAGAAGTTCTATTTGAGCTAGATAAAATTATTCCTCCGACAGATAGGTATATTGACCTACTCTTCATTTCACATCCTCAGGTAGACCATTTTGGAGGATTTACAGACGTTATAGATTCATATGATATCGGTCTAATAGTCTATTCAGGCATTGAGGGGAATAGTGACGCTTGGCAAGAATTTTCAGACAAGGTTGCGCAAAAAGGAATTCCTGTTGCGCACCTTAGTGCTCGGGATAAGATTCAATACAAAGATTCGCGTATAGACATCCTTTCCCCTGAAGACGAGCCGTATGGTGGGTTGAATGATAACTCGTTAGTCTTCCTCTTGGATTCAGAAGGCGCTAAAGCACTTTTTACAGGAGACATCGGTTTTGATGTTGAAAATAGACTTATCGAGAATGATCTGGATATAGATATCCTTAAAGTCGCTCATCACGGATCAAGATACTCTAGTGGGTTAGAGTTTCTGAGAAAGGTCACCCCAAGGATATCTTTGATTGGAGTTGGGGATAATAATTTTGGTCACCCTCACGGGAATACTCTCGGCAGATTAGTCTCAGTCGGCTCAGAGATATATAGAACAGATATAAATGGTCTCATATCCCTAGACATAGATGACGGTATGGTTAAGATCGAAACAGAGAAAATTGAGTAATCCCAATATTTCTCATATACTTCCTATTACATAAATGAGAGTCTTAATTAAAGAGACACCCGAGCATATCGGAGAGAAAATAGAGCTAAATGGCTGGGTTGATACTAGGAGAGATCATGGCAAGCTCATTTTTATTGACCTTAGAGACAGGAGTGGGTTGGTCCAGGTTGTCTTCAACGGAAAGAACCAAGAAGCGTATAAAATAGCAGACTCCTTAAGGCCAGAGTGGGTTATTAAATTAGTTGGTGAAGTAAAAGAAAGACCGGATGGTATGAAAAACAATGATCTCCCAACAGGTGGAGTGGAGATCTCTGTTGAGAAAATAGAGGTATTAAATGAATCCGAAACCCCTCCTTTCGACATCCATTCAGATGGATTGGATATCAATGAAGCCCAAAGATTAAAGTATCGATACCTAGATCTCAGAAGGCCAAGATTACAAAGAAACATAAAGTTAAGGTCTGAGCTTATCCAAAAAGCTAGAGAGATTCTTTTTGAAATGGATTTTACTGAGATAGAGACTCCGCTATTGAGTAAGTCTACTCCAGAGGGTTCTCGAGATTTTATAGTGCCATCAAGACTATATCCAGGTAAATTCTTTGCTTTACCACAAAGCCCTCAGCAATATAAGCAACTTTTAATGACAGCTGGTTTTGAAAGATATTTCCAGATTGCCAGAGCTATCAGAGACGAAGATTTAAGAGCAGATAGGGGGTTTGAGCATACCCAAATAGATATGGAGTTGAGCTTTGTTGACAGGGATCAGTTTATGGCTATCGACGAAGAGCTTATGACCAGGGTTTTTGAGGGTCTTGGGTATAAGATCAAAGAAAAGCCATTCCCTGTTGTTACATACGAAGAGGCTATGGAAAAGCACGGGGCAGATAAATTCGATCTTCGAGGAGATAAGGATAAAGAGGACGGTGTATTGGCCTTTGCATGGGTTGTGGATTTCCCATTCTTCGAAAAAGATGATGGTGGTGGTTGGACCTTTACACACAACCCTTTCTCAATGCCAAAAGAAGAGTTTTTGGACGATTTCCTTAAAGGAAAGAATATTGAGAATATATTAACCACCCAATACGATCTTGTCTGCAATGGACTTGAGGTTGGTGGTGGAAGTATTAGGGCTCATAAACCAGAGATCCTTGAGTCAACCTTCAAGATTATGGGTTATGACAAAGAGACAATAGACGAGCAATTTGGATACATGCTTGAGGCTTTCAAATATGGAGCGCCTCCACATGGAGGAACGGCTCACGGAGTTGAGCGTCTTCTAATGGCAGCAACTGGAGAAGAGTACTTGAGAGAAGTGCAGGCTTTTCCACAGTCTGGCACTGGTCAAACATCCGTAATGAATGCACCATCAGAAATTAGCAAGAAACAGTTGGAAGAATTGGGAATAGAAATTAAAAAGAAAAAGAAATAAACATGGCAGATAAAAAAGAAAGAACACTGGTTGTTATAAAACCAGACGGAGTACAGAGAAGCTTAATAGGGGAGATTGTAAAGCGTTTTGAAAGAACCGGTCTTAAATTAGTTGGAGTTAAGATGTTTGTTCCAAAGGAAGATTTTGTTGAGGCTCATTATACCCTAGACCCAAACTGGAAAATGAATAATGGCACCAAGGTTATCCAAGCCGCTAAAGATAAGGGAATTAAACCAAGAACAGAAGATCCAATTGAACAGGCTGATTTTGTATTGGGAACACTCAAGAAGTATTTAACTTCCGGTCCAGTCATAGCAATGGTCTGGGAAGGACTTCACGCAGTCAAGATTGTCAGGAAGATTGTTGGCGGCACAGAACCACTAACATCTGATGTCGGAACAATCAGAGGAGACTTTGTTCTTGATTCATACCAGAAAGGAGATGAAGACAATAGGTCTGTTAGAAATTTGATCCACGCCTCTGGCTCAACTGAAGAAGCAGATATGGAAATAAAACACTGGTTTGAAGATTTTGAGCTCGTGAACTACAGATTAGTCCAAGAGGCAATCCTCTACGATGTAAATCTAGATGGAATTTTGGAGTAGTTTCCACAATCTATTGATAGAATAAATAAACTACTATAGATATAAAAATATGGATTTAAGAATAAATGGTCTGTTTAATTTTGTGCTCTTTACCCATCTCTTTACTAGGAGGTTAGTTTTTATCAATAGGCAAATCTAAGAAGATAAATCCAAACTAAAGCCGACCTCCGTTCAAAGAAGAGGCCAGTTTTAGTTTGGGGAAATGTCTTCCTCAAGGCAGTACATATACAACCGATAGGGAGGTGAATAACTTGGCGGTCAGAGTCAAAATTAAAAAAGATGGTGTAATGGTTCCCTGTCCAGTAAACGGACAGAAGATGATTCCCTTCGATAAGAGATGGTCTTCTGGACCAGTCACCATGATCATTATTCAGGGGAAGAAGGGCCGTCTTACGCTCCGAGTGGAACACACCAACACAGGCACCCTTATGTGTTCTGAAAAAGTACAGATCAACGAAACATACATAATCGGTCTCTGGGCCATCAATAAGAGCAGTTAGGAGGGGCAACATGAGTATCGATGAAAGGAGTAGTCGAGAGCAGCAACGGTTGTTTCTGCTCGCAACCCACTACCAAAATAGGTATGGATCAGCAGAAATCGCAAAGGCAATCAGAGCCGAACCGGGTAGCGAAGAATTCACCCATTTCATGCAGCAAGAATTGGGAGTTATCGCCCCAAGAGTGACGAAGGCGGATACTCTCGAGGTTCAGAGACAACTTCGCGAGTGGAATAATTTTGGTCAGAGATCATTTGAGAAAAAAGAAAAAGAAAGGGAGTGATATCGCTCAACAAGGGGCATCAAGATCTGGTGCCCCTTTTACATTTTCTGGTATAATAAAAATGTTCCGCTCTTGGTACCGGATCAAATACTTTTTACGGGGATTTCTATATCATTTGGTCCCTTGGGATTAAATTGCGATCTCCCACCTGGTTATCGCCGGGTTGCTAATGCGCGGAACATAAGAGAACCGCCCTTCGGGGCGGTTTTCTTATGTTTCTAATCCTACTTAACCTATCTAATTAACAGCCTTTTTGGCTAAAGTCTTAATACACTGTGTGCAGGCAACAATCTTCTTGCCCTCTAGGTCAGTGGTCTTTTGTAGGTTTGGATATTTTCTTACTTGTGGGGTTGGGTTGTAGTTGCCTCTCAACTTATGCCTCTTTCCAGCCATCTTTGATCCCTTGCCACAAATTGAACATTGCTTCATAGTATCCACATATGGATAGCATAGTGATTGCAATATTTCAACTAGTGGTTTTGTTATTTTCGGTGATAGTTCACGAAGTTTCTCATGGGTTAGCCGCTCTAAAGTTGGGAGATGATACGGCCAAGAGATTAGGGAGATTAACCCTTAATCCAATTCCTCATTTAGATCCATTCGGCTCTTTGATACTTCCAGCTCTACTCTTCTTAACCAGTTCTCCGTTTATGATCGGTTGGGCAAAACCAGTTCCATACAATCCGGGTAGGCTATATAAAGATTTTAAATATGGTCCGCTTAAGGTTGCCCTAGCTGGACCTGCTTCGAATCTTATCCTGGCTATCATCTTTGCTATCCCAGCGAGATTACTGGTTGGGGTTTTGGATCCAGTCCTAATTGGATTTATGGGAATAGTTGTATTTATCAACGTTCTACTGGCTCTATTTAACCTAGTCCCAATCCCACCTCTAGACGGGTCAAATATATTGACCATTCTTTTACCAGAGAAATACTCGAATATGATTCAAAGTGTTGGTATCTGGGGAATATTTATAGTTATATTCCTCCTATCTATGTTCTCACGCGTGCTTTTCTCAGGAGTTCTTAACCTTTCGGCCATAATGGCGGGGGAGGATGTCATCATTCAAGCATTTAGAATCCTCAGTTAGATTGACACAAATAAAGCTTGTTTGTTATATTTAGCCTCGCTAACGTTAAGTCCCGCCTATAAAAAGCGGGGGTTAGCTATGTTTATATGCCAACAATTAATCAACTAATTAAAAAGGGTAGAGATAAGGCTACTAAGAAGAATAAAACTCCTGGCCTTTCTTTGGGTTTCAATACAAATAAGAATAGACCCATGACATACAACTCTCCATTTAAGAGAGGAGTTTGTCTTAAGGTTTTTACAACCACACCTAAGAAACCTAACTCAGCCCTTCGAAAGGTAGCCAGAGTTAGGCTAACAAACGGACAGGAGGTAACTGCATATATCCCAGGAGAGGGGCACAACCTACAGGAGCACTCTGTAATTATGCTAAGGGGAGGAAGGGTAAAAGACCTTCCGGGTGTTAGATACACCATTGTAAGAGGTGTTCTTGACTCGTCGGGTGTTGAGGGCAGGAAACAGAAGAGATCGAGATATGGTGTTAAGAAGCCTAAAGGAGATAAATAATGAGAAAGAATAGAAATTATAAAAGAGATCATAAACCTGATGCTAAGTATGGAAGTGTAACCGCTGCCAGATTTATCAACTACATCATGAAAGATGGGAAGAAAACTATAGCCGAAAAAGTCTTCTATGATGCCCTTGATGAGATAACCAAGAGAACCAAGCAAGATGGAATGGAAGTCTTTGAAAAGGCTTTAGAAAACGTAACTCCAAAACAGGAAGTTTTCTCAAAGAGAGTTGGTGGTGCAAACTACCAAATTCCAAGAGATGTTCGCCCTGAGCGTCAATTCATATTGGCTAGTCGGTGGATATTAACAGCCGCTAGAAGCAAGAAGGGCAAAGCTCTTGCACAAATCTTGGCTGACGAACTTCTTGCCGCATACAACAATGAGGGAGATGCAATCAAGAAGAAACAGGATGTTCATAGAATGGCCGAAGCCAACAGAGCTTTCGCTCACTTTGCAAGATAGAACACATGGAAAGAAAATATCCTCTAGAAAAAGTTAGAAATATTGGAATTATTGCTCACATCGATGCGGGCAAGACAACCGTTACAGAACGCGTCCTTTTTTACACCGGTATCTCACACAAAATAGGTGAGGTTCACGAAGGAGCTGCGGTCATGGACTGGATGGAGCAAGAGAGAGAGCGTGGTATAACCATAACCTCTGCGGCAACCACAACTTTTTGGGTTCCAACCTATGAAGATGGAAATAAGGAGAAAGAGCACAGAATTAACATAATCGACACGCCTGGGCACATCGACTTCACAGTAGAAGTTAAAAGATCTCTAAGAGTCCTAGACGGCGCTGTGGTGGTCTTTGATGGTGTTGCGGGGGTAGAACCTCAATCAGAGACAAACTGGCACTACGCAGACGAATATAAGGTTCCTAGAATATGTTTCATTAACAAACTGGATAGAACAGGAGCAAGCTTTGAAAAAAGCCTTCAATCAATTAAAGATCGGCTAACAAGCAAAGCATATGCAATTCAGCTTCCAATAGGTCTCGAGGCAGACTTTGAGGGTGTAATTAATCTTCTTGAAAGAAGAGCCTATAAATTTGCTGGAGATATGGGTGAATTTCTTGAGCCAATGGAAATCCCCGAAGGCATGAAGGAGGAGGTTGAGAAGAGAAGAGCAGAGCTAGTTGAAGCAATAGCTGAAACAGATGATGCTTTGACTGAAAAGTTTCTTGAGGGTAAGGATATGGAGTTAGCTGAAATTAAGGAAGCTCTTAGGAAAGCAGTGCTCAATGTCTCAATCGTTCCCGTATACTGTGGATCAGCTCTTAAAAACAAGGGCGTTCAACTGGTGCTAGATGCAGTTGTTGAATACCTTCCTTCACCACTCGATATTCCTCCAGCGCCTGGGATTGATCCAAAGACAGAGGAGCCAATAACAAGAGGACCAAATGATGAACAGTTCGCCGCTTTAGCTTTTAAGGTAGCAAGCGATCCATACGTTGGAACCCTTACATACTTTAGGGTCTATTCCGGAAGTCTTGAAAAAGGAAGTTATATATACAACGCAACCAAGGAAACCCAAGAAAGAGTTGGAAGAATCCTTAGAATGCACGCAAATCACCGCGAGGAGGTTGATAAGATATTCGCTGGTGAAATTGGGGCTCTAGTTGGTCTTAAGGACACAACCACGGGAGATTCTCTAACTGACCCAGATAGCCCTGTAATTCTTGAGAAGATGACCTTCCCAGAACCAGTTATTGAGCAGAAGATCACTCCAGCTACCAAGGCAGATCAAGAAAAGATGGGTATTGCTCTCAGAAAGCTCTCTGAAGAAGATCCAACCTTTAAGGTTAGCTCAGATCAAGAAACAGGAGAAACTCTTGTTGCTGGAATGGGAGAGCTTCATCTTGAAGTTATTGTAGACAGACTAAAACGTGAATTTAATGTTGAGGCCACAGTTGGTAGGCCTAGAGTTTCATACAGAGAGACCATCACCAAAGCCGCTGAGGGAGAGGGAAAATATATCAGACAATCTGGTGGTCGTGGTCAATATGGACATGCCAAGCTCAGGATTAACCCAAGAGAGCAGGGTGAAGGTTTTGAATTCGTTAACTCGATTAAGGGTGGATCTATTCCACAAGAATTTATCCCAGCCGTTGAGAAGGGTGTTAGAGAAGCTCTTAACAAGGGTGTAATAGCTGGATATCAGCTAGTTGATATTGGAGTTGAACTATACGATGGAAGTTTCCATGAAGTTGACTCTGCGGAGGGAGCCTTTAAAATTGCCGGATCGATGGCAGTTCAAGAAGCAGTTAAGGCAGCAGACCCAATTGTACTTGAGCCAATCATGAAGGTGCAGATTCTTACCCCTATGGAATTCTTTGGTGATGTAACCGGAGACGTATCGAGTAAGAGGGGAAGAATTGAATCTATGGAAGACAGAGATACTATTAAGGTTGTAAATGCTATGATTCCATTATCAGAGATGTTCGGATACGCAACCAACTTACGTTCCATGACTCAAGGAAGAGGATCCTTCAGTATGGAATTCGCTCACTATGAACCTTTACCTAAGAACCTTGTGCAAGAGATTGCAGAAGGCTAGGATAGGGTTGACCCAAGTTCAATGGGTCTATAGAATTTTGAAGGTCGAAAAAACAACATTCGTACGAATAAACAAATGGCAGAAAAGTTTAATAGAGAAAAACCACACGTTAACGTTGGTACCATTGGTCATGTAGACCACGGTAAAACAACTTTGACTGCAGCCATCACACATGTCCTTGCAAAGAAAGGATTGGCCAAGGAGTCTCTCGTAGACGCAATCGACAAAGCTCCTGAAGAGAGAGCTAGAGGAATTACTATTGCTCTAGCACACATGGAGTATGAGTCAGAAAAGCGCCACTACGCACACATTGATGCTCCTGGTCACGCTGACTACATTAAAAACATGATTACTGGTGCCGCCCAGATGGACGGTGCAATTCTTGTTGTATCAGCAGCGGATGGACCTATGCCACAGACAAGAGAACACATTATTCTCGCCCGTCAGATTGGAGTTCCATCAATAATCGTATTCCTTAACAAGACTGATCAGGTTGATGATCCTGAGCTTATTGATCTAGTTGAGGCAGAAGTCAGAGAGCTTCTAAGCAAATACGAATACCCGGGTGATGATGTCCCTGTAGTTAGAGGTTCAGCTCTTAAGGCTTTGGAATCAGAATCAATAGATAGTGAAGAGGCTAAGCCAATCTTAGATCTCATCAACTACATGGATGAATACATTCCAGAACCAGTCAGAGAGACTGATAAGCCATTCCTTATGCCCGTCGAAGACGTATTTACTATCGAGGGTAGGGGAACCGTTGTTACCGGTAGAATTGAAAGAGGTAGAGTTAAGGTCGGCGAGGAAATTGAGATCGTCGGAATTAAAGATACCCAGAAAACAACTGTTACTGGTGTAGAAATGTTCAACAAACAGCTAGACGAAGGTATCGCAGGAGATAACGTCGGTGTTCTTCTACGTGGTCTTAAGAAAGAAGACGTAGAGCGCGGACAAGTTCTTGCAGCCTCCGGGTCTGTTACTCCTCACACCGAATTCGAGGCAGAAGTATATCTTCTATCCAAGGAGGAAGGTGGTAGGCACACTCCAGTATTTCCTGGATATAAGCCACAGTTCTACATCAGAACAACTGACGTAACAGGTGAAGTTACCTTGCCAGAAGGCACAGAGATGTCTATGCCAGGTGACACCGTAAACTTTAGTGTAAAGCTAATCCAGCCGATTGCTCTTGAAGAGAAGCAGAGGTTTGCTATCCGTGAGGGTGGTAAGACTGTAGGAGCTGGTGTTGTAACTAAGGTAATCAAATAACTTCAAAGCAATGGCCAAAAACGATGAAAACCAGAACAAGTTGAGACTAAGAGTAAAATCTTACGATCATCGTTTGCTTGATAAGTCCTGCGCACAAATCATTGAGGTTCTTGAACGCCAGAATGTTAAGGCAGTGGGTCCAATCCCACTTCCAACAGGATTCAAACGATATACTGTTAATCGTTCAACCTTTGTTCACAAAGATGCACGAGAGCAGTTCGAACTTCGTGTTCATAAGCGTTTGATAGACATTCTTAAGCCATCACCAAAGATCATTGAATCTTTGAGTGACTTGAACCTCCCAGCAGGAGTAGAAGTTGAAATAAAAACAGCCGGCTAACTCTGGTCGACTGTAGATGCACAAAGCCTCGCCTTTTACGGCGGGGCTTTGTGTTTCTGCTCAACTTGAAGCCCAATTCTAGGGATGGGTAGAGCATCCTATAACTTCCAGTTTTGATGAATTGGAGATAGTCACAATTAATTAGGGTTTATGTCAATAAAACAGAGTAGGGAAGTATTGGACAATACAATCGACCTATTGTAATATAAGCATCGCCTGTATTTAGGCGGTTTTACTTATTAAGGCCAGGTAAATGGCCCGTTTAATATGACCCAATTAGAAGGTAAAAAAATAAAGATGGGACAGATTTTCCATGAGGAAAATGTTGTTCCAGTAACCTTTGTAAAGCTTGCAGAAAAGCCTGATTTTGATATCGAGATTGGAGCTAAGGTAAAAGTATCTGGTCTAAGTAAAGGAAGAGGTTTTCAGGGTGTAGTTAAGAGATATAACTTCAGGGGTTCTCCTAAGTCACATGGAACTAAACACACCTTAAGGACTGGTGGATCAATTGGAGCCACTGGCCCACAAAGAGTGCTTCCTGGACAGAAAATGCCCGGCAGGATGGGAAACACAAAAGTTAATCTTAAGAATCTTGAGATTGCAGGATACGAGAAGGATCAAGGCCTTCTACTTATAAAAGGAGCTCTTCCTGGGGCTAAAGGATCAAAGGTAAGTATATTCATTAAATAATCATGAAAGCCGATCTATACAACATAAAAGGAGATAAGGCTGGCTCAGTAGAGTTAGTTGAGCGTATCTTCGCTGAGCGTTGGAGTCCGAACCTCGTTCATATGGCCCTAAGAACCCAGGAGACAAATAAGAGAGAGAATTTTGCTCATACTAAGGATAGAAGTGCTGTCAGCGGTGGAGGAAGAAAACCTTGGAGACAGAAGGGTACTGGTAGGGCTCGTCATGGATCAACCAGATCTCCAATCTGGGTAGGAGGAGGAGTAACTCACGGACCTCTTTCTGATAAGAAGTATTCTCTAAAGATAAACAAGAAAGCTAGACAAAAAGCCTTCTTCTCAATTCTTGCAAGAAGATTTAAGGACGGGGAGATTAAGATAGTTGAAAAAGTTTCTATAGATGAGCCAAAAACAAGACTCTTACTGGAAGCGTTAGAGATTTTTTCAAAGGATCTTAATGTACTGGTAATCGTTTCGGGAGAGCATAAGGATGTTCATGCTGCTAGCAGAAACCTTAATAGGGTGAAGATAATGGATGCTAGGGGCTTGAATGTATATGATCTTTTGAGATATAAGACGATCTTGATCGAAAAAGATGCCGTAGACGAAATTAATACTCACTACAATGCAATCAAGTGATCTTATAATTAAAAACCCTTTCATCAGCGAAAAGGCCACTGATCTCGCAGGCCTTAACAAGTACGTCTTTGAGGTACACAAGGATGCTAATAAAAAGCAGGTTGAGGAGGTTATTGAAGGAATCTACAAAGTAGATGTTGTTAAGGTGAATATCATTAGAAATCGAAACAGAAAGGATTCATTCAAGAAAGCAATTGTAACCCTTAAGGATGGGCAAACCATTGATGTAGTCCCACACTAAACATGAAAAAGTATAAACCATATACAGCTAGTAGAAGGCATATGTCCGTAGTGGAATACGGCTCTTTAAGTAAGGATAAGCCAATGAAGTCTGCTCTTAAGAAAATCCACAAGAAAGCTGGACGAAATAATCTTGGACGAATAACAACCAGACATAAAGGAGGTGGAGTTAAAAGACGATACAGAGATATAGACTTTAAACGTGATAAACATGGTGTTGAGGGGAGAATTGAAGGCTTAGAATACGATCCATACAGAAGTGCTTTTATAATGAAAGTTGTATACCTAGATGGTGAAAGGAGATATCATCTTGCGCACGCTGGAGCTAAAGTTGCTGAAAAGATAGTTTCTGGGCCAGAAGCTCCGCTAAAAGAAGGAAACAGGATGCCCCTATTAAAAGTTCCAGTTGGATATGAAATTCATGATCTAGAGCTAAAACCGGGTGGAGGTGGAAAGATAATTAGAAGCGCAGGAAGTTCAGCTCAAGTATTGAGTCATGATGGTAAATATAGTCAAATTAAGTTACCCTCAACCGAGGTTAGAAAAGTTATATCAACCAGCTATGGTACAGTTGGCCAGGTTTCAAATCCAGACCATGGTCTAACGGTAATCGGAAAAGCTGGTAGAAAGCGTAAGATGGGCGTAAGGCCAACAGTTAGAGGAACTGCTATGAACGCAGTAGACCACCCATTTGGAGGTGGTGAGGGTCGTCAGCCAATGGGTCGAAAGAGACCTAAAGATGTATACGGCAATGTAATTAAGGGGCCAAAGACAAGAAAGAAGAAAAAGTGGTCCACAAAACTAATTGTTAAGCGTCGCGCCAAGAGAAAAAGAGGTAAGAAATAAATATGAGTAGAAGTGCAAAAAAAGGTCCATTCGTGGATGAAAAGTTAATGAAGAAGATCGAGAAGGGTACGCCCGACGGAAAGACGGTTATTAAAACATGGGCACGTGCATCTTCAATCTCACCCGAGATGGTTGGATACAAACTTGGCGTACACAATGGAAGAGAATTCATAGAAGTTTTGATATCGGAAGATATGGTTGGACATAAAGTTGGAGAATTTGCTCCAACTAGAAAATTTGCTAGACATGGTGGAAAGATTCAGAAAGAGATTGAAAAACAAGCTGCTTAATAAGTAAACATGGCAAAAGCAACAACACAATTAAAAGAGGAGAGATCAGCAAGGGCATCTTTGCGTAATCTGAACGTATCTCCTAGAAAAACCAGACTAGTGGTTGATTTGGTACGTGGATTAAGTGTCCCTGAAGCTATTGTTCAACTCCAAGTAATTAATAAGAGGGCTTCTGAGCCGGTTGAGAAGCTAATAAGATCTGCTGTTGCGAATGCCAGAGAAATGGGCCTTAACCAAGGGAAATTAATGATTGACCACATCTCTGTAGACAAAGGGAGGTCATTAAGGAGAGCAAGATTCCATGGTCGAGGTAGGGTGGGTATTATCCAAAAAGAACAATCTCACATAAATCTTGTTATTAAGGAGTCAGACAAAGTTAAAGAGGTAGATTTTGTGCTCCCAGTTAAAGAGAAGAAGGTTATCTCTTCAGCTCCGGCTCCAGTCAAAGATGACAATAAGCCAAAATCAGAGAAGGATGATACAGAGAAGAAGATCAAGAAGAACAAAGATAAAGGTTTTGTAGATAAATTCTTTAGAAGAAAAGCTATCTAATATGTCTAAGAAAGTAAATCCAATTTCATACAGATTAGGGATAAACAAAAACTGGTTGTCCCGATGGATGCCTCCAAAAGGAGAGTTTGGTAAGTATCTTAAAGAAGACCAAGCTATAAGGGAGGTTATTAAAGAGCGCCTCGTTAGAGCTGGCGTGGCTAATGTGCAGATAGAAAGAACTCCAGATAGCTACAAGATAACCATCAAGGCAGCTAGACCAGGTATCATAATTGGTCGTGGTGGAAAGGGGATAGAAGATTTAATCAAAGATATCCAGAAGGCTATTAAATCAAAGCCTCAGATCAATCTTAATGTTGAAGAGGTAAGAAGAACTGAGGTATCAGCTCCAGTGATGGCTAAAAACATCGCTTGGGATCTTGAGAGAAGGATGAGATATAGAAGGGTGCTCAAGAGACATCTTGATATTGCTATGCAAAACAGAGAGATACAAGGAGCTAAGATCATGCTCGCAGGAAGATTAAACGGTGCTGAGATTGCAAGAAAAGAGCACCTTATGAAGGGAAAACTTCCTTTAACAACCATCAGGGCCAATATCGATTATGGAGAGACAACTGCTGCAACCACATACGGATCAATCGGTATAAAGGTGTGGCTATACAAAGGTCAGATATTCGACGATAAAGAAAAAATAGTTTAACTACCATGCTTTTAATGCCTAAAAAAGTAAAACACAGAAAGTGGCACAAGGGCCGCTCTCGAAAGCGTGAGGTTGAAACAAGAGGAACAGACCTTAGCTACGGTGATTTTGGTGTTAAATCTCTTGGATCAGCTTGGTTAAATTCTCGTCAGATAGAAGCCGGCAGAAGATCAATAACAAACCATCTTAAGCGTGAGGGTCGTGTTTGGATCAGAGTGTTTCCAGATAAACCAATAACAAGGAAGGCCGCCGAAGTAGGTATGGGTAAAGGAAAAGGATCAGTAGATCATTATGTTTTTCCAGTTAAACCAGGAAGGATAATCTATGAAGTTGGTGGTGTTCCTGAGGATAAGGCAAAAGAGGCCCTTAGAAAGGCTGGTCACAAGTTGCCGTTTAAGACAAGATTTGTTACAAAAGATTAGTTTCGATCATGAAAAAGACAGATGTCAAAAAATTAGCAAAGAAAACTACAGCAGATCTCAAGAAGGATCTACTTAGTTCACAATCAGAACTTCGTCAGCTTCGATCAGACTTAGCTATGGGTAAAGTAAAGAATGCTGATAAAGCTAAAGAGGTTAGAAAAAAGATAGCTAGAATTATGACTTTCATGAATCAACAAAAGGAAATATCGAAAAATGGATAAGGAAAAGATAACAAGAAAACTGAAGGGTATTATTAAGTCTGACAAGATGGATAAAACTGTTGTTGTTACAGTAACCACCAGAAAGAAGCACCCTAAATATCATAAATACTTTAGCTCATCAAAGAATTTCAAAGCTCATGATGAGAACAACCAATACAAAGAGGGTGATAGTGTTGTAATAGCCGAAACGAGACCCCTATCAAAAGAAAAGAGATGGGAGGTTATTGAAATGATTAAAGAGAGTGCTCAAGAGACACCAGAAGAAGAAACACCAGAAGAAGAAACAGAATCATGATACAAGAAGGAAGTTTATTAAAAATTGCAGATAACTCAGGCGCCAAACTAGTGCGTTGTTTCAGAGTTCTTGGGGGGAGCAGAAGAAGATATGCAAGAATAGGCGATCTTATAGTTGTTTCAGTAAGAAGTGCAGAGCCAAGAAAACAGATTAAGAAGAAGGATATTGTTACAGCAGTTGTGGTTAGAGTAAAAGCCCCAACCAGAAGGAAAGATGGCACATACATCAGATTTGATGAGAATGCAGCTGTTATTATCGATAAAGAGAAAAAGGAGCCAAAGGGAACAAGAATCTTCGGTCCAATTCCAAGAGAGATTAAAGACAAGGGTTTTACAAAAATAGCCTCAATGGCTCAAGAAGTTGTATAAATCTATGAAAATGAAAGTCAAAAAAGGAGATAAGGTTCAGATGCTTTCCGGAAAGGATAGAGGTAAGGCTGGCAAGATTATTAAAGTATTCCCTAAAGAAGGTAGGGTTGTTGTTGAAGATCTCAATTTAATCAAAAAGACTGTTAGGCCCAAGAAGCAAGGAGAGAAGGGGCAGATCGTTTCAATTCCATCAGCAGTTAGAATAGATAACGTTGGTTTCGTTTGTCCTAAGTGTAGTAAGCCAACCAGACTAGGAAACAAAACAGACGGAAAAGTAAAAGAAAGATATTGTAAAAAATGCAAGGCAACCGTTTAGAAAAAATTGTAGTAGCAACAGGGGTTGGAAGATTGCGTCAGCAACAGCAATTTGATTCTTCAATATACCCTGAAATAATCGAGGGTCTTGAGACAATAACTGGTCAAAAACCCTCACCAAGACCAGCTCGTAAATCTATCGCTGCCTTCAAACTTAGAGAGGGAAATATTGTAGGACTTAAGGTAACCCTAAGAGGAAAAAGAATGCGAGACTTCTTTAATAAGGTTGTTAACGTGGCTTTGCCGCGTGTTAGAGACTTTAGGGGTATAGATCCTAAGCAAATCGATAGAGAAGGGAATTTGACAATAGGCTTCAGAGACAATACCGTTTTCCCAGAGGTTTCACCCGAAGATACCAAAAGAGCTTTCGGTTTCCAAGTAACCCTAGTTTCAGATGCGAAGGATTGGGACGAGGCCTACGACTTCTATAAGAGTCTAGGAGTTCCACTCCAAGAGAAACCAGAGAAGGCTACTAAGAAGAAAAAATAGATATGGCAAGGAAAGCATTAATCATAAAATCGAATAAGAAGCCAAAATTCTCCAGCAGAATAGTTAGAAGGTGTTTTAAGTGTGGCAGGAGAAGGGGCTATATGAGAGATTTTGATCTTTGCAGAATCTGTTTCAGAGAGCTTGCTAGCAAAGGAGAGATCCCTGGAGTAAAGAAAGCATCTTGGTAATATGTATCACGACACACTAACAAGAATTAAAAACAGTTTAGCTAGAGGCCAGAGAAGGCTTAAGGTTCCATACACAAGGTTTGATATGGATGTATTAGAGACTCTAGTTAAGGCGGGATACATTGAATCAGTTGAGAGAAAGGGAAGGGGGCTTAAAAGGGTTATAGATATCAAGCTTAAATACAATGACAAAAATTCTAAAGAGCCTTCAATCCTTGGAGTTAAGTTTATTAGTAAGCCATCAAGAAGGATGTATGTAGGATATGATGATATTAAGAAATCCCACGATGGTTATGGACACTTCATCGTTAGCACTCCAAAAGGAGTCATGAATGGATATGAGGCTAGGAAGAATAAAGTGGGCGGACAAATATTATTTGAAATTTGGTAATCATGAGTAAGATAGGAAAAAAACCAATCGATATTCCAGAGGGAGTTGAGATAAAGATAGAGAAAGACAAGGTCCAGATAAAGGGGCCTAATGCTACATTAGAGGTTCCTACTCTTATAGGAATAGAAATAAAGGAGGAAGATAATCAGATTATCTTCACTCCAAGGAATTCAACAAAGCAAACAGTTAGTAACTGGGGGACCTTAAGAGCCTTAGTTCAGAATGCCGTAGATGGTTCTAAGCAGGACTTTAGTAAAAAACTATTAATCGAAGGAGTTGGATATAGGGCTACTATGGAGGGGAAAAACCTCTTACTTAATCTTGGTTTTTCACATCCAATTAAGTTTGAGTCACCAGAGAACGTAAAAGTTGAGGTAGATGGGAATGCAATAACAATTTCTGGACCAGAGAAGGCCTTAGTTGGTGAGGTGGCAGCAAACATTAGAAAGTTCCGCAAGCCTGAACCATATAAAGGAAAGGGTATCAGATATGAAGGAGAGATTGTTCGCAGAAAGGCTGGTAAGAAAGCTGTAGGATCAGGATCATAAAAACATGAATAGAGAACAGAAAAAAACACAATTGAATAGATTCCTTAGGTCAAGAAGGACCAGAGCCAAAGTCATGGGCACTAAAGAGCGTCCAAGAATCTCTGTATATAAGAGCAATAGGTCTTTAGAGGTTCAATTAATTGATGACACGGAAGGGAAGACTTTAGTTCATGTTAAAAATGATGATAGCGGGACAAAGTCAGAGCAGGCCACCAAAGTTGGTCAGGAGCTAGCCAAAAAAGCTCTTGATGCTGGTGTAAAGAAGGCAATTTTCGACAAGAGAAGCTATAAATATCACGGTAGAGTAAAGGCTGTAGCCGAGGCAGCAAGAGAAGCAGGATTAGATTTCTAATATGGTATATAAACCCCAAAAAAAATCAGATAGAAGAGAAAAGAAAGCTGTTAGTGAGTTTACAGAACAGGTTATTGATCTTAGGCGTGTAACTCGTGTTATGGCTGGAGGTAAAAGATTTCGTTTCAGAGCAACGATAGTTCTTGGCGATCAGAAGGGAAGGGTTGGCGTTGGCATAGGAAAGGGTGTTGATGTTGAAGGAGCAATTAGCAAAGCAAAGACACAGGCCAAAAATGATATGATCAGGGTCCAAATTAAGGATGAAACAATTGCGCACAAGGTAGAGGCTAAATATTCAGCTGCCAAGGTGTTAGTTAAACCAGCTACTCAAGGACATGGTCTTTTAGCAGGAGGTTCTCCTCGAGTTGTGTTGAGACTTGCAGGTGTTCAGAATGCAACAGCAAAGTGTTTGAGTAATACAACAAATAAGTTAACCAATGCTCTTGCGACCATAGAGGCATTAAAGAAATTAAAAGCTTAATCATGCAGTTACACGAACTTAATCCTGAACATAAGAATAAGACCAAGAAGAGAATTGGCAGAGGCGGAAAAAGAGGAACTTATTCTGGTAGAGGAATGAAGGGACAGAACGCCAGAGCAGGAAGGAAGCTTAGACCAGCAATAAGGGATCTAATTCAGCAATTACCTAAACTTCGTGGTTCAAAGAACTTCGGACCTAGGCATAAAAAGAAAAAGAGGGTAAGCTCAGATAGTAGTCCAAAACAGGAGAAATCAGAGCAAAAGGATGTTCAATAAACTAGCGAAGCTATTCAAGTACGAGGATCTAAGAAAAAGGGTTATGGTAATAGCCCTTATTCTTTTAATCTTCAGAGTTCTAGCCAATATCCCTATCCCAGGAGTAGATCAGACTGCTCTTACTAATTTTTTCTCAGGAAACCAATTCTTTGGCTTCCTTAACATCTTCTCTGGAGGAGCCCTATCCAACCTATCTATAGCTATGCTTGGTCTTGGGCCATACATCACGGCTATTATTATCATGCAGCTTCTAACCATGGTATTTCCAAAGCTAAAAACTCTTTACTACGAAGAGGGAGAGATAGGGAGAGCTAAGTTCAATAGATATTCAAGGTATGCAACCGTTCCACTAGCTATATTGCAGGGATACGGGTTTCTGAAACTTCTTGCTGCCCAAGGAGTTGTTCCTAATTTAGATTTTGGATCTATGCTGCTTAACGTAATCGTTATAGTTGCTGGATCTATGGCTCTAGTTTGGTTGGGAGAACTGATTGATGAACAGGGATTGGGAAATGGTGTTTCTATTCTAATTATGGCCGGTATCGTTAGTGGGCTTCCGCTAGCAATCAGAAATGCCGTTATTAGTTACACTCCAAGCGCCATACCAACGTATATAGCTTTTGGGGTATTGGCATTGGTTGTTATTGCGGGAATAGTCTTATTGAATGAGGGAGAGAGGAAAGTTCCAATCTCATATGCAAGAAGGGTTAGGGGAAATAAACTTTATGGAGGAGTTTCTAGTTATCTACCATTCAAGGTTGGTCAGGCTGGTGTTATCCCAATCATTTTCGCAATATCACTATTACTTTTCCCACAACTTTTTGGACAGATCATCGCAACTTTCTCGCCAGCAGCAGGAGGAGCAATTAACGAATTTACAGCATCATTTGCGGCTAATCAGATTGCCTATGGAAGCGCCTACTTTATTCTGGTTTTCGTCTTCACCTATTTCTATATAGGGGTAACCTTTGATCCTGAAGAAATCTCAAAGAACCTTCAGAGAAATGGTGGATTTATCCCTGGGATTAGACCAGGACACCCAACAGCACAGTATCTAAAGAGTATTGTTTCTCGTATTACTCTTTTTGGAGCACTTGCTCTTGGCTTTATTGCAATCTTACCTATTATCACGCAGACAGTTACGGGAACCGCTGCCCTCACAATCGGAGGAACATCTATCTTGATTGTTGTTGCAGTTGCTCTAGATATGGCTAAGAAGATTGAGTCACAAGTAACCGTTAGGGAATACGAAGGCGTCTAATGATGCAGGCAGTAATAGTTAGTGGTCCTCCCGGATCAGGTAAATCAACTCAAGCCAAGAGGTTGGCTGAAAAACACTCTCTGACTCATTTTGATACAGGCAGTTTTCTTCATGAAATTCCAGAGTTCGAAAAGACCATAGCGGAGGGGGATATAATCGATTCCAGAAAAATCTTACCCTTAGTAAGAGAGAAAATTTTTGAGATATCTAAAGACAATGGAATTGTCTTAAGTGGTTCTCCGAGAACTACCCTGGAAGCTATGGGAGATAGCGAAACAGAAGGTATCATGAAAATCCTTGAGGGTATATATGGGAAAGAAAACATTCATGTATTTAAAATAGAGATCCCAGAAGAGGTATCCATAGAAAGGAATAGTAAAAGAACCGATCACAGGGCTGACGATAAACTTGATGTTATAGTCCACAGGCTTAAAGAATATAGGGAAGACACTATGCCTATGTACGAAAAAATAGAAGAGTCTGGGTACAATCTATATAAAATAGATGGCACACCATCAAGAGAAGAAGTTTTTGATCAAATAGAGGCACAACTTAATGAGTAGTTCTTTTGTTAAATCGCCAGAGAAGATAGAAAAGATCAAACACTCTGGTCGTATTTTGGGCTTTGCTCTTAAGAAACTAAGAGAGCATGTTGCCCCTGGGGTTAGCCTTCTTGAGCTAGAAGATCTTGCGAGAGAAGTTATAGAAGAGCATGGTGGTAAGCCAGCCTTCCTCGGATATCAACCATACGGAGCTGAGGAACCTTTCCCTTTTGCTCTCTGTACATCAGTTAACGATGTTATTGTGCACGGTAGGCCATATGACCTTGTTCTTAAAGATGGGGATATTGTCTCTTTAGATTTGGGAGTTAACTGGAAGGGAGGCATTAGCGACGCTGCTATATCTATTGGTGTTGGAAAAGTTTCAAAGCAAGATCAGAAGTTAATACAGGTAACCAAAGAAGCCTTGGAGGAGGGGATTAAGGTAATTAAGGCGGGAAAGACAACTGGAGATATTGGACATGCAATAGAGAAGAAAATTCTCTCTGGTGGTGGAAAGATTATCCATAGTCTTACTGGTCACGGTGTTGGTGATAAGGTTCATGAAGATCCACCTATATACAACTATGGAAGTCCTGGAAGTGGAGTTACCCTAGAAGAGGGAATGGTTATAGCGATTGAGCCTATGGTCTCTTTTACCAGTGGCTATATTAAACAGTTAGAGGATGATAGCTACGCCACCATGGATGGCAGTAGATCGGCCCATTTTGAGCATACAGTACTTGTTAGGAAGAACTCTGGAGAGATATTAACTAAAGGCTAGGGGACATATCGAAGGTAGATAGGTTCTTGCTTGTCGCAATATATATAAGATCAGCATCACCATCATAGTGGAATGTTCTGGCATCTTCTGAAATTAATTCTTTAGAGATTGGAGCCTCTTTGTCTATCTCCCAGAAATACAATTTATTGTCCGTTCTTACTAAAAGGTGGGCATAATCCCTATACCACTCCAGTTGAGAAAAGTTTCCCTCAAAACTTCCTATATCAATAATCTTTGTTTCATTTCGCTTCTTTCTATATATAGAAATACTAGAGTTACCTCGTATCATGGCAATTTGTTCTCCGCCTGGAGATAAATAGAAATCTACAATATCTTCAGCAATTTTTTCGAGGTTTGTCGAATATAGGTATAGTTCATTATTATCAGTCAAAAGAAAGGTTCCTGTGGCGGATAGTCTTATTTTTTTATACGAACCGAATTCACTGGTCTCTTCGGAAAATTTTAGAGTTGTTGAATTATTAGTTTTGGGGTCATAGACCATAACAGTTCCTTCGTTATTAATATAAGTCACAAGATCATCCTCCTGAATTGAGAATTCGTTTGTGTCAGAGGTAATTAGATCTATCCCTAGATCATCTGTATCTAAGTAGTAGATAGCTCTTTCAGTTGAGAGTATCATTTCTCTCCCATCACCAATCAAAGCTGCTTTAGACAAATCAACTTCACCAGGGAGATCTAAGACAGACTCTTTGAGATTATTAAAGACTAGTGTCACGTTAAGCTGATTTTGTAGCGTAAAAGCGTTTACTAAGTAATAGTTATCCGTAGTAATACTTTTTGTTAGAGCAATTCCATTCCTTTTATTGTCAACAATTCTATGTCCAAGTACCTGTTCGTCATTAATCCACACGCCATTATTATTTTGAAAAATAATCTGCTCATCTCCAAGAATAGAAAAGTCTGAGACAACTTGATCTATAAATAGTTCCGGCGATATGTCTGGGACTAAAACCACTGAGTCAAATGTAGTTACTGTCTCTGGGAGGACAACGGGATTTTTCTTCCACTTCCTATACCCCTCTCTTGTAACCAAAAGTTCGTGAACATCTGGAACAAGGTTAGTAATCAAAGTTCCTCTCTGGAGAAGACCCGACTGATTCTTAACAGCAGCATCATTCAAGAGTATCTCTGCATCTGTCGGGATGCTTGAGATGTATATACCGCCAGTTTCATTAAAAGAGAAAGATGCAAAATCAAAATTGAATCCTCTAGAATTTTGGATTATAAGAACACTCGCCAAAAGAAAAAGGAGAGTAAATGAATAAAATATGAATCGTCTGGTCTTAATAGACATCAAAACATATAATAGAAGACGTGAAATTCATTGTAAACGGCGGGAAACAGCTCAGCGGAGAAATTGATGTGAGGGGATCTAAGAACGCAGCTACTCCAATTCTTGCTGCAACCCTATTAACAGACAGAACTTGTGTCATAAAAAACCTTCCACTAATAGGAGATGTTTTGATAGTTATCAATATTCTAGAGGAACTAGGTGCCGACATTGAGTGGATTGATGAAAGAAGCATCAGAATCAAGAACAATGAATTTGATCCTTTTGATCTTCCTCGTGATCTTGTCCGCAAGATTAGATCATCCATTCTTTTAATAGGTCCCATCTTAGCTAGATACGGCAAGATCAAGCTTAATACACCAGGAGGTTGCCACATTGGTGTCCGACCGATGGATGCACATTTTGATGCCTTCAAAGATCTTGGCTTTAATGTTGATTACGATGAAAAAGAAGATCTATACACGGTTCAAAAAGGCGGAGAATCTCTGAAGAAGATAACTCTTAAGGAGTTCTCTGTTACGGCTACAGAAAACCTTTTGATGTATGGAGCAATGAACCCAGGTCTTCAGATTGAAATTGCCGCAACTGAACCGCATGTCGTTGATCTCGGTAAGTTCATCTCTAAATTAGGGGCTGAGATAGAGGGCCTTGGAACTCATGACATAAAAGTAAACAAGGGGATTGATGCAGGAGGAGGTGATGTGGAACATAATATAACCAGCGACTACATAGAAGCAGGGACATATATTGTTCTTGCAGCAGCCACAAAGAGTAATTTGAGAATTAAGAATGTTCCAGTAGGTGATTTGGTCATACCCCTTTTAAAGTTAAGAGAGTCTAACCTTATCTATGAAATAGATGGAAAGGATGTCATTGTAAAAGGAGCCGAATCCGAATTAGTTTCTCCTGGAAAGATAATGACTCAACCTCACCCCGGATTTCCTTCAGATCTACAGGCTCCCTTCGGAGTATTAGCGACTCAAGCTAGGGGAACCACAAAAATCTTTGACACTCTTTATGAGGGAAGATTAAAATACCTTTACGAACTTGATAAGATGGGTGCGGCTGTTGAGATACTTGGCCCACACAGGGCGATCATAAAAGGCCCTAAACATTTACACGGTAAGAATGTCGAAAGCCTTGATTTAAGAGCAGGAGCAACATTAATAATTGCTGCCCTTGTTGCCGAGGGAGAAAGCACTCTCCATGGTGTGGAACAGATAGATAGGGGATATGAGAAGATAGAAGAGCGTCTCAGTGCGATCGGAGCAGATATTAAAAGAATATAAATAGATGTTAACTAGAAAAATAGGAATTGATTTAGGAACAACTAACACTGTTGTTTTTGTTCCCGGAAGGGGATTTATCATAAACGAACCAACAATCGTTGCTTTAAACGAACAAGACAATAGCGTTCTGGCTGTTGGAAGAGAGGCAAAAGACATGGTGGGTAAGACTCCTGGAGATATAAGGGCCTACAGACCTCTTAAAGATGGTGTTGTTGCAGACTACTACATAACAAGAGCTATGCTTAAATACTTTATAAGCAAGGCGGTTGGTAGCTTTAATCTAATTAGACCAGATGTGGTTATATCAGTCCCAGCAGGGATAACTGCAACTGAAAGAAGGGCAGTTAAAAACGCTGCAGTAGAGGCTGGGGCAAAGAATGCCCACCTAGTTAAAGAGCCTCTTCTTGCTGCACTAGGAGCTGGAATAACTATTAATTCATCTTCAGGCAACATGATTGTTAATATCGGCGGAGGGACAGCTGAGGTTGCTGTTATCTCTCTCGGAGGAATTGTTACCTTCTCAAGTTTAAGAGTTGCTGGTAATAAATTTGATACATCTATAATGGAGTATGTTAAGAAAAACTATTCCGTATCTATCGGAGAACAGACTGCAGAGGCAGCCAAGATTGCTATTGGAACAGCTGTACCAACTAAATCAAAACTAGAATTTCGAATCAGAGGAAGAGATTTGGTTACTGGTCTACCAAAAGACCTTAACATAACATCAAATGAAATTGCAGAGGCCATTAATCCACTTCTAATGGATATAGCATCATCAGTTCAGGGAGTATTTAACGAAACTCCACCCGAGCTTGTTGCAGATGTTATGGAAAAAGGAATCATTCTCTCTGGAGGAAGTTCTGGGTTAAGGAACATAGACGAGTTCTTTAAGAGACTGTTAGGGGTTCCGGCGTACGTTGCCGAAGATGCGATTCTTTGTGTAGCAAAAGGAACAGGACTGATCTTAGACCACCTAGATGTATACAAAAAAACACTTCTAAGCAAGAACCGATAAAGTGATTCTAGGTCATTCCGAAAAGATTAAGATATTCAAAGACCTTGCTGACAAGGATGGCCTTTCACACGCATATCTTTTCTATGGCCCAGAACAGGTTGGGAAAAATCATTTTGCCAAAGCTCTCTCAGCATATCTGGAACATGGTGAATTCGAAGAATCCAAAAGGCTTCTTTCAGAAACCTTGACTGTTCTTCCGGGAGAGGATAAGGATAGTATTGGTATAGATGAGGTTCGTGTGGCTAAAACTTTTTTGTATCGTAAGCCTGTTAACTCAGAAAAAAGATTAGTTATTATAGATAACTCTGATTTATTAACCTCGCAAGCTCAAAATGCTATTTTGAAGATTACCGAAGAACCTCCAAAAACAGGAATCATAATCCTGATTACAAAAAACCCCGATACACTGTTACCAACTTTGAGATCAAGAGTTCAGCAAGTATATTTTTCTCGCCTCAAATCAGATGATCTTAAAAACTTTCTTAAAAAAGAGAGGGGTCTAGCTGATGATGAAATCGAAAGAATTGTTAAGCTCTCTTTTGGTAGGCCAGGGAGAATGTTTGATTTGATTGACACAGATAAGTATAAGGATCTTCTGAAGATCTTTAATAATCTTAAAAAAGATTCTAAAGTTAAGAGGAGCACTATCGAAGAGATTTCAAAAGAGGGGGACTATAGAGAATTATTAGACTATCTAATAGCAGTTCTTTCCGAGAAGCCTTTAGAAAACTATAAACTGTTGGCTAAGATAATGGATGCCAAACAAAAGATGGGTGATTATTCCACAAACAAGAGACTTCAGTTAGAATCAGCATTATGGAACATCTAGAAAAAGCTAAAGAACAATTTAAATCAGTTATAGAATCTCTTAAGGCAGAGTTTACAAACATAAGAACTAATAGACCTAATCCTAAGATGATCGAGGATATAGAGGTTGAATATATGGAGCGGCCCACCCCCATCAAGCACATTGGCTCAATTGGTGTTGAGCCACCACGAAGTCTTCTAGTTAATGTTTGGGATGAGAGTGCCGCAAAGGGAGTTGCCAGTGGTATAGAAAAAGCTAGTCTGGGGTTTGGAGTGTCTGTCCAGGGGAAAACCATCAGGGTGAATCTTCCAGAGCTAACTCAAGAGAGAAAAGATGAATTAATGAAGATTGTTAAAAAGACTGCCGAAGAATTCAAGATAAGAATGAGAACCCAAAGAGAAGACATTAGGAAGGC
The DNA here is from genome assembly GCA_002773755.1 of Candidatus Colwellbacteria bacterium CG10_big_fil_rev_8_21_14_0_10_41_28. Classification (GTDB taxonomy): domain Bacteria; phylum Patescibacteriota; class Minisyncoccia; order UBA6257; family Colwellbacteraceae; genus 1-14-0-10-41-28. Next base: position 33,735 of record PFAG01000014.1, read on the forward strand.
TATTAAAGAAATCAAAGACGAAGATGATCGCTTTAAGGCAGAGGCAAAACTTCAAGACATCGTAGACGGGTTTAATAAAGAAGTTGATCAGCTTGTTGATTCTAAGGAAAAGGAAATAATGGAATAGATGATAACCCTAATAACAATTCTTTTAATTGTCATTTTAGTATTTGGCCATGAATTTGGTCATTTTATTGCAGCTAAAATATCTGGGATAAGAGTTGATGAGTTTGGAATAGGTTTTCCTCCAAAAATATTCTCAAAAAAATGGGGAGAGACTGAATATAGTATTAACGCAATACCTTTTGGTGGCTTCGTTAGGATTCATGGAGAGAATTCAACTGATGTAGACGAGGATCACTCGAGAAGTTTTTCTATTCAACCATTCTACAAAAAAGCTTTTGTCATAATCTCGGGAGTGGCTATGAATTTCCTATTGGCTTGGGTCGCCTTCTCAATTTTCTTTAGTGTTGGGATATCAAATACTCTAATCATCCAAGATGTTGTCTCTGGTAGTCCTGCTGATGTTGCTGGTTTCGAGCCAGGGGAAAGAATTCAAGGATTCACGGATGGAGATGAATTCATCGCGTACATAGATTCCAACCTAGGCAAAGAAATCCTGCTTAACGAAAGGACAGTAACACCAAGAGAGAACCCTCCAGAAGATGAGGGAGCTCTGGGAATAGTTTTTGCTCCAATTGAAGTGGAGGCCATTGGCCCACTCCAGAGTATTGGGGAAGGCTTTAAGATGACTATTGAGTTAACATGGCTCATAATCCTAGCCTTTGGATCTTTAATAGCGTCCATCTTTACAGGAAATACTGAAATAGTTGGGCAAGTTGCGGGTCCGATTGGCGTATTCAACTTAGTTAGAGAGGGCTCTGCTCTTGGATTAGGACCACTTATGCAGATAATGGGGTTAATCTCTCTTCATCTAGCTGTGCTTAACCTAGTTCCTTTTCCGGCCCTTGATGGTGGAAGGCTTCTTTTTATAGCCATAAGGGACTTCTCTAAAGGAAAAATCCTTACTGAAAAGACTGAGGCTATCGTTAACACCATTGGATTTGGTATATTAATTTTACTTATGGTTCTGGTGACTATTAGAGATATAATAAATTTGTAATGAAACAGTCTCATTTATACACAAAGACAAGAAAAACTCTTCCAAGTGGAGAGGTTGCTAAAAATGCACAACTTTTAATCAAAGCAGGATATATTCACAAAGAACTCGCTGGAGTGTATGCATTCTTACCACTTGGCATAAGGGTCATGAATAAAATAGAGGACCTTATTCGCAGCCATATGGATAAGATAGGAGGCCAAGAGATACTGCTCTCATCACTTCAAGATCCAGAGCTTTGGAAAAAGAATAATCGTTGGGATGATGATGATGTTGATATCTGGTTTAAGGATAGAGATGAAAGAATTGGTTTTGCCTGGTCCCATGAAGAACCAATGATATCGATGATCGAGCACCATGTCTCTTCATACAAAGACCTTCCTGTATATGTGTATCAATTCCAGAACAAATTTAGGAATGAGCCAAGGGCCAAAAGTGGACTTCTAAGAGGAAGAGAATTCATTATGAAAGACCTATACTCCTTCACTAAGAATCAGGATGAATTAGATGAATTCTACAGAAAGATCACAGATGCTTATAAAGAGATTTTTAATGTTGCTGGGATAGGGGATCAAACCTACTACACTTTTGCTAGCGGTGGAGCCTTTACAGAGTTTAGTCATGAGTTCCAAACCCTAAGTGATGCTGGTGAAGATACTATATATATCGATAGGGATAAGAAAATTGCCATTAACGAAGAGGTGTACTCAAAAGAAATAGTGAAAGAGCTTGGACTAGATGAGAAAAAACTGGAGAAAGTTAAATCAATTGAGACGGGAAATATCTTCAAATTTGGAACTGGATATTCAGAGAAGCTTAACCTCAAATACAAAGATGCAGATGGAAAGGATCAGTTTGTATATCTTGGTAGCTATGGAATCGGTCTCAGCAGATTAATGGCAACTGTGGTTGAGGTTCTTTCAGATGATGGTGGCATCGTTTGGCCAGAGAGCATCAGCCCATTCCAAGTTCACCTAATCGAACTTACGGAAGGCTTAGGAGAGGATCTATACCAAAAATTACTGGATAATAATATTGAAGTTCTCTATGATGATCGACAGATTGGAGCTGGGGAGAAATTTAATGATGCCGATTTGATTGGAATTCCATGGAGGTTAGTTGTTAGCGAAAAAACAGATGGCAAAGTTGAGATCAAAAACAGGTCAGAGAAATCAGCTCAATTAATTACTAAAGATGAAGCTATTAAAAAATTTATATAAAAGTGTTGGAATAGATTTAGGGACAACTAATTTTCTTGTATATCTCAAAAATAGAGGAATTGTAGTAGACGAGCCTACTCTAGTAGCCATCAACAATAGAACCAACCAAGTATTAGCCATAGGAGAAGAGGCAAAGAAGATGCTCGACAGGACTCCTGCTCATGTAAGACTTGTAAAACCACTTAGTGGGGGAGTTATTTCAGACTTTGAAGTTACAGAAGAAATCATAAAATATTTCCTAAGAAAGATTAGTGAAAAAAGTCTTTTCTCAAGATTCCATGTTGCTGCTGTTAGTATTCCAACCAACCTAACAGAGGTAGAAAGAAAATCGGTTGAAGATGCAGTTCTTTCGGCTGGAGCTACCAAAGTCCTTTTGGTTGAAGAGCCAATAGCTAGCGCAGTTGGAACTAGGCTACCGATTGAGGAAGCAACGGCTAACATGATTGTCGATATTGGAGGGGGAACTACCGAGATATCAATCATATCTGTTGGAGGAGCGGTTGTTTCGAAGAGTATTAAAATCGCTGGAAACAAATTCAACGAAGATATAATTCGATTCATTAAGAATGAGTACAAATTATTGATAGGGGAGCCAACTGCAGAGAATCTTAAAATTAATGTTGGTTCAGCTATCCCAATAGAAGATAAGCTTGAGATGAAAGTCCGTGGAAGAGATATGTCGACCGGCCTGCCCAAAGAGATAACCGTTAGAGACATCCAGATAAGATCTGCTATGCAAAAATCGATTAAGAGTATAGGAGAAACTGTAAAAAATATCTTAGAAGAGTCTCCTCCTGAACTAGTGGGAGATGTCTTGGAAAGAGGGATCTTTCTCTCTGGTGGAGGGGCACTATTAAGAGGGATGGATAAATTTCTAGAAAAGGAAACTCAAGTTGATGTAACAGTTGTAGATGATCCATTAACTTGTGTCGTGAGGGGACTGGGGATAATCATCGAAGACATTCCTCGATACGAAACAATTCTTTCAAACCAAGAAAAGCCAAAACCAATTAATCTATGATCAAACCAAGATCAGTAATATGGGGTCTAACTATCTTGGCAGTGGTCCTAATTGTTGTTTTTGGATACAGAACAAAGCTGAGTTTGAGTAATGGTCTTGCCTCTGTGACCTCTAATATAAATCCCTTCAGTAGTCTTGAAAATCAAATAAAAGATCTTGAAGCTGAGAATTTAAGCCTTAGGGCCAGACTCTTAGAACAAGAAGTTTCTTCTGAAGATCAGATAAAAGTTTTCTCGACATATCCATTTAATAACAGGAGTGAAATTGCTATAGACGGGGGAAGAAATATCGGAATAGAGGTTAAGGATGTGGTTATTACTAACGGCAATATCCTTGTTGGAATAGTAAAAAGTGTTTCTAAGAGCACTAGTATAGTAACAACTATTTTCGATCCAACATTTGAAACTCCTGTTAGACTTGGCTCCTCTCAAATAGATGCCTTAGCTGTAGGCGGAAATATTCTTAAAGTTGATCTAATTCCAAAAGATACAGAAGTCAAAGTCGGTGATCTTGTTGTTAGCGCAGATAAGGATCTACCATATGGCCTTACATTAGGAACAATCAACTCAATCGATGAGGGTAAGGAAGATGTTTTCAAAAGCGCTGATATAAGTCCAGGATTTGAAATAAAATCTCTTAGGAATGTCAGTATTTATCGTTAGTCTTTTAGCCTCATATCTATTTGGACTGATCCAGTTTCAAAATATATTAGTCTTCTTTGGAGTTAAGGCTAATCTGCTACTAGCATTAGGGATAGCCTATGGAATTCTAGAAGAAAATTGGCTTAGAAGAATTCTTCTAACCTTTTCTATAACCGGGATAATATCTTTCTATATCATTCCAGATGGAACACTTTTCATATTCGCAGCCGGTATTCTTCTTGGTTTTGCCCTTATAGATTATCTCCCTTGGGCTAAAGAAATTAACGGAACGGTAGCTATTATCTTAATCACACTAGCTCTTAATCTAGATGCAGTAAGTATTATTAGAATATCTATTGCTTCAATAATAAATGTTGGTTCCTTCCTTGCTATATATAAATTGATAAAATATATAGACGGGAAACTTAATCCCTATAGGTATCTATAAAAAATGAAGAAAAGCTTTAAAAGAGAAATCCATTTTGAAGAAGTGGTGGCCGATACCATATCTGCTCCATACCTAAACAGGGTTGAGAAACCAATTAGCCAAAACGTCTTTTATATCTTTTTTCTTGCCTTCGTACTCCTTGGCTCAATTTTTGCGATCAGAACAACTGTGCTCGCTGGTATCAATGGAGATTCATACAAGGAGCGAGCCAACAGCAACATTAATCAGAATATTCCCTTAATTGCTCCTCGGGGAATCATTACGGATAGAAATGGAGAACCGCTAGTAGAGAATCAGGCAGTTTTCAGCGTTTTCTTAAATGTTGATCAAATGGTTTTAAATAATGAGCGTGACGAGGTTCTAAGAGCTACTAAAGATATATTGGGAATTGAAAGCGCGGATGTTTTGAGACTGATTGAAGATACTAATCTTGAAGACTACAGCGATATTATAATTGCTCGTGAGGCAACCAGAGAACACGTCTTGGAGGTTAAGGGGTTGAATCTAACCTCTCTTAATGTAGAAGAGAGTTTCAAGCGAGACTACAAAGAAGAGGCTTTCTCTCATGTTGTTGGGTATGTCAGTCTTGCATCAAAGGAGGATCTTCGAGACAACGAGAGTATTATTTTAAACGAGTTTGTTGGAAGAGATGGGTTGGAGCTTACATACGACAATGTTTTAAGAGGGGAGAATGGTTCCGTTACTCTGGCTAGAAATTCCATAGGGGATATAGACGAAATCCTTAAAACAAAAGATCCAGTTGTTGGAGAAACACTTCAGACAACCATAGATGCCGATCTCCAAAGATATTTTTATGAACGTATGGGTGAGGGCCTTAGGTTGTTAAACAGGAAAAGAGGCCTGGGTATTGCTATAGACCCAAGAAATGGAGAAATCCTTTCTTTAATCAGCTATCCATCCTTCGATTCGAATGATGTTTCCCCATATCTTAACGATAAAGACCTCCCTCTCTTTAATAGAGCTGTCTCTGGTGTATATAATCCGGGCTCAACAATAAAGCCTTTTCACGCAACAGCTGCCTTGAATGAAGAGATTATCGACCCGAGTAAAGAGATCTACTCAGCTGGGTATATAGAAATTCCTAACCCATACTTCCCAGACCAACCGAGTATCTTTGTAGACTGGAAGGCACATGGGTGGGTTGATATATATTCCGCTCTAGCCAAATCAAGCAACATCTATTTCTATGCCATAGGGGGAGGATTTGAAGACCAAGAGGGGTTGGGAATAGATCGGTTAAATAAATATTGGAGAACTTTTGGTTTTGATAAAAAAACTGGGATAGATCTACCGAATGAATCAAAAGGGTTCCTACCTAATCCGGATGAGAAGGAAAACAGGACCGATATAATCTGGAGATTAGGAGACACATATAACGTATCAATAGGCCAAGGAGATCTTTCCATAACGCCCCTAGAGCTCGTTGCTGGAATCTCAGCCCTAGTTAACGATGGAATCGGATATACCCCTCACCTGCACAAGAAAACAGTTCCAGAAATATTCATCAATATTTCAGAAATGAAAAACAAGCTCGAAATAATTGATAAGGGGATGCAAGACACAATATATAAGCCATATGGAACCGGGAATCTCCTCCAGAACATTCCAATGATAATTGGTGGTAAGACTGGTAGTGCCCAGGTTTTTGGGAATACTCAAACCAATGCTCTCTTTGTGGCATATGCAGCAAAAGATGAAGAGAGTAAACCAGAGATACTCATTTTGGTTCTAGTCGAAGATGCAAAAGAGGGGAGTCTTAACACTGTTCCAATAGTGAAAGATGTTCTTGAATGGTATTATGACAACAGAATAAAAACCGATGCCCAAGAGTAATACTTCAGAGCTAAGACAAGATTTAACATCAGGAGACTGGGTAATATTTGCCGCTAGTAGGGGTAAAAAGCCTAACGATTTTGCTAAAAAAACTAATATAAAGAGACAACCAAGGGCTTCTTGTGTTTTTGAAAATCCTAAAAAGGCTGGTGGGGGAGTTTTAATTTCTTCATATCCAGATGGCGAGAGAAAATGGAGGGTTCAAGTTGTTCCAAACAAATATCCTGCAGTTCAAGTAAGCTCCGGAAAAGCTACTCTTAAAAAAGATGGATTTTTTAACTCTATAAAGGGGTATGGTCATCACGAGCTTGTAATAACGAAACATCACCATAAAAATTTCCCAAGACTTGATATCAATGATGCATATCTACTCTTCACCGTATTTAAAGAGAGATATCTAAATATCGCTAAAGACAAGAATAGTAGATACATTTCCATCTTTCATAACTGGGGGCCAAAGGCGGGTGCTTCGATCTATCATCCTCACTATCAAATAATCTCTACTCCTGTAGTTCCTCCAATCTCAGCACACAGCCTTGATAATGCAAAAATCTTTCACGAAAAGATGGGTCTTTGTGCACACTGCACTCAAATAGACGAGGCAAAACGCTCCAAGAATAGAGTTATCCATGAAGACGAACTCTCCATTGCCTTTGCCCCATATGCGGTAAAAGAACCTTTTGAGTTTAGAGTCTCTCCAAAGGGTCATACTCCTTTTTTCGAACAATCCACAGAATATGAGATCCATTCAGTTGTCCAAAGTCTCTCTATGGCTCTCAATAAGCTTGAGAAAACTCTTAAGGGTGTAAATTACAACTTCTATATCCACACCGCTCCAGTTAAAGACAGAAAGAAATATGGATATTATCACTGGCATCTTCAAGTTGTCCCAAGGGTTAATCTCTCAGCCGGATTTGAATTAACAACTGGCATAGAGGTTAACTCAGTGCTACCAGAAATAGCAGTCAAAGAGTTAAACAAAAACTAATGATAAGTAGCATCCTGGAAACACTTTCTCAGTTTATTTTAGCCACCATTGAAGCTTGGGGTTATTGGGGTGTTTTTTTTCTTATGTTCCTAGACAATGCAAACATCCCAATCCCTTCTGAAGTCATCATGCCCTTCTCTGGTTTTCTAGCCTTTACTGGAACATTCTCATTTTGGCCTGTTGTTTGGGTTGGTACTGCTGGAAGTCTTTTTGGTTCATGGCTTTCATACTATATGGCCATACATTTCCATAGATGGACTGAGAAATGGATGCAGGGAACAATTGCATACGAAACTAGTAAGAAGTGGTTTGAAAAATATGGGGTAGCAGCCGCTTTTTGGGGAAGATTAATTCCTGGAGTTAGGACCTTTATTTCATTCCCAGCCGGAATGTTCAAGGTTAACTTTGCGAAATTTTCTATATATACATTTATAGCCTCCTTCATTTGGGCACTTATTCTCACGTATCCTGGATACTATCTCGGAGAGAACTGGGAATCACTTGGACCAATAGTTCATAAATACGATGTTCTAATACTTGGTATAATTGTTGCAGGAGGGGCTGCAGCTTTTTGGCTCCATCATGGAAAAAAGAAAAATGACAAAGCTAGTAGTAGCGAATTGGAAACTTAATCCACTGGGCCTCAAAGAGGCTATCTCTTTGGCTAAAAGAACAGATCTTAAAAATGCCATAATTTGCCCCCCCTTTATCTTTATCGAAGAGGTGGGTAAAACCATTAAAAGGGCAAAGTTAGGCGCTCAGGACGCGTTTTGGGCCAATATTGGAGCATATACAGGCGAAGTCTCTATAGATCAGTTAAAAAGACTCAAAGTTAAGTATATAATCGTCGGGCATAGCGAAAGAAGAAAAGAGCTAGAAGAAACTGACGCTATGATTAATCTCAAAATTAAGACAGCAGTTCGCGAAAAGGTAACCCCAATTCTTTGTATCGGAGAAAGTAAATCTATTTACAAAAAAGGAATTAAGGCAACGGAGAATCATCTCAAGAAGCAGTTAACTAAGGACTTGAGTGGTGTAAAGAAGAGGTCTAAATTGATTGTGGCTTATGAGCCAATTTGGGAAATCGGGAGCAAAAGAGCTGATACTCCTCAGAGATCGATTAAGATGGTTGGGTTTATTAGAGAGACTTTAGATAAATTGGGACACCGGGGTGTTAAAATTCTATATGGAGGTTCTGTACATGGAGACAATGCGAACATCTTCTTGGACGAAAAGAATATAGACGGAGTTTTAGTCGGTGGGGCAAGTCTCAAACCTCATGATTTTAGAAAAATAGTTGATGAAGCTAAATAATATTCAAATAGCTCTTATTGCTTCACTTTTAGTAGGGCTACTTACGATACCAACCATTAACAACCTTCCTCTTCCTGAAGCCATTAAATCATTTGGAACTTTTAAGGTTGCTATCTCTTTAGGCCTCCTTACTCTCATTGGATATCTAGTTGCAGAGGTCCTATCCAAATGGGTCGCCATATTCAAGGAGCTTGGTAGGTTCGCAGTTGTTGGAGTATTGAACACCGTTTTAGATTTTGCCATCTTCAATCTTCTAATAAGTTCTTTTGCAATTTCAGAGGGACCTCTCGCTAGTCTATTTAAGGGAGTTTCTTTTATAGTAGCTGTCATAAACAGTTACTACTGGAATAAATATTGGACTTTTGATTCGCACAAAGTTGTTAAGGGTAAAGAGTTTATTCAATTCATAATAATCAGCCTCGTAGGATTTGGCATTAATGTTGGAACCTTCTCTCTAGTTGCTAACCTGATTGGAGCTCCAGAGAATATCGACCCAACCACTTGGGCCAATATTGGAGCTCTTGTCGGAACTTTCGCTGGCCTTGCCTGGAACTTCATCGGATATAAACTTGTCGTTTTTAAGAAATAAGTATAGTATGTTCCGGAGTGAGTTAACTCTTTAACGATGATATCGGCTGAAGAGTTCTCCCGAGCCTACATTGATTAGCCTCCGCCTCGCGCGGGGGCTAATCTTTTTTGTATAATGAGTCCATATGAATTACCTCATCAGAGTCAATCTTGATATTGATCCAGACAAGACTAAAAATAACCCACGCTTCAAAGAGGTGGTCGAAGTAATCGATGGTTTTGTTAACCAATCCGATAAGGTTATTCTTCTAGCCCATAGGGGCAGGCCAAAAGGAGTTCAAAAGAAACTATCTCTCGAACCATTCACTGATAAAATAAAAAATGCTACAGGTCAAAATATTAAGTTCTTCGGTGGTTTTGAGTTTAAAGAGATACGAAGGGAAATAGAGAAAGGTAGTGAAAGGGTGTATCTCCTCGAGAATTTAAGATTCTTAAATGGTGAAGTCAAAAACAGTAAAGGGTTAGCAAAGAAGCTTGCATCTCTAGGAGATGAATATATAAATGATGATTTCGGAACAAGTCACAGAGCCCACGCCTCAATCTCAGCAATAACAAAATATCTTCCTAGTCAGATCGGTCCTCACTTCAAAGAAGAGATCAGCTTTCTTAAATCCTTTACAGAGAAACCGCTTAGACCACTCATTCTAGTTGTTGGTGGAGCAAAATCCGAGGACAAATTAGCTGTCGTTGAAAGTCTATTGGACAATGTGGACAAAGTTATTCTAGGAGGTGGCCCAGCCAACACGCTTCTCAAAGCAAGCGGGGTTGATGTTGGAGGCTCTATATATGATCCAAAGTTAGCTAAAAATATGGGTTGGCTTATTAATCATCCTAAAGTATCTCTTCCAATAGACTGGAAAGAAAACAGAGGAAGAATTCTTGATGTCGGCCCAGATACAATAAAGATGCACACCAAAATATTGGAAGAGGCTAACTCTGTAATCTGGAGTGGCCCAATCGGTTTTTTTGAAAAAGAAAAATTTAGTGCAGGCACAGAAAATATTATCGACTCTCTTACAAAAATAAATCCACCGATTTCTTTAGTCGGAGGAGGGGATACTGTCGCAAGTCTCAATCTACTAAGCTCTAAGAAGCTCCCCGAAGAACTTCACATTTCAACTGGAGGGAGTGCTATGCTAACCTACCTAGCAGGCAAAGAGCTTCCAGCTCTTACAGCTCTAGACCAAAATGTATAACTTTAAAGACTCAGGAAATAGAAATAGAGATCTCTGTTTTTTTGATCTCGAAGCAACAGGCTTAAGTGCTTATTCTGAGATATTAGAAATCGGAGCTATTAGAATAGAAACAGACAGCCTTAATATTATGGAAGAGTTTTCTACTAAAACCCTACCTGAGAGGATTGAGACAGCTGATCCAGAAGCACTCGAAGTAGTTGGCTATGACGAAAAGGTTTGGAAAAAAGAAGCTATTCCAATTAAAGAAGCTTTGGAAAAATTCTTGGTATTCGCAGAAGACTGTGTTCTAGTGGCTCACAACCTTCCATTCGATTGGATGTGGCTCCAAAGGTCTCTTGAAGATAATGGACTTAATCCCACCTTCTTCTATCACGGGTTAGATACAATTTCCCTAGCATGGCTAAAGACTCAGCAGGATAAGATCAAAACTGGTTTGAGTCTAAAAAATCTTTCAAGACAGTTTGATATAGATATGGGTACCCATCACAATGCCCTAGAGGATGCTAAAACGGCATACAATATTTTTGTTAAACTAATAGAGACAGATGAAGAAGCTGATAATTAATACAGATGGAGGTTCCAGAGGAAACCCTGGTCCAGCAGCACTTGGCGCTGTAGTGGGGGATAAGGAATATTTTCAGAAGCTTGGGAACACAACTAATAATATTGCAGAATATTCTGCCGTAATTTTCGCTCTCAAAAAAGCTAAACAGTTGATCGGTAAAGATAAGTGTAAAGAAACTGAAATAGATCTAAGAACTGATAGTGAGCTTTTGTGTAAACAACTTAATGCAGAGTATAAGATAAGAGACGAAGATCTTATTCCACTATTTATAGAAGTCTGGAACTTAAGACAAGACTTTGGAAAAGTTAATTTCATCCACGTTAGAAGAGAGAACAACAAAGAAGCTGATAGGTTAGTTAACAGAGCTCTAGACGATTTAGGTATATAAAAGTTAAGAGTCCCCACAGCGATTTCTTGCTGTGGGGACTCAGAATACAAGGAGAGACGAACTCTCCGGCTTGAGGTTCAGGACTTTCTGATAACTCGCAGTGTGCGAGTGTTCCGATCTCGCTGGCACATGTACGCGAGCATCCACCCGATGCCAATGAGGCACAGGACGGTTAGAACGATGACGTTGACGAGGCCGGGATCAATCATGATCTACCTCCCTCTGAATCATTCCTGGTGACTGCCAGGTCGAGCCCATTGTCTCGGTTGAGACGAGCTTTTCTACGCACCAAATTTGTTGATATGCAGGAAAGCTCATCTCAAATACTGAACCTCTATGGAGTCAAAGAACTTACTAGAAATAGTGCAACATTCCTGAGTAGATGTCAAAAATAGAGGCTAATTCTATTTACATAAAAAGCCCGTTGTGGTATAAATGGGGTGAGGTAATTCAGGCAATAGCCTTCTTTTTTTACCCGATATTGCTCTGTAACGATTGATCTTTACCTAAAGGGTAATAATAAAAGAGGGAGGAAAGTCCGGACACCTACTTGGTTTTCCAGGTTAAAAAGGTAGCGGGTAATACCCGTCGTGCGAAAGCATAGGGGTGCGAGCAGAGACGCTGCAATATCGAGAGATACGCAGGAGCCCGATCCCAACGTAGACGGCTCAACTCAGTTATAGGGATAAAAGACTGAGGTGAAACGGCTAAATCCCTACCCAGGTGCAAGGCCGAGCTCCGACATTCGGAGAGTGCCGCTAGAACTATTGAGCAATCATTAGTCCAGATAGATTATTGCCACCTTCTTCGGAAGGGACAGAATCCGGCTTATGAATTGCCTCCAAAGGGGGTTATCCCGGCTCCGGCTGAGATGGCCCCCTTTGGATTTTTAGGACTTTGCTTTTATACTTTTAAAGTATGTCAAAATATTACACCCCAAAAAGAAGCAGAAATATATATGAGCCTGGCTCAGAAGAACCATTTAAGTTAAGTAGGTCTAAGGTAGACATGTACCTAGAGTGTCCTAAATGTTTTTATATAGATAGACGTCTTGGAGTCGGCAGACCACCAGGATATCCTTTTAGTCTGAACTCAGCAGTCGATACACTCTTAAAGAAAGAGTTCGATACTCACAGAGCAGAGAAGAGCGCTCATCCACTAATGGAACAATATGGAGTTAACGCCATTCCATATCAGCACAAAGATATAGATGTTTGGAGAGAGAACTTTACTGGTGTCCAATATTACGATCCTGATCTTAATTTAACCCTTACTGGAGCCGTCGATGATGTGTGGGTTAACCCAAAGGGAGAGTTAATCGTTGTTGATTACAAGGCAACCTCAAAAGATGGAAAGGTATCCCTAGATGCAGAGTGGCAAATTGGCTATAAGAGGCAAATGGAGTTTTACCAATGGCTTCTTAGAAAGAACGGTTTTGATGTTTCAGACACGGGATACTTCGTATATGTAAATGGAAGAACCGATCTTGAAGCTTTTGATGGAAAACTAGAATTCGAAGTTGATCTAATCCCATACACAGGGAATGATTCTTGGATTGAACCAACTCTGAAAGAGATTAAAGAATGTCTGGATGGTGATGCCATCCCTAAATCCCACGAAGATTGTGACTACTGCGGATACAGAGAAGCAGTAAATGACGTAACCTAGTTTTCTAGAAGGTTACTTAGAACCTCTATCAGCTCCTCTTTAACCTCTGCTAAACTTTTATCCTCTACCACAAATGCGGCTGCTCTTTCGTGACCTCCGCCTCCAAAATGTTTCGCTGCTTTTTGAGCTACCGGAACATGTGCACGCATAGAACACCTTATTAGCTCTCCCGTATCACTTAAGGTTGCAGCTACCTCAACTCCTTTAAGCCACTGAATGTCATAAACAATTAGGTCAGAGGGTCTTAGCCTGCTCTCATATTTATCCATCTCCTCCTTAGTTATCTGAACTATCCCTATAGTTCCATTTCTATACAACTCGATTCTATTAATCAGTTTTGCTTTATATTTGATTAGATCTAGGTCATATCCAGCAGCTCTATCATGATTTCTCTTTATCTCATAGATACTGCTTCCTAGGGCCACTAACTCAGATACACTTCTTAAGTCTTTTTCTTTAACTCTTGGAATCGTCAAAAAGAGAGTGTCTAGCATAATGGAAGTCATTAACATATCTGCTATCTCTTTATCTATCTTCCAGCCCAGCTCTTTTGCTATATCAAAAACCATCTGTCCCGTTGCTGGAGCATCTGGGTCAATTATTTCTAAATCAGAGAAGGGGATTTTATTATCCTCTTCAGGAATATGGTGATCTATTATTACAAAAGGTCTCTCTTCAAATAGCTCTCTATATTCGTTAAGTGATATGTCTGCCTCTTTTAGTCCTCCTGCATCTACTAAGATGGCTAAATCGAAGTCTGTAGGGAATTGATCCGTAACCTTTTCTATATTAGGAACAAAAGACAGGTTCTCTTTAATCTTTTGAGAAGTGTAAACGATTGCCTCTTTTCCCATATCCTCAAAAATCCTCTTTAAAGCTAAAGCTGATGCAAGAGAGTCGGCATCAAGTTTATTAGGCTGAGGGAATACTATTTTTTTAGAATCTCTAAGTATCGTCTCTAACTTCTTCGATTTCTCGGTATACATTACTTCTTAATCTTGTTAAGAATTTTGTAGGCGGATTCCTTAATCAGTTTTATCCCTTTGAACTTCTTAGACTCATCTATCTTCTCAATTAACTTAAATGGGTGAAGGTTGTGATAGTTTCCAGTAATTGTACTCTCTACCTTTTTATCTAAAGGACTTGGGATAGCTTTCTTAATATGATTCTTTATATGAGATGGAGTAAATAGATATACAGAAGCTATATCATTCTTTCCACTAATTTCGTTAAGATGCTTTTGAAGGATTTTAATGAAATCATCTTCCAGCTTCTTCTTATTTTTTTCTAAAACAAAACCGGCGCCAATAGTTCTACCAAACATTCCTTTTTGCATAAAGCCCTCTTTATCTGAATAGCTTTTCTCTTCAAGTTTGAAGTGGTCAATCTCATCAATATCTCCATCATGAGCTAGAAAAAATTTTGACTCTCTAGTCCCAGAAACGATCAATAGAGCTTTCTGATTTTTAAATTGAGATAAATCTTGAGATATATTCATACTTTTATATTAATAATTCCTTCTCTCAAAAGCAAAGTATCCCGGGTGACTTTATGCCAAAATTACTCTTTGTTCTCCATAAGATCTTGGTGTAATATGTGTATATATGGTAAATCAAAATCATTCTCCGCTAACAGATATTCTAATCACGTGGTTAGTCTCAAGTTTAGTCATCTTGGCTGCAGCATATATCCTACCCGGAGTAACGGTAGATACATTTTTGGCTGCGCTAGTAACAGCTATTGCCTTAGGAGTGGTTAACGCATTCTTAAAACCAGTTCTAATCCTCTTAACCCTACCTATAAACCTCCTCTCATTGGGACTATTTACCTTAGTTATAAATGCGGGATTAATTATGCTAACTGCCATTATCGTCCCTGGATTTCAAGTAGATGGATTCCTTTGGGCACTACTTTTCGGAATAGTACTTTCGCTAACATCTGCTCTTCTACCAAGTAGTAGGGGATAGAGACTTTTTCTTTTGAGGTTGATGGGGTTGCTTATACCCCATTTTTCGTCTTAAATGGTTAAGGAATTGCCGGATGGTGTAATGGTAGCACGCCAGGTTCTGGCCCTGGAAATTGGGGTTCGACTCCCTGTCCGGCAGCAAAATAGGGATTCCAAAGTAACAAAAGAGGCCCTATGAGAGAAGAGTGCACTGCACCCTTTTTTATTTTAAATATTATGTCAGAGAAAGGAGAAGTAATAGCAAGATTCAATAATGTATCTTTCGAGTATAGCGCTAATAAGCCCATACTAAATGAGGTTAGCTTTAGTGTACGTTTGGGATCAAAGATGACACTTATGGGGCAAAATGGTGCTGGAAAGAGCACCTTATTCCAGCTTATTACAGGAGAACTTGTCCCCGCTGAAGGAAATGTGACCCTAGTGCCAAGGCTCTCTATAGCAATCTCTCGTCAAGCTATTCTCCCTGGGGAACTTAATCTGACAGTACGAGATTTCTTTCAAAAATGTTTTGTTGAAAAGGTGTATGACATTGATCCACGTATAGATAAAATTTTAGATGTAGTAAATCTACACGCACCCAAAGAAAAACTTATTAAAGATTTTTCTGGAGGGCAACAGGCACGACTTCTTTTAGCATCTGCTCTAATTCAAGATCCCGACTTGCTACTTCTTGATGAGCCAACAAATAATTTGGATAAAGATGGTATTGCCCATCTGACACAGTTTCTGATTGACTATAAGAAAACAATCATCGTAATTTCTCACGATGCAGATTTTTTGAATGCATTTACTGAAGGGGTGTTATATCTTGATGTTTTCACTAAGAAAATAGAGCGATATGCAGGTAACTATATAGACGTGGTAGATCAGATTTCAGCACGCGTAGAAAAAGAACGCAGAAAGAATGCGGCGCTTGAAAGACATATTCAAGAGAAGAAGGATAAGGCCAACTTCTTTGCGAATAAGGGGGGTCGCATGAGGATCTTAGCTAAACGTATGCGTGAAAGTGCAGCAGAGGCAGAGGCTGAAAAAGTAGATGTGTGGCGTGAAGATAAGGCCATTCGAAACTTTAATATAGATGTTGGACAGAGCCACATTGGTGAAGTCTTGAACATAAAATCAATTTCCATTATTAAAGATCATAAACCAGTTAGATGTGTGGCTAACATCTCTTTAGTTAAGAAGAGGCATCTACTTCTTGTTGGGCCAAATGGAATCGGTAAAAGCACGCTACTCGAGCACCTAGCAAATGACACGGAGGAGGGAGCAAAAATCGCAAAGGGAGTAAGGGTTGGTTACTATCGACAAGACTTCTCAATGCTTAATCCCGAAGAGACTGTATATATGACCCTGAAGTCGGCAGGAGACGAATCGGACGAACAGAAACTGCGTAGTACTGCAGCGGGATTTCTTATCACAGACGACATTATGCGCACAAAGATAGGAAGCTTATCTGAGGGACAAAAAGGTCTCGTTGCATTTGCGCGGCTCGTATTGATTAAACCCAACTTACTTATATTGGATGAGCCTACAAATCATATAAACTTCCGTCATTTACCCGTTATCGCAAGAGCACTTGATCAATATGAGGGGGCGATGATTCTTGTCTCTCATGTACCAGAATTTGTTAAACAAATCCGCATTGATGAGACCCTTGATCTTGAACAACTGAAGCCAGCTAAGGAGCCTAAGAATAGTTTAAAAAACTAAAGAATACACTAAGAGTGATGGTACGCTCGAGGAACCCAGCAATCTGATATACTTTGATTAATGGACACTAAGTCTATCACTCACGATATTACCTATCACCCCAATAAAAGGATGGATCTTTTTCGGGCCCTTGCCGTAGCTGAACAGGAAGCCATCTTCGAACACCTCTCTCCCCATGTACGTCAGAGCATTTTAGTTAACCTCAAGGACGGTGAGATGATTGATCTATTGGACCAAATGGATCTACAGCAAGCAGAGAATACTCTGGCTGTTCTAAAAGATGAGCGACGCAGGAAGAAGTTGATTAATAGGGTCAAAAGTGAGCTAAAAGAAAAGGCAGAGTATTTTTTACGATTCCACCCCAAAGCAGCAATTTCACTTCTAAATTTCAACTACCTCCTTCTTGATGGTGGCACTAACATTAGCCATGCAGCAGATGCTATAGAAGAGCACTATAAGGAGATCGGCAAACTCCCCGAAGTCTTAGTCCACGAGGACGGCAAGCTAGTTGGAGAGATTCCACCATCAGCTCTTATTCGTGAAAGCAACAACAAACTCGTTAAAAACTTTGTGAATCCAGTAAAGACCATCTCTTATCAGGCAGAGATTCAAGAGATTGCCGATCTTTTCAATAAAACCAAGCACAGCAAGCTGGCCGTCCTAGACAGAGATGGAAGTGTCATCGGAATTATATACTCAGATGATGCCCTCGCTTTAATAGGGGATAGGTCAGCCAGATTTTTATACGACTTTGCTGGTGTTGCTGATGTGGAGCGTTCTTTTGATAGTGTGGGAAGTAAGGTAAAGAATCGCTACAAGTGGCTGATTATAAACCTAGGGACTGCTTTTTTGGCAGCATCTGTAGTGGGACTATTCGAAAATACCCTTAGTCAGTTGGTAGTGCTCGCTATATATATGCCTGTTGTAGCGGGTATGGGAGGTAACGCGGCAACTCAAACATTGGCCATCATCGTGCGAGGCATAACAATTGGAGAGATAAGCCTAAAAAACAGCCTACCCGCTATATCAAGAGAGGTTGGAGCTGGATTAATAAATGGTGCTATCAATGGTTTAATAGTGGCCTTGGTCGCCACCTTCTGGAACGGGAGCGTCCTTTTGGGGCTTGTCCTAGGAGTTGCAATGATTGTGAATCTTGTTATCGCAGGCTTTTTCGGTGCTCTCATCCCTCTTGCCATGAAGGCTTTAGGAAAAGATCCAGCAACCTCAGCCACCATCTTCATAACTACAGCTACTGATGTTTTTGGATTTCTAGCTTTCCTAGGGTTAGCAACCATAGTTTTATTGTAATTTCATCAAAGAATATAGCTAAATAAGAGAACTCCTGATATAGTTTATTGCTCATGCCTCTAGTGCATGACTTTTTTTATAAAAACATGGGAATAAGAAACATAGCCATAATCGCCCACGTTGATCATGGGAAAACAACCATAACAGACGCTCTCATGCGCCAAACTGGTGCAACCTCTGGTGAGTCAGTCAGCATGGATAGTAATGCGCTTGAAAAAGAGCGTGGGATCACCATATATGCCAAAAATGCATCTATGTTCTATAAAGACACAAAAATCAATATCGTTGACACTCCAGGGCACGCTGATTTTGGTTCTGAGGTTGAAAGAGTTCTCAGATCAATAGATTCAGTATTGTTAGTAGTTGATGCTAGTGAGGGACCAATGCCGCAAACTAAGTTTGTTCTAAAGAAATCTCTAGATATAGGGCTAAAACCACTTGTAGTTATTAATAAGATAGACAATCCCGCAGCAAGACCTGAAGAAGTTCACGAAGAGGTGCTCGAACTCTTTATGGATCTTGGTGCGAGCGATGATCAGCTTAATTTTGAGACCGTATACACAATTGGTAAAGATGGTATAGCTAAGAAAAAGCTTGATCAGGACTCTAAAGATATGACGCCTCTTCTTGATGCTATATTAGAAAATATCGAACCAGCTCCATCAGAATCGGGTAAAACCCTCTTAATGCAATCATTCAACCTAGATTATGATGACTATCTAGGTCGCCTTGCTATAGCTCGAATATACGAAGGAACCGTAAGAAGTAAGGATCAGCTATTTATTAAAAGAATAGATGGATCTGTCCAAAAAGGTACTGTTACTAAAATATTCACCTTCGAAGGCTTCACTAGAAGAGAGGTTGATTCGGCTGCGGCAGGGGATATCGTGGTAATAGCAGGTTTCCCAGGTGTATATATTGGAGACACCATGACAACGGATGAATCCGCAGAGCTTCTCCCACACATTGCCGTTGATGAACCAACCATCTCCCTAGCCTTCATGGTTAACAACTCTCCTTTCTCGGGCAGAGAAGGAAAGTTCGTCACAACCTCTCAGATAAAAGAAAGATTAGAAAAAGAGTTAGAAGTTAATGTTGGTATCAAAATAGATTTTTCTCAATCAGATCAATATACGGTATATGGTCGTGGAGAAATGCATATAGCCATTCTCCTTGAGAATATGCGTAGAGAAGGATATGAGCTTCAAGTCTCTCAACCGCACGTAATTCTAAAAGAAGAAGATGGAAAAACTCTTGAGCCATTTGAGGAGTTGATAGTAGATGTCCCCGAAGAACTCACAGGAACTGTAATTAAAAAGGTTTCTCAAAGAAAAGGTGTGCTAGCAGAAATAAAGAAGCTTCAAGTCGAATCTAGACTAATATTTGAAATCCCAACCAGAGGTCTTTTAGGTTTCCGCTCAGAACTATTAATAGATACACGCGGTGAAGGAGTAGCCTCATCAAGAGTAATGGGCTTCAAACCGCACGTGGGTGAAATCAACCGTCACGAAGTCGGTTCAATGGTATCGATGGCAACCGGCAAATCTTTGGGGTATTCGTTATTTAATCTTCAAAACAGAGGAATTTTATACATAGGACCAAACACAGAGGTCTATGAGGGTATGGTTATAGGAAATGTTAGTAAGGGAATAGATATGGCTGTTAATCCAACCAAAGGAAAACAGTTAACCAACATGAGGGCTTCTGGAAGTGATGATGCATTAATCCTGACACCACCATTAAAGTTAACCCTAGAAAGAGGATTAGAGATAATTGCAGACGATGAGCTCCTAGAAATAACTCCTCAGGCAATAAGATTGAGAAAAAAGGTACTAAAACAAAGGGTTTAGAAACCCTTGACATATATATAGCAGTTGCTATAATACACTCGTTCATTAAAGACTCCGGTCTTTGATGGACATATGAAGAAATCGCCTCCGGGCGATTTTTTCACGTCTATAGATCTCAGTTTCTAATCGAAGATACTAATTAGGTATTCATCTATACCCCTTTGGCTCATATCATAAAACCCGATCCCTTGTTTGTGTAATTCCTTAGCAAGCTCTACTCCGACAAACCTCCAATGCCAGGGTTCGAATATGTAATAGCTGTTGTCCTCTGAGTAGGATAGGACAAAGCCGTATTTATAAGCATTCTCTTGTAGCCATTGGTAGGCTTCTGTATCTCCAAATCCATTTAGACCTCCTCCCAAATTCTTAGTTGTGAAATCAATAGTTGTTCCAAGTTGGTGCTCTGAATATCCCTGATCAGCAGAGAAGGCATTGGCGCCACTGCCATATGTAATTGAGTAACCCGACTTAAGTGCTCCTTGAGTGCCATATGATCTATATGCAGAAACTATCCACAAAGTAACCCCATCGTCAGCAGCATCTTTTATCACATCCTCTAAATAGGGAAGCACCTTAGCATGAACCTCTTTGGGCTTACTTTCATCATATAAATAGGTGAGGGGAATATTATCTAAATCTTCTGGTACGTAATGTTCATTCAAGAAATAAATCTTAGAATATTTCTGAAGAAGTTCTTCGTCTGTTTTGCTAAGCTTATCTAATATAAAAACTTGACCTGCGATATCTTCGAACTGGTTCCTAAGTTGGCCAACATATTCCTCCTTATCATTCAACTCTGCAGAAAGGTTTTCTTTCTCTTCTTTGGTTGTCTCTAGATTCTCAGTAGTTATACCAAGTTCGTCCTCTAGTTTAGCAACCCTGCTTCTTAAAGAGTCATTTTGAGTATCTAAATCAACATATTGGTAATATCCAAAACCAATAAAACCAAGCAATATGACTATCACTCCAATTAAGATTCCCATAGGAATAAACCTCTTTAGATTCTTAATATCTTTCATCAACCAAATTCTATCACAAACAGTTGTATAGATAATATTTTGTATAAGAACACGCACTCCCTTATAATAAAGACAGATGAAGGGATATATAGACAATATAGAAAAAGTCACTAAGGAAAATAACGCGTATAGAAAAGTTCTATATACGGGTAGATACAGTCAGCTAGTTGTAATGAGTCTTAAGCCAGGAGAAGAAATTGGTAATGAGGTTCATGGCCTAGACCAATTTATACGAATAGAGCAGGGGACTGCTAAAGTAATTTTTAACAATAAAGATGAGCATGAAGTATCGGATGACTGGGCGATAGTTATTCCAGCCACAACCTGGCATAACGTAATTAATATTGGTGATAATGATTTAAAGCTCTATTCAATCTACTCACCCCCAGAGCATAAAGAAGGGACTGTTCACGAGAACAAAGAAGATGAACAAGAGGAGCACTTCGACGGAGAAACTACAGAATAGCTAAAATGATGAAATTCTTATGGGTTTTAGTTGGATCGCTAATGCTCATCGTCATGGGCCTATATCTCATGCCCTCAAAAACATCCGCTCCAGTAACTCCATATATGGACTTTGATTTTGGAAGTAAGATTGTATATACAACCGATCTCCAAACACCAAAAGAAGCTCTTATAGAACATTGCGACTTGAGAGGAGGAGTATTTAATGAGTGTGGCAGTATATGTGAGCCGGATGTATTTACTTGCGCCTCAGTATGCGCCTATACATGCGAGGGAATAGGGGGTTGACATATATATAATAATTGCTATAATATACTCGTTCATTAAAGACTCCGGTTTTTGATGGACATATGAAGAAATCGCCTCCGGGCGATTTTTTCACGTCTATAGATTTATAAAACACATAGCCAAACGTGATTCAGCCCTGCTAATAGATTTCTCTAGAAGCAGGGCTGTTAGGTTGATGGCTCATTCTCTTTGGTCACCTGCTACTGATCCTCTCGTAGAGGTATGCGATGGCAACTACTGCCAAGAGCAGAGTCAGCCCAGTCGCATACGAGGCCGGTGGTCTGGTCGCCAGAGTGAAGAACATCAGACTCCTCCGATTGTACTGGACATGGGGCTTCCTACTCCCCATCTTAATTTGAAAATACAATTAATTAATACGTTAGTCAAAAAGAAAAAGTGGATGATATAATTTTCATATGGATGAAGTAGATTTTAAGAATAAGAAATAGATGGATAGAAAGGACTTAATTCAAATAGCAGTAATAGTTGGTGTAGCCATACTAGTTACAGTAGGTGTGGTTTCGTTCGTAGCTCTTAGTCAAAAAGAATCAACACCAATCAATCCTATTAATATTGGCTCGCAATCGAAAGCTGACCTATACACCCCAGCGATAGATATATCTTCACCGGATGGATTCATTAATACTGATCCAATTAACATAAGTGATCTAGTAGCCGACAGCAAAGTTGTTCTACTCGATATATGGACATACTCCTGCATCAACTGCCAGAGAACTCTTCCATATCTTAATGCTTGGCATGAAGAATATGCTGATGACGGATTGGTAATAATAGGTCTTCACACACCTGAATTTGAATTTGAAAAAGATATAGCGAATGTTAGAAGGGCTGTAGAAAAATATGGTATAGAATATCCAGTTGTCCTAGACAACGACTATTCAACATGGAATGCATATGGAAATAGATATTGGCCACGTAAATATCTAATCGATATAGATGGATACGTTGTATATGATCACATAGGAGAAGGGGGTTACGAAGAAACAGAAAAGGCCATCCAAGCTGCTCTAGCAGAAAGAGCCAAGAGATTAGGAGAGGAACTGGATGAAATGAGTGGAGCTAAGGTAGAAAATGCAGAAACAGTTGATCCAAGAACAGTTAAGACTCCAGAAACATATATTGGATACTTAAGAGTAAGTAACATGGCTAATCTTCCATCAGAAGAGTGCTTTGATTCAAGCTGTCAGCTCGATGCTCCAGATAGACTATCTCTCAATGATTTTGCTCTGGATGGTGTTTGGAAAATAGGTTCGGAGGGAGCAACCCTAGAAAGCACTACGGGTTCAATATTTATTAAGTTCTCGGCCAATAAGGCAAATCTAGTACTAACATCAGAAACATCTGTTCTGGGCCAAATCTATTTAGATGGAGAATTAGTGGGCGAAGCTAGTAGTGGTTCAGACGTAGTGTCTGGAACAATTAAGGTAATGGATAATGATCTATATAATCTCATAGACCTAAGAGGGGAGCCTGGAGAACATCTTCTTGAGATCAGATTTCTTGAACCTGGAGTCTCAGCCTTTGCCTTTACTTTCGGATAAAGCTAGTTTAGAGAAATAGGTTTTTTCCCTTCAACTTGTATCTCTTCTAATACGAGCTTGATACCGTCTTTCTTGGCATCTAATATTTTTGTTCTCTTGCCATCCATAAATGTATAAACTCCTGGCTCAGGATTTAGTGCCCTTATTTTCCTTAATATGCTTTCAGTCAACCTGTCATCTCCTATAAGAGCATTCTCTAAATCTTTCTCTTTAATAAAGGCATCATCTGTTTTAAAAAAACCAGAATACGTTGCTTCTGTGTGGTTTTGACTAACTGGATGCAAGGAACCATCTATATATTTAGGTATCTCTTCTAGACAAAGCTCTATGGCTACATCGATTATCTTATCCGTAAGTTTTTTTAAATTATCTTTGCCTATAAGCACCTTTTTGGAGGCAATAATTGGACCGTTATCCATCTTTTCGTCTAGAAGATAAAGGGTAACTCCAGTATGAGCTTTCCCATCCAGTATAGCTGTTCTAATAGGGGATGGGCCTCTCAGCTCAGGTAAGAGTGATGGGTGAATCCCAATAATACCCTTGGGGAAGATATCAATAACCTCTTTTGGGATTATCTTGTTATAGGCTAGAACTAATCCAAACTCATAATCTCCAAATTCTTCTTTCGCTAAGCTCGATAATTCTTTCTTATCTTTTGGTTGATAGACCTTTGTGTCAAACTTATTGTCGAGAATGAACTTCTTAGTAGACGGAGGAGCAATAACTCTATCTCTACCAACTGGCCTATCTGGATTACAAACCAAAGCCCCAGGAACTATATCTTTTTCAACAAGTCCTCTTAAAACAGCACTGGCTATATCGGGGGTTCCAAAGAATACGAATTTCATTTTAAGAATTATGTAGTTCAGCTCCCTTAGCTAGTCTGTCTATAAACAGATGTCCATTGAGATGGTCAACCTCATGCTGAAAGATAACAGCCAGCATTCCCCAAGCCTTCACCTTAACTTGTTTTCCACTCTTATTTTGAGCAATCAAAGTTATTTTGGCTAATCTCTCTGTTAATCCAAAATTTCCAGGGATACTAAGACAACCTTCTGCTGTTTCTTCAACCTCATCGCTAGAAGATTTCTCTATCTTGGGATTAAAAAACACATAGAACTTTCCCTCCCATTGGGCTACAAAAACACTAGCGTCTAACCCGACCTGGTTTGCGGCAAGGCCAATACCATCTGCATCATTCATCGTCTTTCTCATCTGTTTTATCAGATCATCTATCTCTTTCTTGGATAGACTATCAAAATCAAAAGGTTTAACCTTCTTTCTTAAAAACTTTTCTTCTTCTTTATTTTTTACCTTTAGAATCTTCTTCATCACTGTATAGAACCTTCATAAAGTATGCTCCTTTATTTTCTACATTCTCTCTTTCGGCTATCGATTTAGCTAGTCTAAGCAGTTTATCTTTTGAATACTCTTTGGCAAGTTTCATATATAAAGATTTATGAGAGTCGTCTTGGAGTATCTCGGCAAGCTCAAGGCCTACCAACTGATGCTCTGAATAAACCTTAGAATCTTTAGAGCGTTTCTTAAGTTCTGCTATGTAATCTGGGACTGCATTCATATCAATTGCCATTATATCAGATGACGTTTACAATTTAGCAGTAATAGATGCTTGATAGAAAAGATCATAAGAATATCAAAAACGCTTTTTTTGTTTCAGCCATTATAGTTTCTCTAATCTTGAGTTGGAGTGGCTTCTACTTTCTCGGTTTAAATACTGGCCTGCAAGAGCCCAAGAATATAAGAATAAACAACGTCTCTGACACAAATCCAGAGGCCAATGTCGGCTCTGTTAGCTTTAACACATTCTGGGAAGCTTGGGATAGATTAAAGAGTACCCATCCCGATGCAAATGAGATTGAAGATATAGATCTTCTATATGGAGCTATTAGCGGATTAGCTGGGACTTTTAATGATCCAAACACTGTCTATTTCAACCCAGGGGACTCGCAAAAGTTCAATGAGGATATAAATGGATCTTTTAGTGGAATAGGCGCTGAAATTGGAATGAGAGACGATGTGCTGACGGTTATAGCCCCTCTTAAAAATAGTCCCGCAGAGAGAGCAGGCCTTAGGGCAGGAGATGTAATCGCTGAAATAGATGAAAAGGATACATCAGATATGACTGTAGACGATGCGGTTAAATACATCAGGGGTCCATTCGGCACAAAAGTTGTTTTGAAGATATTCAGAGAAGGAGAACCTGATCCAATTGATATAACAATCACCAGGGATACTATAAATATCCCAACCATAGAAACTCAAATTCTTGAAGGAGACATTCTTTATATACAACTATATAACTTCACAAGTTCATCTCCGCAGCTATTCAGACAGGCACTTCTCGCAAACTCTCTAACTAATTCAAAGGGTTTGATATTAGACTTCAGGAACAATCCAGGAGGATTTCTTTCAGCAGCCGTTAATATATCCGGTTGGTTTATAGAAAAAGGAGAAACCGTTGTTTCAGAGAAGTTCGGCTCAGGAAGCGAAAGGATCTTAACCTCATATGGGAATGCTGCGCTTAAAGAGTTTCCTGTCGTTGTTTTAGTTAACGAAGGATCTGCTTCTGCATCAGAAATTGTTGCGGGAGCTCTTCAGACACAAAATGGCACTAAACTAATTGGTCAAACCACCTTTGGAAAAGGAACTGTTCAAGAGCTTCAGGACTTGAGTGATGGCTCTACGCTCAAAATAACCGTTGCCAACTGGCTTCTTCCAGATGGAACCCTAATTGAGAAGAATGGTATCAAGCCCGACTATGAAGTTGAAATAACAGAAGAAGACTTTTTGGATGGAAAAGATCCTCAGCTAGAAAAAGCGATAGAGGTATTAAGAGAAGAGATAAACAAATGAAAGTAGTCTTACTCGAAAATATAAAACACCTAGGTCAGAAGAATGAGATTAAAGATGTCTCCATCGGTTATGCTAGAAACTTCTTAATCAAAAGGGGACTAGCCAAACCAGCTGACAAATCTGCAATCAATGAAGTTGAGGAAATCAATAAGACTTCGTCTGAACAAAAAGAAGTTGTAAAAGGAGCCCTGAAAACTCTCCAAGATGAGACCAAAGAAAATCCAATAAAGATTTCTGTTAAGGCTGGTAAAAGGGGAGAGGTCTTTGGCTCAGTCAAAGATGTGGATATATTGAATACCATATACAAAAAATTCCCAAAGATAAAAGCTGAAAAGATTAAAGTAGATATGAATAAACCCCTAAAAGAGCTAGGGGTTCATGAAATTCAACTTATGAGTGGGGGGAAGACCCTATCAACCGTTAAGATTGAAATAGTCCCCGAGGCTTAAGCAGCTAGCACCTCTACCATCTTGGCGGTACGTTTCTTACCGTCAAACTTAGTCTTGGTCTTATTTTTAAAATTAACCACGCCATCAACAGCGGCGTATAAAGTGTCATCGCTACCCTTATTAACATTCTGACCTGGTAGGTACTTTGTTCCTCTTTGTCTAACGATGATTTCACCAGCACCAACTTTTTGACCATCAAAAAGTTTAACGCCTAAACGTTTTGAAGCTGATTCTCTTAAGTTTTTTGCTGATCCTCCTGCCTTTGTATGTGCCATAATTCAATACTTCTTATCGGGAAAAGTATGTATTAAAATATACTTAATGTCAATTTAGATCTACAGATGAAACCCAAACTAAAAATAGCCATATTTATAGTGCTCACAACTCTTTTATCCTTTGCTATTGGATATATCTTGGGCAACGAAGATAGTAGGGCGCCTATTCTAATAGATGTAGAAAAAACAGAATAAAACCCTTATCATATTCACGGCACATCAAGAGGAGGAACTTTGCAGAGAGAACTAAAGATCCAATACGACAAGAGTCGGGAAATCCTCTCTTACGAGGTTTTCAATTCAAAAAATGGAAGGATCGTCCGCAAAGAGTCGATCCCAGCCAAACCTCGACAGGCTCTTCGTTTCATCTCGGGACTTCTCTCCAGTGGAGTGATGAACGTAGATGAGAAGATTTCCTTTTACGAGAGGGTCATCAGCCTTTCTCGTGGAGAGAAAATCGACGAAGGGGCCAGGGGAGATGTGGAATACTTCTTTCTTGGAGCCCTAACAAGGATCTCTGAGTCTGGAGGAGTCTTCTCAAACTGCGACATGTCGATGGCTTTGACCTTGAGGAATAAGCTTGAAGCATTGACCACACCTGCTCGGTAATCGGTATCACCAATTTGGTATCCCTTACCGAGCAGGGCTACCAATTAGTAGGAAGCGTTATAATATTTCTATATATGAAAAAAGTTGTTTTTCTTACTCTATCTACACTAGTTCTGACCAGTTTTTTTATACCAATAATTGTTGCTCAAGAGAGTAGGGCTGAAATAAATTTCTTCTACAGTGAAACCTGCCCACACTGTCACGAAGAGAGTAAATTCCTAGATACTCTAGAAGAAGATTATGGTGATCAGATACAGGTAAATAGATATACGGTAAGTGATCCGATAAGAGATTCTGGAAATCTTGCTCTGGTTAGAAATTTTGCAGAGGAAGCCGGAATAGGGGAGAGTGTTGGATTAGTTCCAATAACCTTCATTAGCGATGATGCATATGTGGGATATACAGATAAGGCTGTGCCACCAGGAATCTATCCTGCTATAGCAACACCCGAATCAATCATGGCCTCTATAGAGGAGATTGTTGGCCCACTTGAAAGGAAAGAGGGGAAATCCGGATTATTCGCCAATATAGATTATGAAAATTATTCTCTCCCAGTCCTAGCCGCCCTAATGGGATTCCTGGATGGTTTTAATGTCTGTTCATTGGGAGCTCTCATAATCATCCTTGGATTAGTTCTCCAGCTCCAATCAAGACGTAAGATTATGCTTTATGGTGGAATATTCATATTTACCACAGCTCTTATATATGGGTTTCTTATAAATCTTTGGTATCAATTTTTCACAGTTGCAGAAGGTTATCTTGGAATATTAAGACCACTTATAGGTATCCTTGGTGTTGTTGGAGGAGCATATTTTATAAAAGAGTTCTTCCGTCTAAGAAATGTCGGCCTGGTTTGTAAAACAACTGGAGCCTCTTTCATAGACAAGATGACAAAGAGAACTGAGAAGATATTTAACAACCCACACAATATTTTATATATAGCAGGAGGGGTGCTGTTGTTTGCAGCCATTATTACATTAGTTGAGTTTCCATGCTCGGCCGCAGTTCCAGTCGCTTTTGCTGGACTACTTGCAGAACAGGGGATTGGAAATGCCGCTAGTCTTGGATTAATGGCAATTTTCATCTTTTTCTATCTCTTAGATGAAATAATTGTCTTTGCCCTAGCTGTCTGGAAAATGAGAATAGTCTCAAGTTCACCAGAGCTCACAACTTGGGCAACTCTTTTAGAAGGACTATTCCTTTTGGCTCTAGGCATTTATTACATCTCTTCAATCTTATAAATCCGCTGTGCAAAGAATGTGAACCGCACTAAGAGAAAGAGAAAAAAGCTTTTATAGAGGCCCTTCGGCCATAACAGGACCCCCCCACAGACAACTTGAGAAGAGACCTGTGCTGGGTCCTTCTCATATATGGAATATGCAAAAAGCTTATTCGTACCTTAGGGCCTCTATAGGATCTTTCTCAGCAGCTTTTTTGGCTGGATAGAGTCCGAAAACTAATCCTACAAGACTGGTTACACCAAGACCCAAGAATACGGCTGAGATAGGGAAGGTAAAAGTCCAAGCCGGAGCAACGGTTTGAGCGAGCACAAGCGATATTAAAAAGGCTAAAGTACCTCCAAGGATTATCCCAATCACACCACCTATGCTAGTAAGAAGCACAGCCTCGAATAGGAATTGATTCATAATATTTTTCTTTGTAGCCCCAACTGCTTTTCTCAAACCAATTTCTCTAGTTCTTTCAGTTATTGAGACAAGCATGATATTCATGACCCCAACTCCACCCACAACCAAAGCAATAGCAACAACGGAAGAGAGGAATGCTGTAAGGCTTCCAATGATAATCTGTATCTGATCGGCTAAACCCTGCTGACTGACAGCAAAAAAGTCATCTTTATCTGGATCAGTTATCCCATGAGCTTCCCTCAAGGTTCTCGTAACATCTTCTATTACATATTCAACCATATCAGCACTTTTTGCAGTTAGAATAATCTCATGGTAATAATCTATCCCTAAGATATAAGTCATAGCAGTGGTGTGGGGGACTATAACCAAATCATCTATATCAAAAAAGGCGACTTGTCCTCTTGGCGCAAGAGAGCCAACAACCTTAAAACTCTGGTTTTTGATTCTAATACTTTCTCCAATAGGACTCTTATCTCCAAAAAGCTCTTCCTTAACCTTGCTCCCGATAACAGCAACATTTGCCTTTTGCCTTGTATCGCTCTCATCAAAAAGAACTCCTTCCTCTGGATATGCATCGAATGAATCGATGAAGAAATCTGCTGCACCTCCGATGACCATAGGTCTGTATGTATCACCTCCATAAGAAACACTTCCGGGAACGATGACAAAAGGGGACACCTCAATAACATCTGGAACATTACTCTTTTTTCTTAGTAGATCTACATCTCTATCTTTCAAAGAATCTCCCAAAAGAGTTTCGGCCACATCGGTTGGCCCAGTAGGCTCTTGGCCAGGTCTTACCACAACAGTCTCTGCACCAAGTCCTCCAATTTCGCCCAAAATTAGGTTCTCAGCACCCTTTCCTATCGACATCATCATTATTATCGAAGCAATGCCAATGAGCACTCCTAGGACGGTTAAGAAAGATCTCGATTTATTAACCCACAAAGCCCTATACGAAGTTCTTGCTATGTGTTTAATAGACATCTATTTACTAATCTTCTTATCTTCTTCAATTAAACCATCTCGAAGTTTGATCATTCTTCTTGAATAAGCCGCTATTTCTTCTTCGTGGGTTACTATAACAATCGTCTTACCCTCTTTGTTTAGATCAGTGATGATGCTCATAAGATCTATACCTGCCTTTGTATCCAAATTACCAGTTGGCTCATCTGCAAAAATAACGTCTGGATCATTAACCAAAGCTCTCGCTATAGCCACCCTCTGTCTTTCTCCTCCAGAAAGTTGACCAGTCTCATGTTCCAAGCGATGCTCGAGATTAACTGCCTTGATGGCTTTAACAGCCATATCACTCCATTCAGACTCCTTAACATCTGAATATATGAGAGGAAGCTGAACATTCTCCAAGACGGTCGTCCTTGGAAGAAGATTGAAGGTCTGAAAAACGAATCCAAGACTCTCGTTTCTTAAGTTAGCTAGCTGAGTTTCATCGTATTCATCGATAGTTTTTCCATCAAACTCATAAGTTCCTTCTGTCTGCCTATCAAGCATACCCAAGATGTGAAGTAGGGTAGACTTCCCAGACCCGGAGGGACCCATGATAGATACGAACTCTCCTTTTTCTATCTCCAAAGAAGCATCTTTTAAGGCAACGGTCTCTACCTCGCCACTGCCGTACACTCTCTTTAGATTAGTCGCTTTGATCAGTTTAGACACAGAGATATAGATTAATTTCTAGAGAAGATAACAATTGTCTCTCCCTCAGAAAGACCCGATTTAATCTCAACATCTCCACTAACCCCCTCGATTCCAACTTCGACCTCAACCTCTTCAATATTCTCTCCAACAATCTTCCTAACTATCATTTTCCCATCCTTTTCTATAACAGATCTAGTTGGAACTATTAACACATCCTCTGCGCTATCGATTATTATATCCACATTAGCTGTCATACCAGACTTGATTCGATCATCCGGATCAACGAACCCTAAAAGGGTTTTATATGTTGAAACTCCTTCAATGAGGGTTTCTGCTGGATCAATAAATATTACCGTTGCCTCAAAGATATCCTCGCTGGTATATGCGTCTAGGGTAACTTCAGCAACATTATCCAGGCCAATCATAGATATGTCAGCTTCGGTAACAAAAGTTTCAATCTCAAAATCAGACACCGACATCATAGAGAGTAGGGGAGTATTAGAGCTAACCGTTTCTCCAACCTTAGGATCTATCTTAGTTACAATTCCACTAAATGGTGCTCTTATTCTAGTCTTCTCGATCTCAGCTAATATTGCATTAACCCTAGCTTGAGCACTATTAACCCTCTGCTGTTGGAGAAGTACGTCCTGATAGTCATTTCCCTGAGAAAGACTTTCTGTTTCTGCTTGACGATATGTTCTCTCAACAGATCTTAGACTATTTAGAGAAGTGGTTAAGCTATTCCTAGCAGTTGATACACTAGACTTAATTGAAGTTAGGAGGTGCTGTTCATTATATTCAGAAAGAACAGTATCAATCGAAACTAATAGATTGATCGATTGGTTAAGAGCCGTCTTTGCTTCAGATATCACTTGGTCCAAGTTGTCTTGATCTATTCCAGAAGAGATATAGCTATCTAAACTGTCTATAGACTCCCTTAGGTCTATGAACATCCACTTGAGATCAAGTCTAGTTTCTATATCAACCGTTATGTTATATGACTGACCACCAGAAATAACTGCATGCCTGAAAGTGGGATACTTACTGTCCAGATCATCAAAGAATTGATCGATAGTCGAGCTAACCTCGCTATCTACAGAGGTATATACCTCCTCAATTTCATCAATTAAGTCATTAAGAGAATTTTCCAGATCAGCCTCACTAGTAGATGGAGCTTCTAAAAGTTTAAGCTTTTCAATCTCTAGGTTTGCTAAGGCCTCATTATAGTCCGCAGAGAGATCTCCATTACTAAGAGATAATAGAGTCTCACCTCTACCAACCTCTTCCCCAACAGATACGTAAATATTATTAACTCTTCCTCCACGCTCAACTGAAAGATCAACTTGCTCAGTTGGTTTAATTTTTCCTGTCACATCAACCAGGCTAACCACGTCGCCGCGCTCAACATAACCAGTTGTATATCCCATTAAGGGATTCTTACTGAAGTAGTTGAAGGCCACTATCCCCAAAATTGCGACACCAACTAAAGTTAAGACACCCTTTGATGTCTTAAAGAAATTAATCTTCTTTGCACTTGAATTGATAAGCTTCTTCAGCCCCTTAGAACTAAGCTTCATATAACCTAATATTACTCTAATTGCCCGATTTTTCTAGACCATATATCAAAAGATCCTCTTAGTAAGAGGATCAAAATCCTGGAGTCGAACTCCGTCTATATGGTAACTCCCAACGAGGGAAACGTGATTGCAAGCAATCCAATACTACACATACAGACGGAGCTCAACTCCCGTGGGGATGACAGGATTTGAACCTGCGACCTCTGGCTTGAGAGGCCAGCGTGCACTCCAAACTGCACTACACCCCCGAATTAGAAGAAAGAACAGCCCGGACCTCTTTTATACTAAAAAATAGCTACCCTTGTCAATCAGAATAACCCAACTTTTTTAGAATACTGGAATGTTCCCACTCCCAAAGCTTTTTGGCCCCCAAGAAAGCTTCGTAATCTTCTCTCCAGTGGGGGAACTCTCTCAACTGAACAATTCCTTCAACATCAGACCATTCATGATCGCAATTTTTATAGTCAAAACCATTAGAAGGGTAGGGGGCACGCACCTTTTCTCTACCACCCTTAGTTCTTCTTCTCGCCCCACAAATTAAGCATCTTTCATTTTGATCAATTCTTAAAATCCATCTCGTTTGCAATGTCTTATATTCTTCCTGTAGGGGAGGGTAGTATGCGCCAGTTTGTAAATTGTAGTCTCTATATATCCCTTGAGAAGTTTTTATATCCATAACCCCAAACTTTCCATCAATTAGAGCTAGGGCGTCTGAGGTTCCAGCATACCTATCTTTATAGTTAACCACCCTTCGCTCAACCCATTCCGGATCAACTTCAATCTTTCTCTCTTCTAGAAATCTTTGGAAGGCTTCTATAGACGGACGTATATCATCACCGAAAGTAGGGGACTGCCCTGTTAGAATAGCCTCACAAGCTTCGTGAACTCGAGTACCCTCATCTGCAGATCTATTTTTTATTTCCTCAGCCTCTTCAAAGTTATTTAATTCTGCATAATATCGATACAAAGCCGGCTTCGCTTTTATATTTAAAATAGAAGTAACCCGGGGATACCAAACTCCATTGATATCATATCCGTTTTTTTCTCTAAACTTATCTGAGCTAAGGTTATTCCACATCTTTACATACAAAAAGCCCCCAGAGGTCAATTTTAGACCTCATTTTAACCACATTATTATTAGAGGGGAGTACACTCTAGACCTTAGAGAATACATTATGTCGCAAAACCATTGTTATACGACAGTTATCAATACATCCCCCGTACTACTCCCTTTCCTTTAAGAGTTGCTCTAACTTTCTAAAAGTTAGGTAGGCAAAAGGTGCAGCTACTAGAAGATATGATAACCCTCCAGCTACATCTCTCTTTGCTTGGTTATAGTCAACTTCACATTGCTGATCGACTGACTTAGAATCCTCCCCTTCTCCCAAGGGGACTGTCTCATATCTTGGACCATAACAGTTGTCTACCTTAAAGACATATGTTTCGAGTCCTGCATTAACCATTCTTCCGCTTGAGAAGATTACGGTTACGGTGCTGATCACGAAGATAGCAGCAATCGCAATCGAAAAAACTATTTTGAATATTTTCATAGTACAAAGATTATACTACATATAATTCTCTGGGTTAATGGTTGGGCCAATTGGCACTAAACCAGTTGCAGGAGGAATCGAGAAAAGTCCGCCCTGTTCCCTATTGCTAGATAGCATCCATCCACCGGGAGGGGTTGCATACAGGCCAAAGTGAAGATGTGCTCCTGTTGAAAATCCAGTATTACCCACATACCCTATCACCTCTCCCCTCTTAACTCCTTGTCCAGCAGAAACTTTACTAGCTGAAAGGTGGGCATATATCGTGGTTAAACCATTACCATGATCTATCAGAATATATCTTCCATATTGGTAGTAAAGACCGTTGTAATCCACTCTAGCCACCACACCATCTCGAGCAGCGATCACTGGGGTTCCAGCAGGAGCCCCAATATCTGTTGCGTTATGAGGTCTTCCTCTATAGTAGGCCGTAGAATAGGCTGTCTCTCCATAATGTTGAGTTAGAACACCCGTTCTTAATCCAGCTGAATTAACTACAGGCCAACTAAGAAAACCTGGTTGCCTTGATGGCAAGTTGGAAGCATCAAATCTGTCGCCCAAAGCCTTCTCAATATCAGCAATCTCGCTCATCAAATCCTGTTGCTCCCTATCAAGTTTTGTTAAATGCTGTTGATAGAGACTCTCTTGTTGCTCCGTAACAGAAAGCAAATCATTCTTTTGGCCCTTCTGATCATCTAAAACTATTTTCTTCTGTTCTAGTGTCTGACTTTCGATCTTAAGTTCGTCTTTCTTAGAAGAGCTAACAACAATAGTGCTAGTCAACTTATTTTGGAGTTTTACCAACTCCCCTACCTCATCGGCTAAATCTTTTTGGATATTTCTCAGTGCATTAAACTCAAAGACGCTATCAGCCAAAGTATCTTGACTCAACATCGTACTCAAAAGATCTATGTCTCCATCCCTAGTCTGGAGATTTCGGAGCACCTCCCCTACTGCTTCAGATTTTCTATTGGCCTCGGCCCGGACATCTGCAACAGTCATGTTTAGTGAGGAGATTTCATAAGTTAACTTTTCTATTGTTGTTTTACTATATTCAATTCCAAGTTCTGCCTGTTCGATAGATGCATCAATCTGTCCAATAGCATTTTGAAGTGTTTGCTGCTGGCCATCCAAAACTTCTATACGAGCCTGTGTTTTTTGGATTTCTTGATTGATCTTTTCAACCTCTTTTCTCTTCTCCTCAATTATGTCTTGGATCTCATTAGCCTCTTGGGCTATACCAGGGACTGGAAATAAAAATAGGCCCGCCATAAGTGCAGCAGTTAAAACAACCCTTACCCTCATGTTTCGTCTAATAAGTTTCATTTGGAACAGATATCTTTCTAAGAGCTATATCTATCCTCGAAAGACTTTGCTCTTTTCCTAACGCCTCCATTATCTCAAAAGGTCCTGGAGACCTGTCATTCCCAGAAAGAGAAACTCTTAGCGGCCACAGCCACTCCCCTTTTTCATTCTCAGGAATCAAATCCATAATTTTTCCTTCAAGAACATCTCTCTTAAAATCTTTATCAGGAACCTTCTCTAGTACTTCTTTTGTTTTATTAAGATTAATTTCAACCTCCCCGAAATTCATCTCTTTCCATTTTAATAGATCTGCCCCATATGTTGGAATATCAAAATAAAATCTTAACTCATCTTCTGCCTCACTGCCCTTACTAATTCTTCCCTTCAAAGGATTCATCATTGCCTCCTTGAGTTCCCAATCAGAGGAAACAGTACCCCTAACTATCTCTATTATCTCTTTAGGAGAGGCCTCTTTCATATAGTGTTTACCTAACCAATTAAGCTTATCTATATCAAAAACAGCTCCCCCTTTCTGTACCCTATCTAGAGTAAACTCATTTATAACTTCCTCCCGTGTCATAACCTCCCTATCCTCCTTCGGATGCCAACCCAAGAAGGCAAGAAAGTTGAACATTGCATCTGGAAGATATCCTTGCCTCATATAGTCAGACAAAGCAACGTCGGAGAACCTCTTACTCATTTTGCTCTTGTCTGGATTAAGAATCATTGGTAGGTGAGCAAATTCAGGAAGATCAAATCCCATAGATTCCATTAAAAAGATCTGCAATGGAGTATTTGAGATATGGTCCTCTCCCCTGATTACATGTGTCACTTCGTTTAATGAATCGTCAATCACAACAACAAAGTTATACAGAGGGTTGTCCAAGTCTCTTGCCACAACAGTATCTCCAATTAAAGTCCCATCGAAAGTAATCTTGCCCCTTATCAAATCGTCAAAAGATACCTCTCTATCTGGTATCTTAACTCTAATCACATAACCCTCTCCACCGTCAACTCTTTCTTTTGCCTCTTCCGGCTTAATGGACCTGCACCGACCAGAATATTTCGATGCTAATCCCTGCGAAAGATGTGCCTCCTTCTCTGCTTCAAGCTCTTCTTTTGAACAGAAACAATAATAAGCTTTATTCTCTTCTAAAAGTTTCTCTAAATATTCTCTATATATCTTTTTCCTATCACTCTGCCTAAAGAAATCATCCCACTCCAGACCAAGCCAGGTTAAGCCTTCTTTTATGTCTACCTCATACTCTTCTTTTGATCTTTCTGAATCTGTATCCTCAATTCTTAAGACAAATTCTCCTCCGTTAGCCTTAGCGAACAACCAATTAAAAAGTGCTGTTCTAGCGCCACCAATATGAAGTGGTCCAGTTGGAGATGGAGCAAATCTTACTCTTATCTTTTTATCTTTAGACATTACTTATATTTTAGTAATATCTGAGCCAAATTTGAAGCTGCATCTGGTATGTGTAAGCTATTGGCCGCGAGACCCACCTCTAATAGCCTATCAGGATCGTTAAGTAATTCTGTAACTGTATTAATCAGACTTCTTTTAGAAAGATTAGTCTCCTCCATCATTATGGCGGCATGAGCACTTACAAAAACCTCAGCATTTACCTTCTGATGATCATTGGCAGAAGTTGAAAGAGGGATAAGTATTGATGGCTTTGAAAAAGCTGCTATCTCAAATACTCCTGAGCCAGACCTACTAATAACAATGTCTGCCGCTTGGAGTGCAATCCTAATGTCTTTCTGAAAGTAATCTATCGCCTTATACCTCTCTCTAAACCTCCAATCTCCCCCGCTAGACAATTCCCCCACCCTCTCCAGAACATCCTCATACTTTGAAATACCAGTCTGGTGAAATATCTGAGTAACATCTAGAAGTTCTGTAAGGCCCTCTAGTATAAGGTCATTAATTCTTGTAGCTCCCTGTGAGCCGCCAAGCACTAAGACCAAGGGCTCATTCGGATCAAATCCAAAATATCCCTTTGCCTGTTTTGAAGAGATTGGATCACTGAGTAGATATTTTCTAATCGGATTCCCCGTGACAAGAACTTCTTTCCCCTCAAAATAGTTTTTAGCATTTTCAAAGGCCAGAGCAATAAGCTCTGCATACTTTGATGCCATCTTGGTGTTTAGACTTGGAGCAGCATCCGACTCATGTATGACAATAGGAACCTTCAAGAGATTTGCTGCTAGCACAACCGGAAAAGAGCCTGGCCCTCCTTTTGAAAAAAGAACATTGGGCTTAAAAGCCATAACCCCAAGAATTGCTTGAAAAAGACTGAATATAAACTTAGGAACATCAATTAGATTATATAGCGAAAAATACCTTCTCAGCTTGCTATTAACAACGCCCCTCACATCTATATCATTTTGTTCTAGAAAGCTCTTGTAGGCCCCATATGAGCCAATATACCTAACCTCAATTGGCATACCCTCCTTGGATGCCAAAACTTGGGCTTCTGCAACAACTGCAGCAACTGGATATATATGACCAGCAGTTCCCCCACCGGTAACAAGTAGTTTGAATTTATTTTCTTTAGCCATTTCTCTGAACGCTTAACATTATACCCACCATGGTCATAAATACAGCAAGCGAGAAGCTTCCAAAGCTTATAAACGGCAATGGAACTCCAGTCGTCGGCAGAAGAGCCGACGCAGCCCCCATGTGGACAAAGGCCTGAAAGCCAATCACCGTCGCTAGTCCAATTATCAAAAGTCTTCCAAACCTATCTTTAATCTTTTTGGATATAAAGAACGCTCTTCCAACCATAGTGAAGAAAAGTGTTCCGACAACAGTCACACCAAGATAACCAAACTCTTCAGCAATAATTGCAAAGATTGAATCTCCAATTCTTTCTGGAAGATGTGCCTTAGCTGACGATTGACCAAACCCCACCCCAAAGAATCCTCCCGAGCCCACAATGGTTAAAGCCTGATTAGCTTGGTATGAAGATCCTTGAGTGTCCTGACTAGGATCAAGGAAAGTCTTAACCCTATCAAGCCTGTATGGTGTAATCACCACGAATATAGTTAAAAGGAATACTCCCAGAGCAATTACCATAAATACAAACTTCCACTTCGCTCCCGCCACAAAATATAAAAAGAGGGAAGAAACTCCAATTACAACCGCTGCACTGGTAGATTTCTGGAAAAGAAGTAATAGGCTAACAAAACCAACTATAGATAAGAAGGGTATCAACCCCTCAGAAAAACTTTTTATCCTATTGATATGACTATTAGAGAGCCATGCAGCTAGATATATGATCATTGTCATCTTTAGGAGTTCTGACGGCTGAATAGTAAAAGATCCAATAGTAATCCATCTCTGAGCGCCACCTAAAGTAGTCCCCAGTGGAGTGAATGTAATGAGCAAGAGTCCCACACTTCCAAAGAGAATAATTGGGGCTAACTTCTTATATACCTTGTAATCGATAAATAGACCCAGCAAAAACCCTATACCTCCAATTCCCAATCCAATTATTATCTGATCCCTTAGAAAGTGATAGGGATCATTAAAGTCTATCTTTCCCAAATCGGATGAGGCTGAAGCCAAAACAGTCAGCCCTATGCCCAAAAGAATAAGAAAGGTTGCGAGTAGTAGGTAGTCAATTTTTAATGCATTCCTTTTTGGCATTATTTTCGGGTACTTAATATTTCTCCCCTATTTGTTCCGTCACTTACAAGGCTTCCTCCAATAATAACTTCTTTAACCTCTTTTCCACTCTTGTCGAGTAAAACTAAATCAGCGATCATCCCCTCTTTTATCAAACCCCTGTCGCTTAAACCAATTAATGAAGCTGCATCTCCCGTAATCTTTTTTATAGCCGCCTCGATGCCAAATTTATTTTTCCCGACTGCTGTATCTATAAAGTTTAGAAAAGTGTGATTTGCCGGATGGATAGAAGCACTTCCCATTCCAGGGACAAGTCCGTTTGAGCCACTACCAATATATGCCTTCTTATTTGTAACTAACTCTCTCAAATACTTTTTAGGGACACTTCCATGAGTAACGGTTGCTTGAAGCTCGCACATCTTCATTAGCTCTAAGAGAGCTTTTGATTGAGTCGTTCCCCAGTTCTTAGCAACTTCCGCAACAGTCCTTCCAATCAAAAAGTGGTGTTTAGGAGCAGAGATAACTCTTATGTTTTTATAGTTAGGTTTACTCTTCTTCCAATAATTCTCTATCTTCTTACCCACACCAGGCTTCCTAATTTCTTCTAGGGTGCTTATCAAATCATTCTTAAGAGCAAATTCTGGTAGCAGTGTGTATATCTGAATCTGAGAAACTCCTTGGGGGGATATGGAAAAGCCAAGTCTATCCGTAGACTCAACAATCCTGAGGGCCTTCTCAAATTCTTTCTCGTACCCCTTAACCGGTTTGAAGTTATTAATAATCGTATTGGCTCTCCCCCTCTCTACAACTCCTACTATTTGGTTAATCCATTTTAAAATATCTTTTCCGTAATCAGGAAGATCTATGAAGTGGACCATTCCCATCTTCGCAACAACTCTATTTAGCTCAGCCAACTCTTTTAGAGAACTTTTCTTTCCATGGATAAAATTAAGCCCAGATGACAATCCAAATCCCCCTTCATCCAGAGATCTCTTTAAGATATTTTCCATTATCTCAAGCTCTTCCTTATCCAAAGTCTTTCTACTCTTAACAAGATCTCTTCTTATGGTTGAGTGTCCAACCAATGTTCCGAAGTTGATACCTAACCTCAATTTATCCAACTCTTCTAGGAACTCTTCTAGGGTGTTCCAGTTAACATTAATCTCTTTCACATCCGCCCACTTTCTAATGGACTCTAAAGAACCATAGTGGATTGGAGCCAAAGAAGACCCAGACTGCCCACCTAAAACAGTTGTAACTCCTTGATTGAGAAATTCTTTTTGCTCTGGATTGCTAAAAAGA
>PFAG01000021.1 GCA_002773755.1 Candidatus Colwellbacteria bacterium CG10_big_fil_rev_8_21_14_0_10_41_28
ACCAACCACTATGGCTCTGTATCTTTTTTCAATATCTCTTTTCTGAAAAAGACTTTTTAAGTATCTAAAAGCTTCCCCAGTTTTAGCGATAAGCAGAACTCCGGATGTATCTTTATCTAGTCTGTGAACTATTCCGGGTCTTTTATCTGGAGCATCTCCGACAGAGTCTATGCTGGGATAGTTTTTTCTCAACCAGTCTACAATAGTTTCTTCTTTCGATTTGTTGTCAGAATGGACCAGAACTCCTGCTGGCTTATTAATAACTACTAAATCTTTGTCTTCATATAGTTTTTCTATATTCATAACTATTTGATTTGATTCTACATAGATTGATAGAAACAATATAGCCCGCATAGGAGTTCTTCTAAGCCGTAAAGACTATCTTGGCTATCTAGCTATTTTGACTAATGAGTCGGGTCATCCAGACTAACCGGGGGGTCAACATTTCTGTGGGCGATACTGGATTCGAACCAGTGACCTCTACGATGTCAACGTAGCGCTCTAACCAACTGAGCTAACCGCCCGCGACAAAAAAACTATATCAAATATCTCGTACTCTTAACAACCACTACATCTTTCTCGGGTCAATCGTTCTGATTAGTTTACTAGCCTCTTTCTCTGAGGTTGATAGATATGATTCAAAACTATCTTCTCTGACTAGGCTTCCGGAATCTAGTCTGTATATATCCGTCCACGAAAGTCTGCTTAATAACCACCTGTCGTGTGAGACCAGAATGACCGTCCCCGTAAAACCTTTTATTGCATCTTCTAGTGCGATCATTGCATCTATATCTAAATGGTTAGTTGGCTCATCGAGCACCAGGGTATTTACGTTTCTGTATGTGAAAAGAGCTAAAAGCAGTCTTGCCCTACCACCCGGAGACAGTGCTTCTATTTTTTTATTAATTTCTTCCGGTTCGAATCCTGCATCTATGAATAGGTCATATATATCCTCCTCCGGAATATTCTCCTTTTTGATTAGAAAGTTTTTAACGCTCTGCTTTCGAGGCAAATCTTCGTGTTCCTGCATTAAATCGCCAATGACGATGGTGTTATCGAAAGAAACCATTCCCGAAATAGGTTGTAGTTTGCCTGTGATTGTTTTTAGAAGAGTAGATTTACCAGAACCATTCTTCCCGAGAAAAACGACTTTGTCCCTATATTTAATAAGGGTGTTGATCGGTCCAAAAATCTTTCTTTCACCATATCCTCCAATTAGATCATTTAACTGAATCGGACCACCTTCTTTTGAGAAGAACTCCATGGAAAAAGCCTCTTTTTCTAGTGGCTTTTCTGTTCTTTTAATTCTTTGTGCCCGCCTATGCATTATGGATGCCTTTCTGGCAGAAGCAGCTGATTTGTTGCGCCTGAAACCCCTCAACATCTTGTCTTTGTCTCCTGTTTCTGTCTTGGACCCTTTGATAGCAAGACCCTTCATTCTCCTAGCCTCTTTGTGAAGTCTCGAGGCTTCTTCTTGCTCTTCGTTGTATTTAAACCACTCTCTTTCCAGCTCCAACTTTTTTCTCTCTAAGTAGCTACTATATTTTCCGTGGGTAACATTAAGAGTTCTTTTAAACCAATCTATCTCGAAAACTTTTTTAACAATGTTGTCTATAAACGTTCTGTCGTGTGACACAACAATACAGGCTGAGCTCATATCCTTTATGAATTTTTCTAGCCAAATAATAGAGGTTAAGTCTAAATTATTAGTTGGCTCATCAAAAAGCATTATATCGGCTCTGGAAAGAAGGGCTTTAATTAAGGCTACCTTGCTCCGCTGACCAGAAGAGAGATCATTTATTTTATGAGATAAGCCAATATCGCCAAAACCAAGGCCTGTTAAGACTATTTTGATTTTATAATCTTCTATATTAGGATCGTCTTCTCTGACATACTCTTCTATACTCTTCTTAGAGACCAAAGATATTTCCTGAGGGACATAAGCTACCTTGATTTTCCTTCCAGTTATGATTTTTCCGAAGTCTGGAGACTCTTTACCGGCCAAAATCTTGAGGAGTGTAGATTTACCACTACCATTGGGGCCAACAAGACCAACCTTGTTTCCAGTATCTATACCAAAAGATATGCCTTTTAAGACAATATGGGGACCATACGATTTATGTACGTTTTTTGATTCTAAAAGCATAGCGCTTTAACTGTCTTTATAATCCAGAGTCAGGTTAGGTGGGTGGGCGTGCCTGGATTCGAACCAGGGACCTCTATCTTATCAGGATAGCGCTCTAACCAAGCTGAGCTACACGCCCTTAACGATTTATAGCTTAGCCTAAATAGTGGGTTGTTATCAAGCTATTCTTCCTCTTTTTTGCTTGAGTCCTCTTCTCTAGGGTCCTTCCAAGAGGCGTATTCACAGTCTGGATATTTTTCACACCCATAGAAGAGCCTTCCCTTTCTTGTTTTTCTAGTGACTATATCCCCCTTCTTACAGTCTGGACACTTCATGCCAATTTTATCTGGCTCCTGTTTGAGATTCTTTGTGTTCTTGCACTCGGGAAAACCAGGACAAGCCAAGAATTTTCCGAAACGACCAATCTTCTCGACCATCATCTTCCCACACTTATCACACTTAGTGTCGGTTACTTTTTCTTCTACTAAATCTTCTTTTTTCACTTCTTCGTATTTTTTATTTAAGTTTTCTATGAATGGCTTATAAAAAGTGCTCACGACCTTACGCCACTCTTCTAACCCATTAGCAACTTCGTCAAATTCTTCTTCTATTTGAGCTGTAAAGTTAGTATCTACTATTTTGGGAAAATGTTCAGATAAAACTTTATTAACTATCTCTCCAGTCTCTTCTGGAACAAACCTTTTCGCCTCGTCTTTTGTAACATAACCTCTGTTTTGAATTACAGAGATAATAGGCGCGTATGTTGATGGCCTACCTATTCCATTCTCTTCTAGAGCTTTGATTAAAGAAGCTTCATTATATCTTGCTGGTGGTTCTGTGAAGTGTTGTTCTGGAGCAATCTCACTAATATCCATCTCTTGAGACTCTTTTAACTCAGGGATTATTTTGTCTTCGGTCTTGCTTGGCCAGACTTTAAGAAATCCATCGAACTTCATAACGTTACCATTTACCCCAAGCTCGTATTTATGTTTATCCCCAACTGCACTTAGGGTTACCTTGGTGGTTAAAAATTGGGCAGGAGGCATTTGAGATGCCATAAATCTTTGCCAGATTAGCTGGTATACCCTCTTTTCATCCTTACCAACATTAATGCTATCTGGAATTTTAGTTGGATCAGTTGGTCTAATAGCTTCGTGCGCCTCTTGAGCAAGTTTAGATTTTCCTCTAAATGCTCTCGATTTAAGGAGGGCATATTCTTTACCAAAGTTTTTGCTTAACCAGCTTGCCGCCGCAGAAGTTGACTGCTTTGAGAGATTCAAAGAGTCGGTACGCATGTATGTTATATATCCATTTTCATAAAGCTTTTGAGCGAGGACCATAGTCTTTTTAGCTGAAAAGCCTAACCTGCTTGAAGATTGTTGCTGAAGGGTACTGGTTATAAATGGAGGGGATGGATTCCTCTTGGTCTCTTTTTGCTTAATGTCGGTAACAGTTACCTTTTTCCCACTAAGATCATCTACGATCTCTTTTGCTGCCTTCTCGTTTTTTATATCTAGCTTGTCTAGCTTATCTGCATCTATCTTAGCAATTTGAGATTCAAACTTTTCTCCATCAACCTCAAGAACTATCTTTATTGACCAATATTCCTGAGGTTTAAAAGCCCTCCTCTCTTCTTCTCTTTCAACGACAAGTTTGAGGGCCACCGACTGGACTCTTCCCGCGGAAAGACCTCCCCTAATCTTTTTCCAGAGAAATGGAGAGAGCTTGTATCCTACGAGTCTGTCTATGATTCTTCTTGCCTGCTGAGCATCAACTAAATCTTTGTTTAGTTTTCTTGGGTTTTCTATGGCGCTTTGGATGGCTTCTTTGGTAATTTCGTGAAAAACTATTCTTTTGGCCATTGCTGGATCGAGATCGAGAATATAAGAAAGATGCCACGCAATGGCTTCTCCTTCGCGATCTTCATCAGTTGCTAAGATAACTTCATCTATATTCTCTCCCTTAGCAGTCTTCTTAAGGGCCGTCACTTTCTTCTGAGCTGCCCTTGGAATTACATATCTTGGCTCAAAGTTATTCTCCTCATCAATACCAAGTTGACCCCTTGGCAGATCTCTAACATGACCAAATGAAGAGGTTACCTTATATCCCTTGCCTAAAAACTGCTCAAGGGTTTTTGCCTTTGTTGGTGACTCTACGATTACTAATTTCATATATTCGCGGGTCAAGTCTATTTAGTTGAGATATATTGTCAAATCTTTAAAGATATATCTTCTAGAA
This sequence comes from Candidatus Colwellbacteria bacterium CG10_big_fil_rev_8_21_14_0_10_41_28, assembly GCA_002773755.1. GTDB lineage: Bacteria > Patescibacteriota > Minisyncoccia > UBA6257 > Colwellbacteraceae > 1-14-0-10-41-28. Next base: position 4,364 of record PFAG01000021.1, read on the forward strand.
TATCTTGGACTGATTTGACCAGTATAGCACCGTCTCTAATTAACTCATGAGAGCCGATATAGTTAGGGTCATCAATAGCTCCCGGAACAACAAAAACATCTCTGCCCTGTTCTGCTGCGTGTCTGGCTGTTGAGAGGGCTCCTGAAATTTTGGGTGCTTCGATAACAATAACTGCTAGGCTAAGTCCGCTTATTATCCTGTTTCTTCTCAAAAAATCCTCTTTGTCTGTAGCGTCATCTTCTCCATGCTCTGAGATTATAAGACCGTTTTCAAGAATCTTTTCAGATAAGGCAATGTTTTCCTGTGGATATATGTTTGCGATGTTCGTTCCCAATACGGCTATGGTGTTTCCTCCTTCAAGCGCTCCCCTGTGAGCAGAGGCGTCTATGCCAAGGGCTAGTCCGCTTATTACCACATATCCGCCCCGACTGATCTCTTTGGCAAACTCTTTGGCTATCTCCTTACCCTTTTGGCTAGCGCTTCTTGTGCCCACTATAGCGACAGCGGGTTTATTGAGAAGATCTTCGCTTCCCCTTAAATATATTTTCTGTGGAGGATCCTGAATCTCTTTCAGAAGCTTAGGATACCCACCCTCGTTTAAATCCAAAGACTTATATGGCATGGAGTTGTTAGTTAATATATCATATAAAGAGTGGCTAATAGTGAACTCTCTACATATCTAACACCTAAGGTTATTCTAAACTATTCGCTCCTAGTTGGTTTTTTTATTTTCATAGGAGCGATAGTCTCCTTTCTAGGAGGGGAGATTCGTTCTTCATCAGACTCTTTAAGTTCGAATCGAACTGAGATTGATAGAAGAATTAAGGTAGTTTCTAATATCGCAGAGCTAAGAGGCCAAACTGCTGAGGTTGATGCGGCCATTGTCGAACTCAGAAAGGTTATCCCCGAGAGAAATCAGATATTCTCATTCCCTAGATATCTTGAGGGTCTCGCTTCTCAAAGCAGTGTAGCAATTGGATTTAATTTTAGCGGAGACACAGTTGAGTCAACTAATAGTAGCGCTGGGAATAATGATTTTCGAGTATCGATACGTGGGAATTATAGTGATGTTATAGGATTTATAGATAAGCTTGAGCAGGGAACGTTTTTGGTTAATCTAGAATCTATTGATGTTACTAAGCTCGATACCGAATTTAGCGCTGGAGTCGGAGGAAAGGTTTATTTCTATGAGTAATAAAGATTCAAAAACGGTAAGTCGCTTGGACAGGTGGTTTCTAATAAGCTCGGTCGTTATTTTAATTATTGTGGTTATTATCTCGACAGTCACCCTTATATATCTAAGTAACAATTTGATTAAAGCATTCTCCACAGACGGAAAAGAAAATGGTCCTGCTATAGAGTTCAACTTAGACGAGTATAGAAAGCTGGGTCTCTAGGCACATACTTGATAGCTTCCTTCTATTTGTTGATAATCCATAGACGAAGATGGATACATCTGTAGATCAAAAAAAGGTTAGGAAATTCTTGGATGAAGCTACTCCCCTTATTAAGAAGGCATACTCTTTTGCCAAGAGGGCTCATGCAGATCAAAAAAGGAAAAGTGGAGAACCATATTTAAATCATGTTCTGGCAACTGCCATAACTCTCGATGAGTGGGGGTTGGATGAGCCAACCGTTGCTAGTGGTCTCCTACACGATGTTGTCGAGGACACCCCCGTGACATCAAAGGAGCTTGCAGATGAGTTTGGAGAGGATGTGGCTTTCCTGGTAGATGGGGTTACTAAAATAGGAAATGTTAAATATAGAGGACACGAGAAACAGGTTGAGAATCTGAGAAAGATGATCTTGGCGATGGCCGAAGATTTGAGGGTAATCTTAATTAAACTAGCGGATAGAAGGCACAACATGAAAACCCTTGAGTTCTTACCATCTAATAAGAGGAAAAGGATCGCTATAGAAACTGCAGAGGTGTATGCCCCACTTGCATATAGACTTGGAATGCAGGGATTAAGTGGTGAGCTAGAGGACCTAGCATTCCCACACACTCACCCAAGCGAATACAGGTGGCTAATCAGCAATCTGGAAGCGAGATATGGAGAAAGAGAAAAATATCTAGAGAAAATCAAACCAGAGGTTGAGAAAGCTCTTAAGGAAGCTCTTGTAGGTGTTATCTCCGTAGACTTTAGAGCCAAAAGATATAGCAGTCTGTACAAAAAACTTCTACGCTATGAAATGGATATTGAAAGAATACACGACCTGGTAGCTTTTAGGATAATTGTTAAGAGTGTTGCTGATTGTTATGCGGCTCTTGGAGCAATTCACAATCTATGGCCACCTATGCCAGGCAGGATTAAGGATTATATAGCAATGCCTAAACCAAATGGGTATAGGAGCCTTCACACAACAGTTATATCTCTTGAGAACAGAATGGTTGAATTTCAGATAAGGACTGAGGAGATGCACAAGGAAGCAGAAAATGGTATTGCCGCACACTGGGCTTATGAAGAGGCTAAGGGTGGAAAGAAGTATGCTCAAAGAAAAGCTATAAGCGCTGGCCATACTGAGATCGCGTGGGTTGAGCAACTCAGATCTTGGCAGCAAGATTTTACTGATCCAAAAGAATTCTTGGACTCATTGAAGATAGACTTCCTTAAAGATAGGATTTTTGTGATAACGCCTCGGGGAGATGTTCTTGATCTGCCGCATGGCGCAACCCCAGTAGATTTTGCATATCATGTTCATTCAGAAATCGGTAACTCTTGTGTGGGGGCCAAGGTAAATGGAGAAATGGTTCCCCTAGACCACTCTCTAAGATCAAGCGATGTTGTTGAGATAATCACACAAAAAGGGAAAAAGCCTTCTCCAGACTGGTTAGATTTTGTGGTCACATCAACCGCAAGAGCTCAAATAAGAAATACTCTTAAGGGAACCAGCCATAGCCTTAAGGTGGATAAACCTAAGAAGATCGAGTTAAAGATAAAAACGACTGAAAGGGTAGGCTTAATTAGAGATATATCTGACATCATCTCTAGATCTCATGTGAGTATTCAGCAAGTTAACTCTGAGAGTAGGGGTGGTGTTCACACTTTAAGATTCCTCTGTAATACGGAGGATAAAAAGAAGATTTCTAAAATAATATTAAAAATTAAAAATATTAAAGATGTTAAAGGGATTGACTATCGCTTTGTTTAAAGATTTTCCCCATTAAAGCGTTTAGCTCTTCTTGTGAGTAGAAGTTAATAATAATCTTCCCTGATTTTCCATCTCGTTTAAACTCGACTTTGGTCCCAAGAGCCTCTTCTAATTGATCTTTTAGATAACTTGTTTCTGGGTCTACGTATGGAGTTGGTGTAGAGCTAAAACTAGGGCCTTCTGATCTTTCCCTCTCCTTATTAACAACTCTTTTTAATTCCCTAACACTAAGGTTGTCTGACAAAAGCCTTTCTAGGGCCCTCCTTTGTGCTGCTGGATCGTCTATTGATAAAAGTATCCTTGCTTGGCTCTCACCAACTCTTCCTTCGGCTATAGCATCCTGTATATCTGTTGGTAAATTAAGAAGTCTTAGTGTGTTAGCAACCACCTCTCTACTTTTACCAAGCCTAACTGCAATTTCTCTCTGAGTTAAGTTGAACTCGTCTTGTAATCTTGCGATAGCTCTCGCTGATTCTATTGGATTGAGGTTTGCTCTCTGAATGTTCTCAATGATAGAGATCTCAAGCTTCTCGACTTCTGGAGTATCCCCTCTCACAATTGCTGGGACTGTTAAGAGCCCCAACATCTTTGACGCCTTGAGTCTTCTCTCTCCAGCTATCAATTGATATTTAACCGATGTGCCAAATTCGGTCTCCTTTTCTATTTTAGAAACCACCAAAGGTTGAAGCACCCCAAACTCTCTTATAGAGCTAGCTAATTCCTGAAGAGCGGTTTGATCGAAGTTCTTTCTTGGCTGATGTGGATTAGGCTCAATCTTATCCGTTTCTATCTGAAATATACTTTGAGAACCCTTTGGAATCCCTCTTGGGACATCTTCTTTTTCTATAACAGGAAGATGTGGAACTGGATTTGAGATTTCCGTATGTTCCTCTCTTTTCGGAGGTTGGCCATTCGAGATGTCTGGTAAAGGAAACTCAATTTCATCCATTTCATCTAATGGATCTTGGCCTATATCATCCCTATCGTCTCTATTCCCCTTTGGGGGGATAAGTGAATTTATTCCTTGTCCTAACATATTAAAAATGTTTATACAGTCTGTATTCTATCACAGACAACCCCCTACGCATTGAGGTTTCCGAAACGATTTTCATCAAATCGAGGGATCTCTGTTTCAATAAGCTCTTCTGCCAATCTTCTGTATGCCAGAGCTCCTGATGAATTAGGCTCGTAGGTTAAAATTGGCTGGCTAAAGCTTGGCGCCTCTGCTAAGTGTACTGATCGAGGAATTTCAACATTGAATACTGTGTGTGGAAAATTTCTTCTAAGATTTTTGGCAACTTGTCTAGGGAGTCTCTCCCTTTTATCAAAGAGGGTTATAACCGCCCCAGCAATCCTTATGTTGTGTCCAAGGTTATTTTTTATAACATCGATTGTCTTAAGAAGTTGTCCAAGGCCCTCAAGCCCGTAATACTCTGCCTGGACCGGTATAAGAACCTCATCTGAAGCAACAAGACCATTTACCGTTAAAAGACTAAGTGAGGGTGGAAGGTCTATTAAGATATAGTCATATTTGTGTCTAATCGAGTTGACGAACTTCCTGAGGAAATATTCTCTCTCTTCCTCGTTGACTAGTTCTATGAGGGCTCCCGCAAGATCATTAGATGAGGGAATGAATTGGTAGTTTAATACAGGTGTTGGTTTTATGAGGTGCTCTGGATGAACTCTGTTTAAGATACCGTGATAAATATTGAGATCAAAGGAATGATTGGCTAGGGCTGATGTTGCATTTGCTTGAGGATCGAAGTCTATAAGAAGAACTCTCTTCCCCAGGGCTGCAAGATATGCGCCTAGATTAACGGATGTTGTGGTCTTACCCACTCCTCCTTTTTGATTACATACTGAGATTACTCTTGCCATATAAATGTGTAGCTTTAATTTCCTCTATAATGTATTTTATATTTAGCTGACGATAATTAAAACATCTTGCAAAAAAGTTTGTCCGGGTGGCGGAATTGGCAGACGCGCAGGACTCAAAATCCTGTGAGGGCAACCTCGTGAGGGTTCGACTCCCTCCCCGGGCACAAAAAACAAAAATGATTCCACAAGAGCTAATAGATTACATAAAAAAAGCTAGGAAAGAAGGGGTTAGAGAGTACTTCATTAGAGAAGCTCTGATTGATAGTGGTTGGGAAAGAAAAGTTATTGAAGAAGCTCTTAACTCTGAGGATTCATGGCCTGAGGGGAAGAGAGTGGACATTGTCATGCCTGCTGATGAACAGAGTGACTATTCTAAAGAGAACGCTCCCCAGCAGAAAAATCACGATAAACACACAGAGATGTATGGTGGCATGAAACACATGGCAACTGTTATTGGAATACTTTTAGGAGTTTTGATTTTAACTTTAGCTGGCACATGGGCTCTTTTGGAATATAAAAAGACCTCTTATAATATACGCCTTCCAGACATAGACAGCGAAGATTCTTCTTTCGAGTATGGTAGCTGGCCAGCTCTTCAAAATGCTAATTTCTTCGAGCAAGTGAAAAACAGTTTCATTGCCCAGGGGGCAACTTTTATTGAGAGCGACTTATCTGAAATGAAGATCCGGTTTTATGAGAATGGCGAGATGAAGGAAGAGCTCCCGATAATATCAAAAGGCAGAGAAGGATCTTGGTGGGAAACGCCTGCCGGATTATACAAAGTTAAGGGCAAAGAAGAGAACCACTTTTCTTCTTTTGGAAATGTATATATGCCCTGGAGCATGCCCTTCCAGGGGAACTTCTTTATCCATGGATGGCCATATTATCCAGACGGAACACCTGTTGCTCAAGGTTATTCCGGAGGATGCATAAGACTTTCCGACGACGCAGCTAAAAGAATCTATGAGCTGGCTTCCGTTGGAACTCCTATTTTGGTTTTTGAAGAAGATTTCAAGCAGGACGCCTATAAATATCAGGTTTTGGGTAGTTCAATAAATGCAGAAAACTATTTAGCCGCAGATCTCAAAAATAACTTTGTCTTTGCAGAAAAGGATGCTAGCGAGGAGGTCTCTATAGCTTCTATAACAAAGTTGATGACTGCCTTAGTTGCTACCGAATATATAAATATTGAGAAGGAGATCTCTATCACAAACGATATGCTGGTTTATACCAGTATACCAAGGCTAAAAGCAGGCCAAAGCCTATCAGTTTTTAACCTTCTGTATCCCCTTTTGATGGAGTCGTCGAATGAAGCTGGCGTTGCTATCGCCTCGATACTGGGAGAGGATAGGTTTGTTGAGCTAATGAATGAAAAGGCAAAAGCCATTGGTATGAATAATTCTACTTTTGCAGATCCAAACGGTGCGAGCGCAAACAACAAGTCTACTGCCGAAGACCTATTTAAGCTTGCTAAGTATTTATATAACAATCGAAGCTTTGTCTTGGATATATCAAAAGGTGAGGCTCGAGATTCTGTATATGGACCTCCAGTTTGGACAGGGTTAGATAACTTCAATATCTTCGCTGAGGATGAAGAGTTTGTTGGAGGAAAAGTCGGCATGACTAATGCCGCTGGAGAAACTGCTATATCTATATTCGATATGAAGTTTGGAGTAGAGACAAGACCTATTGTAGTTATGGTCTTGGGATCAAATGATAGAGAAGGAGAAGTTAAGGAGATTGTTGCCCATATACGAGCAAACTACTAAATCAGCTTTTGTTTCTTAAACAAGAGCTTAACCAAATAGAAGCTAATCAATCCTATTGCAATGCCGGCAATAATGTCTGTTGGCCAATGAACTCCCACCACAATCCTAGCTAGACCCACTGTTATAACGCCTAAAATAGCCCACCAGCCCATTTTCTTGCTGAAAAGTAGTGTTCCCAAGGCTAAGGGAATTAAAAATGTCATATGGTCAGATGGAAAAGTCCCCTCTGCATTATGAACAATGAGTGATTCTGAAGATATTGTTGCTGATGGACCCAAAATATTTGTAAAACTATTCACTAGATTACCCAATATTCCCCAAGAGATTATTATAGCCAAAATAATCAGAGCAAAGTGCTGATATTTAAGCTTCCAAGAAGTCGTACCCTCTCCCCAATCTTTTTTTCTAAACAGGGTCCAAAAGCATGCGAATCCGATAACCCATGGGATGTATTTAGCCATAAATATAAAAACCAAGTCCAACATAAAGACTTGGCCAGCTAATCCATGGAGTAGATTAAATGCGATCTCGTCAAAACTAGTCATCACTTCTAGTATATGGGATTAATGCCATATATCTAGCCCTCTTTATTGCTTTAGCTAATTTCCTTTGATGCTTGGAACAGGTTCCTGTGTGCATTGGGTCGATAATCTTCATCTGACCAGAGATAAACCTGCTTATTAGATCTTTATTTTTATAATCTATATCTAGCAAGTTCTGAGAGCAGAAAAAGCACTGTTTGTTCTTAATTCTCATAGTTAGAATGGTAGGTCTTCTGGCTTAATATCGTCCTCTGAAGAATCTTCGTCCATGTTTATAACTGGAAGATCTTCTTCTTTTTTATCCTGATCTACTTTATCTGAGTCATTCCTTTCTTGGTTATAGCTGTCACTAGAACCCCCATTTGAAGAATTTCCTCCTGAGAAGTTGTCTGATCCCCTTGGACCAAGTTGGATATTCTCAGCAACTATCTCTGTTGTCTTTCTGTTCTGACCATCCTTACCTTCCCAGCTTCTTGTCTGAAGTCTTCCCTCGATGAGGATAATGCTTCCCTTTTTTGAAAATTGATTAACAACCTCTGCCTGCCTACCCCAAACAACTATGTTGTGGAATTCTGTGGCCTCTTGTTTTTGACCATCTTTATCCCTCCAATACCTGTTGGTTGCAATTGAGAAAGAGGCAACATGATCTCCAGAGTTTGTTGTCCTTAACTCTGGGTCTGCTGTTAATCTTCCTGCTACGTATACTTTGTTTAAATTCATATCTTTAACCTATCTTTATCTGATAATTTATTCAACACTAATCGGTTGTAATCGATTCACTAAGCTCTTCTATGGTTGCTTCTAGATCCTTATTCGATGAGACTGTGCTCTTTGGAGCCTCTTTAGCGGGCCTTCTCTCCACTCTATTCATAGGAGTGCTTGTTTGTCCTGATTCAGTCTTTATAAATGGTGGGGTTACTATTAGATATCTTAAGATCCCTTCTTCGAATTTAAGGGCTGTCTTTATCTTATCAATAGCGTCCGTATCTACAGAGAAGTGAATACACCCAAAATATGCAGTCTTATTCTTCTTAATTGGGTGGGCTAGAACGATTTGATCAAGCTTATCCTCATTAATTATTTCTGCGCCTGCACTGTTTAGGTGTTTAACCATCGAAAGAGCCCCCTCTTCTCCACGGGCTAGAAATGATATCTCGTATGTCTTTGTTGTTTCCTCTTCCATATAAAGCTTTTACATCATAAGGATCTTTGCCGGTTATGCAAGCTATTCCTCTGACTCTTCTTTCTTTTCTTCTTTAATTGGTTCAAGAGTTTCCTCATCAATCAGCTCCTCTTCTCCGGCCCCGACATCATCTCTGATAGCTGTTCCAACTGGAACTAACCTACCAATGATAACGTTCTCCTTAAGGCCCCTTAGCTTGTCCTTCCTCCCTTCACTAGCGGCTTTAATAAGAACACGTGATGTTTCTTGGAATGAAGCTGGAGCAAGGAACCCGTCTGCTGATAGAGCAGATCTTGTGATTCCGAGTAATTGCTCTTCTCCTTTAGAGCTTTCTTTGCCTGTTCCCCTAAGGGCTCTGTTCGCCTCTCTGAAGGTTGATCTATCCACAACCTCTCCGGAAACAAAGTCTGTGTCTCCTGAATCTACAATCTTAATTCTTTGGAACATCTGGCGGATAATTATATCCATGTGCTTGTCATGAACGGTTGATCCATTTGTAACATAGATCTTCTGAACTTCTTTTAGGATGTATCTATAAGTATCCTCTTTGCTCTTCTTGTATTTGAAGATCTCCTTAGGATCAAGGTTTCCCTCTGAAAGAGCATCTCCCTGGTCAACTGTGTCTCCAACAGAAACAAGTATCTTCCTACTACCAATAACAGGATATTCAACAACTTTGCCCTTCTTGCCAGACTCTGTCTTCTTCTTAATGTGAATAACGCTCATAGCTGAGCCCTGCTTGGCCTTTTCAATTTTCTCTACAACACCATCCACCTTGGAAACTACAGCCTTCCACTTTGGCTTTCTTGCCTCGAATAGCTCCTCTACTCTAGGGAGTCCTGTTGTAATGTCCTCTGTGGCAATACCTCCTGAGTGGAAAGTTCTTAGCGTTAGCTGTGTTCCAAGCTCACCAATTGATTGAGCTGCCACAACACCAACGGCTTCACCTATTTTGATTGGTTCGTTTGTACCGAGATCAAGTCCATAACACTTGGAACAGACTCCGTAGAGAGTGTTACAGGTCATTGCGCTTCTTACTATAACCCCATCAAGATCCGATTCGGTAATCTCTTTAGAAGCCTGCTTTCCAATAAGCTCTCCTCCCTTAACAACAACCTTCCTGCCAATCTTAATGTCCTCTAGGGCATATCTTGAATAGAGCCTGTAATCAAAGTTATATCCGAAATCTTTCCCGTCCTCTCTGTATACTGGCACTCCTCTGGTTGTTCCACAATCATCTTCACGAACAACAACGTCCTGAGCAACATCAACCAACCTTCTGGTTAGATATCCTGCCTCAGCTGTTTTAAGAGCGGTATCAGCAAGACCTTTTCTTGATCCGTGAGTTGAGATGAAGTATTCAAGTGAACTGTGCCCTTCTTTAAGAGAGCTACGAATAGGAAGCTCAATGTCTTCTCCCTTAGGATTTCTAACAATACCCTTAATACCGGTTATCTGGTTAATTGGATTCCATGAACCTCTTGCTCCTGAGTCAACGATATAGTGGACTGATCCATTCTTAGGCAAAGCCTTAGGAACCAATTCTCTTATCTGAACCATGATGTCTGACCAGATATCAACAATCTTCATCTTCCTTTCCTCTAATGAAAGGAATCCATCATTGTATTGACTGTATACCTCTTTGATCTTTTCTTCTGCTTTCTCAAGAATGCCGGCTTTTTCTTTAGGAATAATAAGCTCGCTCATGCCCCAGGTGATTCCTGACTGAGTTGCATACTCGAAACCAAGATCTTTCATGCTGTCTAGGATTTTTGCTGTTTCCAGAGATCCATATTTTGTGATTAGATCACCAGTTAGATCACCCAAAACCTTTTTAGTTAGAACCTCATTAAAGTATCCGAAGTCGTCTGGTAAAATATCATTGAAAATTGCCTTTCCAACTGTTGTGTCAACCATTCCATCTCTTGTTCTGTACTTAATTTTGGCATTAATAGCTAAATCACCACTTTCAAGAGCCATCTTGATCTCTTTGGTGTTAGAAAATGCTGAGCCCTCTCCCTTTGCTCCATCGAGTTCTTTTGTTAAGTAGTAACAACCAAGAACAATATCTTGTGTTGGAACAGCAATAGCATCTCCTGATGCCGGCTTTAGAAGATTGAGGCTTGAAAGCATAAGAATTGAAGACTCAACCTGAGCCTCATCTGACAGAGGGAGGTGAACTGCCATCTGGTCTCCATCGAAGTCAGCGTTAAAAGCAGCACAAACCATTGGTGGAACCCTGATTGCCAAATCCTCAATTAGCACAGGCTTAAAGGCCTGAATACTGAGCCTGTGAAGTGTTGGAGCTCTGTTAAGAAGAACTTTTCTGTCGGCAATTACTTCTTCCAAAATCTCCCATACTTCTGGTGGGGCTTGTTCTATAAGGCGGTTACTCATCTTAATGTTGTGAGCTAAGCCTCTTTCCATAATCTTATTGATAACGAAAGGTCTAAAGAGCTCTAAGGCCATCGCTTTTGGAATACCACACTCATCTAGAGCAAGGTCTGGGCCAACAACGATTACTGATCTTCCTGAATAATCTACTCTCTTACCGAGAAGGTTCTGTCTAAACCTACCCTGTTTTCCCTTAATCATGTCGGATAGAGACCTTAGTGGTCTTTTAATTGTCGAGCTCTGCCTTGTTGTCGTCTTTGAGTTGTCGATTAGAGCATCAACTGCTTCTTGAAGCATTCTTTTTTCATTAACAACAATTACATCTGGAGCGTTAAGCTCGAGAAGCTTTTTAAGACGGTTATTCCTATTGATAACTCTTCTGTATAGATCGTTTAGGTCTGAAGTTGCATACCTACCTCCATCTAGGGCAACCATCGGCCTTAGGTCTGGAGGGATAACAGGCAATACTGTCATAACCATCCACTCAGGATTGATGTAGTTCTTACTCATGGACTTAACTAGCTTCATCCTTCTTAGAAGCTTCTTCGTCCTTGTTGCATCCTTTGTCTCTTCAAGTTCTTTATCAATCTTCTTGACCTCTTTCTTAAGGTCTATTTGCTCAAGAACCTTTCTAATACCCTCTCCTCCGGCACTCATTGAAAATACGTTTCCAAACTTTCCACCAAATTGGATGAACTCTCTTTCGCTAAGAACCCTTCCTGGCCTTAGGGATGTTATAAAATCTCTGGCTTCGTTAGCAGCACTCTTTAGTTCGGTTTTCTTCATATCACCCTTTTGCTCTCTCGCATTGAACTCTTTGGTTATCTCGTCTAGAGCAATTTTCCTCTTTTCTTCATCTACTTCTGTAACTATATAGGCAGCGTAATAAACCACTTTCTCAAGTTTTTGTACCGATTCGTCTAAAAGAAGCCCAATTCTTGATGGAGCACTCTTTAGAAACCAGGTATGAATAACTGGTGCTGCTAGAGCAATGTGCCCCATGCGTTGCCTTCTAACAACGGATCTTGTCACCTCAACACCACACTTGTCACAGATAACTCCTTTGTATCTGACTTTTCTGTATTTTCCACAGTAACATTCCCAGTCTTTTGTTGGTCCGAAAATCCTTTCTGAGAAAAGACCGTCCTTCTCAGGCCTTTGAGTTCTGTAGTTTATGGTTTCTGGCTTAATAACCTCTCCATAGCTCCAGCCCAAGATATCATCTGGTGAAGCAACTTTTATCTGTAATGTGTCGAAGTCGTGTCTCATATTATTTTTCCTGATCTGGATTCTCTTTTAGCTTTACGACTGAAAGTCCTAACGCCTTAAGCTCATTCATCATTACGTTGAAGGCGGCTGGAATGTTTGGCTTTTTAATCTTCTCTCCTCTGATGATAGATTCGTATACAGAAGATCTTCCTACAATATCGTCCGACTTAACTGTAGACATCTCTTGGAGTGTATGTGCGGCTCCATAGCCTTCCAGTGCCCAGACTTCCATCTCTCCGAAACGTTGTCCTCCTTGCTGAGCCTTTCCTCCCAAAGGTTGTTGGGTTATTAGTGAGTATGGCCCTATGGATCTCATATGAAGTTTATCCGTTACAAGATGGTTAAGTTTTATTATATACATGACTCCAACGGCCACTTTCCTATCGAACCTCTTACCAGTTCTTCCGTCATATAGATCAACTTCTCCGCTCTCATCTAAATTAGCTTTTTTAAGTTCTGCCTTGATATCTTCTTCTTTGGCTCCAACGAAAACCGGCGTAACTGCACGATATCCCTGATTCATGGCAGCCCACCCCAGATGAAGTTCGAAAATCTGACCAATGTTCATACGTGAAGCGACACCAAGTGGATTAAGGATTACATCTACTGGAGTTCCATCTGCGAGGTGAGGCATATCCTCAATTGGCCTGATCTGAGAAACAACACCTTTGTTTCCGTGTCGGCCAGCAAGTTTATCTCCGGCTTGAATATTTTTAATAGTTGCAACCTGAACGTGAATTCTTGAGATAACGCCTGGATCAAGCTTATCTCCTTTATCTCTTGAAAAGATCTTGATGCCTACAACCCTTCCCTTCTTTCCGTGTGAAAGAGTTAAGGATGAGTCTTTAACATCTCTGGCCTTCTCTCCGAAGATAGCTCTAAGAAGTCTTTCTTCTGGGGTTAGTTCGCTCTCACCCTTTGGAGAAATCTTACCAACCAAAATGTCTGCTCCCGAAACTTGTGCTCCGACTCTAATGATTCCCTCTTCATCTAGGTTTGCTAGTTGAGCATCAGGAATGTTTGGAATATCTGGAGTAGTTAACTCTGGCCCAAGTTTAGTGTCCCTAACGTCTGTGTAAAAATCTTCTATATGAATTGACTGGAAAAGTCCGTCTCTCTGAACTCTTTCTGAAAGAATAATAGCATCCTCAAAGTTAGCACCTTCCCAGCTCATAAAGGCAACTACTAAGTTTTGACCTAGAGCTAGGGTTCCGTGTTCTGTTGACTGTCCATCTGCTAAAATCTCTCCCTTCTTAACTTTCTGGCCTTTCTTCACTAAAGGTTTTTGCGAGGTCGCCATGTACTGGTTGCTCATCCGGAAACTGTCGAGCTTATATTCTTTCTTCCTACTATTTGCGTCTTTAACTACGATATGATCACTATCAACCTCTACGATCTCTCCAGCATTCTCGGCAATAATTAGATATCCAGAATCTCTGGCAACCTTGTCTTCCATACCTGTTCCAACATATGGAGCCTGAGGCCTAATTGATGGCACAGCTTGGCGTTGCATGTTGCTTGCCATAAGTGCTCTGTTTGCGTCGTCGTGTTCTAGAAAAGGAACTAGCGATGTTGCTGCGCTCACTAACTGGCTTGGGGCAACCTCAATGAAATTAACCTCTTTATCCCTACAAGTACCTGGCTCACCGTTAATTCTGGCCTCGACTATTCTGTCTAAAATATTTCCCTTGTCATCAACTGTGGTGTTAGCCGATGCAATATTAAACTCTCTTTCTTCTCCAGCACTCAACCACTGAATAGTACTTGTTACTTTTCCGCCTTTAACCTCAGCGTATGGGGTTATCAGAAATCCAAACTCATCAACTTTTGCAAAGTTAGAAAGCCTGTTAACTAATCCAATGTTCTGTCCCTCAGGACTTTGGATAGGACAGATTCTTCCGTAGTAAGAGGTGTGCACGTCTCTAACTTCAATTCCTGCTCGCTCCCTAGTTAGTCCTCCTGGGCCAAGCGTTGTAAGAATTCTTTTGTGTTCAACAGCATCCAGTGGATTAATTTGGTTCATAAACTGAGACATCTGTGAAGATGCAAAGAATTCCTTAACAACTGCGGCCAAAGGTCTTGGGTTGATAAGGCTTGTTGGTGAAGCATCTTGGGTCTCCATTGTGGACATTCTGTCTTGAGCGATCCTTCTGATCCTGGCAAACCCAACTCTCATTCTATCTTTCAAGAATTCTCCAACTGGTCGAACTCTCTTGTTTTGAAGGTGATCTGTATCATCTGCCTCAGCTCCAGGAGTAGAGTTCAGTCTAATAATCTCTTTAACGATGGCCTCTATATCTTCCTTGGTAAGAAGAAGTTTGTTTTTATTAACGCTTAGCTTAAGTCTCTGGTTAGCTTTGAAACGACCAACTGCTGATAGATCATATCTATCTTCCTGGAAGAGCATTGAGTTGATAAGCTTTTTGGCATCTTCTGGAGTAGCAAGATCTCCTGGTCTAATACGTTTATATATCTCTATGTATGAATCTTCTAGGCTCTCTGTTGTGTCTTTCTTTAGGGTTGGCTCAATACCTTCTCCGAAGGTTTTTCTAATATCCTCTTGTTTGAATCCAAAGACTCTCAGTAGGGTTGAGATAGGAATCTTTCTGTGCCGATCGATCTTAACCTGAATGGAGCCGTCTGGATCTGTGTCCATCTCAAGCCAAGTTCCTCTTCCTGGAATGATCTTGGCACCAAAAAATCTTTTTCCTCTGTGAATGCTGTCTTGGAAATATACTCCGGGAGATCTTATAAGCTGTGAGATGATAACTCTTTCGTGACCACTGATAATAAAGGTTCCTCTTTCTGTCATAACAGGGATATCGCCAAGATATACCTCTTGGGTCTTTTCTTTCTTATCAACTTTATTAATTAACTTAACCTTGGCCCTTAGTGGAGCCTCGTATGTAACGCCCTTAAACCTAGCCTCCTCTTCTGAATATTTAGGATCATCAAACTCGTAACTAAGGAAGTGGATCTCTAATTCCTTTCCTGAATAGTCTGTGATAGGAGAAACTTCTTCAAAAAGCTCTTTCAATCCCTTGTCCATAAACCACTTATATGAATCGAGTTGAAGGAAGTTCAGGTTAGGTTGTTCTATCAAGGCGCCCCTATGGGACGAAAAAATCTTTACCGGAAGTGGCTTTTTTAGAGTATCTTTAGTTTTGGACATTAGTATTTAAAATGATAATGGCGTCAAAACAAACAGGCCTGTACTTCTATAGGCTTGTCCATATTACTAATCGTTTAAGTATTTAACAATATTTGCGTTGTGTTCGTCAAGTGTTTTTGAAAAAACCGTGACGTCCTTCTCGTGATCAGAGATGTAATACCAGTAGCTAGTCTCTATTGGATTGGCTGCTGCTACTATAGAATCTGACCCCGGGTTACTTATTGGACCAGGAGGTAATCCCCTGTATAAGTATGTATTGTAAGGTGAATCTATCTCCTTGTCACTACGAGTGATCGGCAAGCAAGGCTGATCTCTTTTAATATAACAAATTGTGGCATCAACCTGAAGTGGCATGCCAGCGGATATCCTTTTCCAGAGCACACCCGAAGCAATTCTTTTCTCCCTCAAGGTCTGTACCTCTTTTTCCAAAATCGAGGCCATAGTTAGAATATCATCTAGGTCTCTAGTTTGATTAGAAAGATTGATTTGGGCTAATCTGTCTTCGAAGTTACTCTTGAATTTACCAGTAACCACATCCAAGCTGGAGTCTAAAAAGAACTCGTATGTATCTGGGAAAATATATCCCTCTTCACTTAGAGGGATCTCTCCATCAACCAGTACCTGCTGATCTTTTAGATGTTGGTTAACTTGATATATATTCCATCCTTCTGGGATGGTTATGGTTGCTTTTGGAGCTTCTGGAATTTCTGATGTTCTAACAGAACTCCAAACTACGAAGCCCAAAAAAAGAATTGATATAACAACTAAGGGGGTGGGTTTCTTCATTAAATTCGGTTTCTAGTATCACAAACACCCTGAATGATACCGAGCAAGAGAGCGACCGTCAACAAGTTGCTTCCTCCATAGCTTACTAGAGGAAGACCGACCCCAATAACAGGCAAAAGCCCAGTGGCAGAGCCAAGATTTATAACAAAATGAATAGATATCATAAGGGCTGTCCCAAGAGCCATAAACTTACTGAAGTTGTTCTCTGACTCTATCCCCAAGATCATAATTCTATATATAAGGTATATGAATGTTGCTATTACAATAAGGCCCCCAAAGAGGCCCCACTCCTCTACGAATGAAGAGAATGCAAAGTCGGTGTGAGAAGCTGGAAGAAAACCTAGATGGGCCTGAGTCCCCTGACCAAATCCTTTGCCCCAAAAACCTCCGGAGCCAATCGCGATTTTTGATTGAATAACGTTGTAGTTAATTCCGAGAGGATCAGCTTCCGGATTAAAGAGAGCTGAGATTCTAGCTTTTTGATAATCGAAAAGTAAAAAGTTCCAACCAACCGCGGCTATAACAACCAAGATCAACATGGCTGCTGTTAGGTGCTTTAATTTGAGGCCACTTAAAAGTAGGTAGCTAAACCAGATTCCAAAAAGAACTAAAACCGTCCCCAGATCGGGTTGAATAAGAACTAACACCGACGGGATAATCATATAGACGAAGGATCTAAAAATTATCCCCAGCCTAGCAATAGCAACGTGCTGTGAGGCAAAGAAGCTAGAGAGAAGAATAATAAGCGCAGCCTTCATAAATTCTGACGCTTGAATTTGAAACGCCCCCAAGGGTATCCAAGCCCTAGCTCCTCCAATTGATGGAGCAACAAAGTAGGTTATTACCAATAACCCCAAAATAGCAAAGTAACCCCCATAGATTGCCCACTTGTAACTAAAGAGTGATTTTGGATTAGTCAGGGGAATCCCAAGTATCATCAGAATAGAAGGGATTAACCAAATAAGCTGTCTGACGAAAAACTCTTGGGCTGATGACGCAAGAACAACAAGACCAATCAGTATTAAAATACCGGTCGAGATTAAAAGACCCGGATCGTATTTAGAAATTATATAGTTAGACATCAGCTTCTAGTTATTCTAAGCAAAAACCCCGCTGATTAAAACGGGGTCTCTGTAATGAAGAATTATATATGCCGGCGTACCCTACTTTCGCCTATACGACTATCATCAGGTCTAAATGGTTTCACTTCTGAGTTCGGAATGGTATCAGGTGGGTCCCAAATAGATAAAACACCGACAAATATAATCCTTCATTAAAACAAACTGTAACAATAAATCTTGCAGCACTTAAGTGGCTAATTTTTCCTAATATCTATCCATTCATCTCTAGCAAGCTAGAAATAAATATCAAGAAAACGGTCTATTAGTACTCCTCGGCTGAACACGTTACCGTGCTTACACCTAGAGCCTATCAACCCGGTAGTCTTCCGGGGACCTAGAACTAATCTTGGGTACGGCTTCGCACTTAGATGCTTTCAGTGCTTATCCAGTACAAACATAGCTACCCAGCGCTTCAGTTGGTACCAAAGCTGGTAGACCAGAGGTTCGCTCAACCCGGTCCTCTCGTCATGTCGTTCCCCTGTCTCCAGGAGCACAGACTATATCTTCACCCTTCTTACATGAGATAAGTTTTGGGTGGTGGCGTATTACCTATAGAGACTGCTGAAAGTTCAGTTCAGTTACTCCATAAGTCTGCCATATGGTTGGCTTAACCATATGAACAAGTCGTTACGGGGTCAAACCTAAAAGTTTACCGATCTCTTTCTTTCCCTTTTTCCTGCTAGATCCGTAATTCTCATTTTGAATACGAATAACTAACTCGGAAATCTTCTTAAGCTGCTTGTCTGAAAGACGAGCATAAGAAGTTTCAGAAAGGATTTGGCATGCCTCTAACAGAGCTTTTGTCTGTTTCTCTTTGAATTTAATGTATGGCTCAAGTTCTGTGAGAATATTTCTTACTCTCTTGAAACCATTAATCCTTAGCTCGGACATCCCGTCATTTCTACGAGATACATATCCGATTCCAAGTACATTACGAATCCAATGTAAAGGCTGCTCATGGCGTGAATCTTGATATAGGCAGATAGTTGCCATGAAGCGAAAACCACGTTTGGTATCTTTTCGCTTCTTGATTTGCAACATTAGACTACCATCGCCATCAAGAAAACCCGCTATATATGCCAGTTCAGTATTTTTAGATCGACTTCCCACGGTATTGCCTTAAATTGATTTATGGTCCTCAAGCGAATCATATCATACGTGGACCGTTAAATGATATAACTCTAAGATCATAAATATATGAAGGTTTCACCGTTATTAGCCACATTGTCATCACAGATTCCTCTGTGAAGTAGCAATTACTTACTAGGGTCAAATTCCCTCAATTCGTTTACGCCTGCAGTAGATAAAGACCAACCTGTCTCACGCTTTCTAGTGGTCAAATAGAATTGGACTATATCTTTACCGGTTACATAAATGCACTTCGGTAGTTGGCGTATAGTCTCTGAGGGGTCAATTACGACTTCCCTGCTGATTGCCCTGTGAGAGGGTTTCCAGCATATAGCCAACTTGTCGCTCTATATATTTCTATATAAGCGCCGCCGTTAATGATGTCTCTTCCTCGGGTTTAGACTGTTTAAGGATCGAATTACTTCAACTCCCTAAACGGTCTAAACCCAGCTCGCGTACCTTTTTAATTGGCGAACAGCCAAACCCTTGGGACCTTCTCCAGCCCCAGGATAAGGT
>PFAG01000013.1 GCA_002773755.1 Candidatus Colwellbacteria bacterium CG10_big_fil_rev_8_21_14_0_10_41_28
TGGGTTCCAAAAGATACGCCGCACATTCTGAGGAATGCCATTGGCACCCTCCTCGGCCAGGTGGATCACAGCGGAAAAGCGAGAGAAGTGGTTTGTGAATATTTCACAATCCTTGTTGATTTTCTCGACAGACCTCTGTAGGGGGCGTCATGACTGTCATAATGAGTGTTTCAAAAGGAGAACTTCTAAGGATCCTCAACAACATTGAGACAAGAGTCCTTAGGGCCCTAAAGGCAGTGTCTGGGCCAGTTGAAGAGCTGAGCGAATTCGATATTCGTGAGCTCATGAACACCTTGGATCTTCTGAGGGGAAAGGGGTATCCAACCCTCTATCTGTATCGGAACAGTCCCTCTGGTTGCGTCAGGTTTACCCCGGCCAACCAAAAGGTTCAGAGAATGATGGAGGCCTATATCTGCCTTGTTGAGGCAGCAGAATCCATTGGATCTGAGTTCGATCCCAAGCAGGAAACAGGTGTGGTCTTCAATTACATCGTTTGCTCCGTGAGCGATCTGATTGCAGGCCTCGGAACACAGGCACAAAGTGATCAAGTAAGCGTCTATCTGAGAAACCTTCTCGAGAAGGCGCGAGAAAGAAGGCGATATATCAAGAGTGCTTGAATAAGCCCTACACGCGAAAGTCTCGCGCATGTGGGGCTTTTGCACGTCTAGACTTGCTTAATAGCCATTCTTAATCTATTATCTTATTCGCAATGCTTGCAATAAAACTTAAACTAATCGGTAAAAAGGGACAGCACTCATTTAGAGTGATTATCCAAGAAAAGAGATCCAAACTACAGGGGAAATTTACCGATGATCTTGGGTGGTACAACCCACATACCAATGAAATAAAGATAAACCAAGAAAGGCTTAAATACTGGCTTGATAGTGGTGCTCAGCCAACAGAAACAGTTAATAAACTTATTAAACAAACAAAAACTTCTGAAATAGAAAGTTTTGCAGGAAGAACAAGACCAAAGAAGAAAAAGAAAGAAAGAGCTAAAGAGGGCCAAGCCGTTGAAGCACCAACAGTAGAAACTCCAGTAGTAGAGGTTAAAGAAGAAGCTCCAGTAGAAGAAGTTAAAGAGTTAGAAGAGACTCCTGTTGAAGAGGCCCCTAAAGAAGAAGAGGTCTCAACAGATGAGAGTAAGGAAGAATAGTTTTGATATACTCAAAATAACGATAGAAAGGTCGTAAATCAGATTTGATTGAAAGAAATGGCAGAAACTCATAATGATCAGGAATTCCTAGAATTCTTAGTTAAATCAATCGTTGATAAGCCAGAAGAGGTCCGTGTAGATCGTCAGGTCGATGAGATGGGTGTACTTCTAACTCTCCACGTGAGTGCTCAAGATATGGGTCAAGTTGTTGGAAGGCAGGGAGGCACAGCTAAATCCATTAGATCTCTACTTAAGATAATCGGCATGAAGAACAATGCTAGGGTTAACCTTAAGATAGAAGAGCCTGAGGGTGGTAGAAGACACCAATCTCCTGAAAGAAGAGGTAGAGAGGAATCTCTTCCAGAGGCCCCAGATAATCTTGGCACAACCGAAACAGTTGATAAGGTTATAAATGATATTAAAGAGGATCTTTAGCTAGATCCCAAAGTGACTAGAGCCGCCCATAATGGGCGGTTTTAGTTTAAGATATAAGAGAATGATTAACTTCCACATACTCACAATCTTCCCCGAACTGTTTAAGCCATATCTAAATGAGTCTATCCTGGGCAAAGCTATATATAAAGAACTCCTCTCTGTAGATCTTTATGACATCAGAAAATATACAACTGATAAGCATAACAATGTTGATGACAAGCCATATGGAGGAGGTCCAGGTATGGTCATGGCCCCTCAACCGATAGTCTCAGCTCTAGAAGACGCTCTAAAGAGAAAGTCTAAAGAAAAAACCTTAGTAATTTTTCTTTCACCAGGGGGAAAGGATTTTAATGACAAGAGAGCAATAGAGCTATCAAAGAAGTATAAGGATATAGTTATTCTAGCTGGTAGATACGAGGGAATAGATGAAAGAGTTAAAAAAGTAGTTAAGGACAGGGGATTTAGGCTAATAGAGCTCTCCACAGGGCCATATATCCTTTCGGGAGGGGAATTACCATCCCTGACCATAATAGATGCTATCTCTCGCAAGATAGAAGGAGTTTTGGGTAAGACAGAAAGTCTTGAAGAGAACAGATATGGTCCAGGTCTGCCTTCATATACAAGACCAGAAAACTTTAAGCATAAAGGCAGAGAATACAAAGTCCCTAAGGTTTTAATTTCAGGCAATCATAAGAAAATTGATGAATGGAGAAGGGATCATACTAAAAAGTAGTTTTTCCCTTGTCACTCACTATTTTTAATGCTATTCTAGCAATCGCTAAATGGATGATAAGAATGTAGCTGAAGCTACAGCTAAAACTGAGGAAAAATCAGTTCAAAAAGCCCAAAAAGATGAGGCTTCTTCTTTGAACGCTAAGGATACAAAGGCCATCGAAGAGATGATGGAATTTGGCATGTTCTATGGCCGCTCAAAATCAAGAACCAATCCTAAAATGAAGCCGTTTATTATGGCCAACAGGAGTGGTTTTGAGGTTATAGACCTCGAGAAGACTATTTTTGGTATAGATAGAGTAGTTAAAGCAATTAAGGATATATATGAAAAAGGAGGGGAGATTGTGCTTGTTGGAACAAGCCCTGCTTCGAAGAGGAAGATTAGAGAGGTTGGTGAAGCAACCAACACACCATATGTTAATGAAAGGTGGCTTGGAGGAACCCTTACTAACTTCGAGACAATCTCAAAAAGGATCAAGCACCTCAGAAAGCTTAAGGAACAAAAAGCTAGTGGTGGTTGGGAGAAATATACTAAGAAAGAAGAGCTAAGCTTCAAAAAGGAACTTCTCAAGTTGGAAAAGCTTTTGGGAGGAATAGAGCACTTGAACAAGATCCCTCAAATGGTTCTAATAGCAGACATATATCAGAACGAGATTCCATCACGTGAAGCAAGGCAGATGGGGGTTGATGTTGCCGCAATTATCAACACAGATTCAGATCCAGATAAGACAGACTATATAATCCCAGCAAACGACAGAAGTATTCAGAGTGTCGAATATATTTTGGATATAATTAAAGAAGCTATTGTAGAGGCAAAAACAAAAGCCCCTAAGCAAGAAGCTGTAGAAGATATAAAGAAAAATGGTTAGTGCAGAAGAAATTAAGAAATTAAGAGAAGAAACTGGCGCTGGCGTAATGGACGCTAAAAAGGCTCTAGAAGAAGTTGATGGAGACTTCGATAAGGCTGTAAAAATCATAAAAGAAAAGGGTCTTGCTAAAGCTGAGAAAAGATCAGAAAGAGAGGCTAAGGCAGGACTAATCAAGTCATATGTTCACAACGACAGAGTTGGAACAATCCTTAAATTAAACTGCGAAACTGATTTTGTAGCTAAGTCAGATCCATTCCTAGATCTAGCTCATGAATTAACGCTCCAGATCGTTTCCATGAACCCCGAGAGTGTAGAAGAGCTTCTAGAGCAAGACTATGTCAAAGATACAAGCCAGAAGGTTAAAGACTTAGTAACCGAAGCTATTAGGAAAACGGGGGAGAACATTGTAGTGGATACCTTTTATCGTTTAGAATTATAGTATGCTTGATTTAATCTTAGAGTTTTTGTTAATGGTCTCACTCGCCATAATTGTCTATGTTATGGCTCTTGCTGTTCCAAGGGTGCAGGAAGAGAGGAGGGATGGAGACCTTGCTCCTAAAGGAGCACACGCATTCGAGAAGTTGGATGAAGCCCTTCTTAAGAGCAAAGACAAGTTTCTTAGAAGAGCAAAGGTTGTGGTGATGAAGGCAGATAACCTTATTAGCAAACAGTTAAGATCTAGGAAGGATAGGGAGTAATTGTAGTGGTGTATAGCGCCTAGTCCACATAAGATATCACGGTAAAAAGCTGTTATTATTGATAAAAGAGTGGATAGATGATTATATAGAGCAGTCGCATGGGTAGTCCCGTAGGGTGCGGGGGCGGACTGTAAATCCGTTGTCCTTGTTGGCCCAGTGAGTTCGACTCTCACCCCATGCACAAGTAGGCCACCTTAGCTCAGCTGGTTAGAGCAACAGTTTTGTAAACTGTAGGTCCCCGGTTCGAATCCGGGAGGTGGCTCAAGAGAAAACCACATAGCGCCCCAACTAGATGAACGAGTTGTGCCAAAATGGTATAATTTAGTTCTATTATAGGCAAAAAGGTACTAGAAAGGCTATATATAATAGACAGAAAGTCTATGGCGGAAATAGCAGAGATCCTTAACTGTTCTGTCAATAAAGTTAGATACTGGATGGATAAGAGTGAAATACCAAGGAGGCCTATATCAGAAGCTGTGTATATAAAGTATAATCCAGATGGAGATCCGTTTAAGTTCGAGGCGCCAAGGACGCTAGAAGAAGCTCAATTATTTGGATTAGGGATTGGGCTCTATTGGGGTGAGGGAACTAAGGCAAATAAGAATGCAGTGCGTCTAGGGAACTCAGATCCAGTACTTATAAAGTCTTTTATAGATTTTCTAGTCAGGATATTTAGTGTCGATAAAAGTAGTCTAAAATTCGAACTTCAGATTTTTGACGATGTTGATATTAGAGAAGTCGAGAGAAAATGGATTGAGGAACTGGACATAAGCGAAAAACAAATGTATAAAACTAGGGTTACTCCAAGAAGAGGCGTGGGCACATATAGGAAGAGAAACACAAATGGAGTTATGACTGTCAGCTACGGAAATACTAAATTAAGGAACAGGCTAGTTGAGATGTTGCCGATGTAGCTCAGACGGTTAGAGCGCGTGCTTGGTAAGTACGAGGTCGGCGGTTCAAATCCGCCCATCGGCTCCAGTTTTTAATCAAGAACACACAAACATGGCAGGAAAATCAAAATTCACAGAACATCTAATAACACTTAAGTGCTCTGTTTGTAATCGTAAGAACTATCACACTACTAAGAATAAAAAGAGCGTAGAAAGAAAGCTCAATCTTAAGAAATACTGTAAGTGGTGTAAAAAGCATATTCCTCACGTAGAAAGCAAAATGAGGGGTAAGTAGTTGACAGTAGATAGAGATTAATTAATAATAGTTAGGCAAATCCGCAGACAGTAGGCACGTCCATAAGACCTACCCAGGAAATTCAAAGTTATAAAACTGCGGGTTTCCGCAGCTTTTTGTTTATATGGCAATAACAAGGGCAAAAAAAGAAGAGGTAATAAAGGAGGGCGTTGAAGCCGTAAAGGCATCTAAGGCGCTAGTTTTTGCCGATTTTAGCGGTACTAGTGTCTCCGACATGAGAGCTCTTAGGAAAGAGTTAATAGAAGTCGATTCAAAGATGACCGTCATCAAAAAGAGTCTTCTTGATCTAATCCTTAAAGAAGCTGGTGTAAAGTTGGATCCAGCCAGGTTTGAGGGTCAGGTAGGAACATTCTTTGTTGGAGACGAACTATCCGCACCAACAGGTCTGATCTATAGATTCTCAAAGAATCACGAAGATTTTAAGCTTTTGGGTGGATATGACATCGAGCGTGATATGGCAATAAACGAAGATGCGATTGTAGTAATTGGTCAGCTGCCAACAAGAGAAGTTCTCTTGGCTCAGGTTGTTGGTTCAATTGCAGCACCAATCAGAGGATTGCTATATGTTCTTAGCCAAAAGGCTGAGATGACAAATTAATTTCAATTAGAAGGTCGAGATAAAAATATAATCAATAATCATGGCAGAAGAAGAAAAGAAAGAAGAGGTAGTCGAGGAAACTCCTGAAGAGAAGGAAGAGGAGACATCTGAGGAAGCTAAGGAAGAAGCTCCTGCAGACGATGCCCCTAAAGATGATTCTTCCGATGATACTCCTAAAAAAGATGAGGCTAAAGAGGAGGTAAAAGAAGAAGAGCCAGAAATGAGTGCAGACATGGAGGAGTTAGCAAAGAAGTATGAGGGATTAATCTCAGAGATCGAAAAGCTAACAGCTCTTGAGCTAGCAGACTTAGTTAAAGTTCTTGAGGCAAAATTTGGTGTTAGTGCCGCCGGCCCTGCAGCTGCAGCCGCCGCTGGACCTGGAGAAGAAAAGACTGAGTTCAATGTTTTACTTAAGGCATCCGGAGAGCAGAAGATTAATGCTATTAAGGCAGTTAGAGAGATCACTGGTCTTGGTCTTAAGGAAGCCAAAGACCTCGTTGAGGCAGCCCCTAAGGTAATTAAGGAATCAGTTAAGAAAGCAGAGGCAGAAGAGATGGTTGCTAAGCTTAAGGAGGCAGGCGCCATAGCAGAGTTAGAGTAGAGTTAAACTACTTAAATAATAGATTAAAAAGAGGCCCCACTGGGGTCTCTTTTTATACACAACCATATTGTTGTTATTTAGGGAATTGTGGGTTAGACTAATACTCAAGTGGGGAATTGTGGATAAATGTGTGGATAACCCACCTCTTCTGGGGATAACTTTTCCCTCCAAGTTAGAAAAACCCAATGTTTATCGGAGAATTCAAACATAGTGTAGATGAAAAGGGCAGGGTAGCAGTACCGGCCAAATTCAGAAAGAAGGTCCAAGGTGGGGCCATCGTTACACGAGGATTAGATAAGTGTCTATTCGTATTTGATAAAAAAGATTGGCAAGAGTTAGCTGAGAAGCTTGTTAAACTTCCTCTTTCTCAAGCAAATTCAAGAGCTTTTGTAAGACTGATGCTCTCGGGGGCAAGCGACGTTAAATTAGATTCTCAGGGAAGAATTTTAATACCAGATTATCTGCGTAAGTACGCAGGACTTAAAAAAAGTACCCAGGTTATCGGTGTATACAACCGAATGGAGATATGGGATGAGAAAACCTGGGATACGTATAAACAGAAAACCGAAGGATCCTCAGAGGAAATTGCCGAAAAGATGGCCGATTTGGGGATATAGCGGTTTATGGAAAAGTCGAAACATATTCCAGTTCTTTTAAACGAAGTTTTAGATCTACTTGAATTATCTCAAGGAGATTTTGCAATTGATGGAACTGCTGGTGATGGGGGGCACTCAATAGAGCTTGCCAAAAGGGTATCGCCAGGTGGAGTATTTCTCGGCATCGATTGGGATAGTGCGAGAGTAAAAGCTCTTAAGGAGCGATTCGATAAAGAGGACTTTGATCTTAAAGGGCTTGAGCTAAGACAAGCCAACTACAAAGATCTTCCCTCTCTCATAGAAGAGAATGATCTAGGTTTGGCTAATGGGTTCCTATTAGACCTAGGATTCTCTTCAGATCAACTTGAAGGAGGAAAAGGTTTTAGTTTCAGGGGAAGAAAGGAGAAGCTATCAATGACCTATTCCGAAAAAGAGACACCTCTTTATGAAGCTCTCCACTATATCAACGAGAAAGACCTTATGTCTATCATCAAAGATTTGAGTGATGAGCGATATGCAAGACAAATCGCTAGTGCAATTGTTTCAGCAAGATACGACCAACCGATTGTCACTAACAGACAGCTCGCAGATGTTGTTAAAAGTGCAGTCCCAAGAGATTACGAAAAGGGGAGGATTCATCCAGCAACCAGAACCTTTATGGCTCTAAGGATGTATATCAATCGAGAGCTGGAGAATCTTGGAACCGTTTTGGGCTCGCTTGAGAGAATAGTCGCTCCCGGAGGAAGGGTCGCAATCATCTCGTACCACTCAAAAGAGGATTTGATGGTTAAAGAAGGCTTTGGACAACTAGAGGAATCCGGCAAGGGGACAGTTGTTACTAAGAATTCAATTACGCCAACAGAGAAAGAGGTCGAAAACAATCCAAGAAGTAGAAGTGCAAAACTTCGCGTTATAGAAATCAATGACCATAATCAAACCAAATAAAGAGAAGAAAGAATCAAGGTCCTTTGTTTATGCAGGGATAATCTGTGGTTCTATGCTCGTGGTTACTGTCATTAGCTACATTGGGCTTGTTAATACAAGACATGACTTATCAAGCATGAGAAATGATGTAGAAGACCTTAAGGTAGAGAACGCTGAGCTTAAAAATGATTATTACAATTTAGTAAAGAGTGATAACCTAGAGAGGCTAGCTGAAGAAAGAGGTCTAGTTAAAGACAGAAATCCAAAATGGGCTCTCGCATCACAATATTAGTAGGTTTATTTGCCCTTCTTTATGCCGTCTTAGGGTTTCGTTTCTATGATGTTCAAATAAGAGAAGGGTCCTATTACGAGGCTCAAGCCTCCTCAATCCACACTTTAGGTGGTTTTTTAATACCTAAAAGGGGAGATATATATTTCACGGATAAAGACGGAGGCAAGATACACGCTGCTATTAATAAGGACTATCCAGTAGTTTATGCAGTTCCTGATGAAGTCGAGGATCCAGAAAGTGCGGCCTCTCTTCTTTTTGAAATTCTCGGAGAGAGCAAAGAAGTTCTTCTGGAGAGACTAGAAAAGGAGAATGATCCATATGAACCTCTACACAAAGAGCCAACGGATGAGATGGCAGAAAAAGTAGAAAGTTTGGGTATAGAAGGTGTTTATGTAGGTAGTGCTAAGAGTAGATTCTATCCAAGAGAAACAACTGGATCGCATATTGTAGGATATGTTTCAGAGAATGAATCTGTGTGGCTCGGAAAATATGGAATCGAGAGCTATTACAACCAACTCCTTGGAGGTATTGCGGGAGAAAGCGAAGGGGACAAGCTTATTAATCCAAAAAACGGAAAGAATATTCAGCTGACTATAGATACACATATTCAAAACAGAGCTGAAACCATTATTAAGGATCTTGTTGAAGATTGGAATGGATCGGGAGGGCTCGCTATGGTCTCTGATCCAGAGACAGGGAAGATTTTGGCTATGGCTAGCTATCCGACCTTCGATCCCAATAACTATGGGCAATATGATGTTGGAGTTTTTCTAAATCCAGCAGTCCAGGCTATATACGAACCTGGTTCAATCTTTAAGGTTATAACTATGGTTTCCGCCCTAGATGATGGAGCCGTTCATCCAGAAGATACATTTTATGACTCTGGAGAGCTAACTCTGAATGCTCACACCATTCACAACTGGGATCTGAAGAGTCACGGGACAGTTACTATGAGTAACATTCTTGAAAAATCACTAAACACGGGTGCTGCATATGTCCAAAGGCAATTGGGAAATGAAAAGTTCTACAATTATCTGAACAAGTTTGGACTTAACGATAAAACGGATATAGATCTTCCAGGAGAAGTCCAAGGAAGCCTTTTACCTCTAGAAGTTGATATTAGAGATATTAACTACGCCACAGCTAGCTTCGGTCAAGGAATATCAGTTACTCCAATTGGTCTTCTTCAAGCTCTTGGTGCTGTTGCTAATGGGGGTGAGCTTATGCGGCCATACGTTAATGCAGATAATAAGCCGCAAAAGATCCGAAGAGTAATTTCAGAAAAGGCTAGTGAACAAGTTACTGAAATGCTTATTTCTGCTGTGGATAAGGCGTATGTTGCAAAAATAGAGGGATATTCAGTTGCTGGTAAGACTGGGACAGCTCAAGTTCCAGATATAAATGGAAGGGGAGGGTATACGGATGATGTTATTAATACATATATAGGTTATGCACCAGCAAAAGATCCCAAGTTTGTTATTTTCATTAGATTAGAGAAACCTGCAGGGGCTCCTCTCGCTGGGTTAACTGTTGTTCCAGCTTTTAGAGAGCTTGCCGAGTTTGTCATCAACTACTATCAAATTCCACCAGATAGAATTGATATAGAATAAGGATATAGCTATAATCGGTTGTTGATGGCCCCATCGTCTAACGGTCAGGACGCTAGCCTCTCACGCTGGAAATGGGGGTTCGATTCCCCCTGGGGTCACAAATTGAAACTTTTTCTTTAGAAAATAATTGGCACGTCTCTCTCCTCAACCACTTGATTCATTGGCGCCCCTCCACATTCGTGGTGGAGGTGGAGCCCTGAGCCTTTTGTTTTTATAAAACAGTCAAAAAGTATAAAATTGAGTTAAGGATAGTATATGAAAGATAAAATGAGAGAAGCTATAGAAAGCTTCCAAGAGCAATTTAGATACGAGCCTAAGATTAGTAATCTAGTTGGTTCACTAGCCAAGTTCGATAAGTTCGCAATCTTTGGCATGGGTGGATCTGGCCTAATAGGGGATGCCCTTAACTTTCTTAAGCCAGAGCTAGACCTTCTTACACATAAGGGATATGGCCTTCCTAAAATAGATCTCTCAGGTAGGCTACTTATTTTCATCTCATACTCTGGGAATACAGAAGAGGTGTTAGATGCTTTTGAGAAGGCATTGGAGAAAGGTCACCACATTGCCGTTATCTCAACTGGAGGGGAGCTAATCAAAAGAGCCAAGAAGGTGGGGGCTCTATATATCGAAATTCCCAAAACTGGTATTCAACCACGAATGGCAACTGGATATATGATTCTTGCCGCACTTGAGTTCTTCTCAGAGGGTTCTTTAAAGAAGGAATTGTCCTCTGCTGCTGCAAGACTTAAGAATATAGAGAGTGGAGGAGAACTTATGGCAAAGAATCTTATTGGTAAAGTTCCTGTTATATATTCATCAAGAGAAAATAGTGCTCTGGCGTACAACTGGAAAACTAAATTCAATGAGACTGGAAAAATTCCAGCATTCTTTAATACATTCTCAGAGCTCAATCACAATGAAATTTCAGGATTCGATTCCATCAGCACAACTAAGGATCTAACATCAAAATTCGCTTTCATTTTTATAAAAGACAAGGAAGATCATCCTAGAGTAACTAAGAGAATGAAGGTACTCGAAGATATGTATAAAAAAAGAGATTTACTTACCCTAACAGTTAATCTTGAGGGAAAGAACAGATCGGAAAAACTGATTAATGCAATATCTTTAATAGACTGGTCCGCATATCATTTAGCCAAGCTTTATATAGTAGAATCAAACGAGGTGCCATTGATAGAAGAGTTTAAAAAGAAACTGTAATGTTCAAGGATAAGATAATTTTATCACTATTTGTTGGGAGTATACTTCTAATTATTCTCTCATCAATTGTTATATCCTTAGGTCTTCCGGTTGGAACTGGAGCTCTAATTATTAGATTTGATAACTATCACAACCAAGTAGACTTAGTTGGGGGATTAAGCGTTCTCGGCCTCATTTTGGGCCTAATGATAGCTATTCTAGTCATTAATCTCTTTTTAAGTCACCAGGTATATGAGAGAGATAAGACAATTTCATATATAATAGCCTTAGGTAATTTAGTTGTATCTATTTTTTTCTTTTTTGCATCTATTGCAATAACCCTGATTAACTAACTTGACCATATTGATAGATACCCATATCATATCTCCGCAACTATGTACGCAGTAATTGAAGCTGGAGGAAAACAATACAGAGTTTCCGAAGGAGAAAAAGTGAGAATAGAAAAAGTAGAAGCCGAAGAAGGAAAGGCCTTTGTTTTTGATAAAGTGCTTCTTTTGGGAGAAGGAGAGAGTGTTAAGGTTGGCACCCCTTATGTCTCTGGCGCCAAAGTAGAAGGAGAGGTATTAAGGCAGGCAAGAAACAGAAAGATCATTATATTCAAATATAAACCTAAAAAGAGGCAAAGGACTAAGGGTGGACACAGACAACCTTTCACCGAAATAAAGATAACAAAGATAAGCGGCTAGAAGAGCCGCTTTTCTTATCAAAATAAACTTTCTTTTGCCTGTAAGAAGAGGTCTCGTGATGATATAATCTAAGGATAGGAATGCTAAAGATATACAACACATTAACTAAGAAAAAAGAGGTTTTTAAACCCATTAAAAAGGGTCAGGTCAGTTTGTATACATGTGGACCAACGGTTTATGACACCGCCCATATTGGAAATCTCAGGACATACATCTTTGAAGATCTATTAAGAAGAACACTTAAATATCTTGGATACTCTGTTAAGCAGGTTATGAATATAACTGATATTGAGGACAAGATAATTAAAAAAGCTAAAAGTCAGAAAAAGGATATCAGAGAGATAACCAGACCATACATAAAACTTTTTTTCAAAGATCTTAAAAAGCTCAATGTAGAACCAGCTGAGAAATATCCTCTTGCGACCGATCACATAAAGGGGATGATCGATCTGATAAAGAAGTTGGTTGAGGGTGGATATGCATATGTCGGAAAAGATAATTCTGTATATTTTGATATATCTAAATTTAAGGATTATGGACAACTAGTTGGTATTAAGAATATAGACATCAAAGATGGGGCAAGAGTTCTTGCAGACGAATATGATAAAGATGAAGCCCAAGATTTCGTTTTATGGAAGGCAAAGAAAGAAGGTGAGCCAAGCTGGAAAAGTCCTTGGGGAGAAGGTAGGCCAGGTTGGCATGTAGAGTGTTCTGTAATGAGCATGGCAGCCTTGGGCGAAACTATAGATATTCACACTGGGGGAGTGGATAACATATTTCCTCATCACGACAACGAAATTGCTCAATCAGAAGCTGCCACCGGTAAAAAATTTGTGAACTACTGGATGCATGGAGAGCATCTTTTGGTAGATGAAGAAAAGATGGCTAAGAGCAAAAAGAACTTTTTTGTTCTCAAAGATATAGAGAAAAAAGGAATGATGCCTCTATCATTCAGATATCTTGTTGCGGAAGCTCACTATAAGACCAGGCTCAACTTTACCTGGAAAGCGCTAGAGGGTGCAGAGAATGCAATTTGGAACTTGTGGCATGAACTGGGGAGGTTGAAGTTCATTGGTAGCAAGGACGAGTTTAAGGACAATGCCAAACTTTATAAAAAATACTTTAAAGATGTAAAAACAGTGGTTAGCGAAGACCTAAACATTCCAGGAGTTCTTTCTTTAATGAGAAGAGGAATAACTGATCCAGATCTTTCACCATCCCAAAAGAGATCTTTAGCTTTTGAATTTGATAAGATTTTAGGCTTTAACCTAAAACATGCAGATAAGCTATATAAGATGCCAATTCACATAATGACTCTAGCAACCGGTAGAGAACTATTAAGACGTAATCAACAGTTTGTTAAGGCCGACACTTTAAGAAGAAAGATAGAATCCTTAGGATATAGTGTAGAGGACACATCATACGGACCCTTCCTATGGCCAACCAAACAGCAAAAATTCCACCCCAAGACCTAGACGCAGAGAAGTCTGTCTTAGGGGCACTCATGTTAGATAAGGATGCTGTAGCTGCAGTAGCCGATTTGTTGCGTGAAGGAGATTTCTATAAAAAGGCTCACAGCCTTATTTACAAAACAATCGAAGAGCTTTGGGACAAAAGAGAACCCATCGATATTCTAAGTGTCACAGCCATTCTTAAAACAAAAAAGAAACTTGATGAAGTTGGTGGATCTGCATACTTAACAGAATTAGTTAACTCTGTTCCAACAGCGGCCCATGTTCTTCACTACGGAAAGATTGTAAAGGAGAAAAAAACATTGAGAGATCTTATTAACGTGTCGGCTTCTATTAGTGAAGGAGCTTTTAATCCAGCGAGCGATATAGAGGACTTCCTAGACATAGTTGAGCAGAAGATTTTTGCCATATCCCAACAATCAGTTTCAAAAAACTTTGCTTCTATAGGAGATGATCTAAGTAAGGCATATGACAGGATAGAAAAGCTTCACGAAGGAGAGGGGGAAACACTAAGGGGTACGCCAACAGGCTTTATCCAACTAGACAATATTCTTTCAGGTCTTCAGAGGTCAGATCTAGTTGTGGTTGGAGCTAGGCCTTCATACGGAAAGACCTCTTTTGCTTTAGATATAGCTCGTTACGTTGCAGTCGATGCAAAAATGCCAGTTGGAGTTTTCTCTTTAGAAATGAGTAGGGAGCAGGTCACAGATAGGCTTATAGCAGCTGAGGCTCAGGTAGACCTATGGAAGTTGAGAACGGGCAGACTAAAAGACGAATTAGATTTTCAGATGATCCAATCTGCACTCGATAAATTGAGTGATGCCCCTCTCTTTATAGATGACACTCCATCTCCAAACATTATTCAGATGAGATCAATGGCCAGAAGACTTCAGGCTGAGAATAAGGGGCTTTCTTTGATAGTTGTAGACTATCTCCAATTGATTCAACCTCGTTCAGGCTCAGATAATTCTGTGCAACAGGTTACCGAAATATCAAGAGGGCTTAAGGGAATTGCAAGAGAATTAGATGTTCCGATTCTTGCTCTTTCACAGCTTTCTCGTGGAGTTGAGCAGAGAGAAGTTAAGGTCCCAAGACTCTCTGACTTGAGGGAGTCTGGATCAATCGAACAAGATGCTGATATTGTAATGTTCGTTCATCCTCGAGATAGAGCTAGGGTAGAAGTCCCTCCTGAAGATGAGAATATCGTTGATATCATAATCGCCAAACATAGAAATGGACCATTGGGAACAGTTCCACTTTTCTTCGACAGGGAAAAGGCAAGTTTTAGGAATCTAGAGACAAGACATGAGAATACCCAAGGAAATTAGAAAACTTGCTGACGCTCTTTCCAGTCTTCCTGGAATTGGACCAAGGCAGGGTATTAGACTTGCCTTCCATCTAATCAAAAAAGGTGAGGGTTTTCAGAAATCTTTAGCAGATGATATTAAAGACCTTTCTGCGGTTAAGATCTGTTCAGATTGTTTCTATATCCACTCCAATCCAGGGGAGCTCTGTGAGATATGCAGTGATCCAGATAGGGATAAAAGTATAATCGCCATTGTAGAAAAGGATACAGACCTAACCTCAATGGAAAATGCCAGTAAGTTTAATGGAACATACCTTGTCCTTGGAGAATTCGGCAGAGGAGGATCTCTTGAGCCAGATCAGAAGCTAAAAATAAAGAGTCTCAGGAGTCGTATTAAAAGAGATGGGTTTAGTAAGGCAAAAGAGATAGTCATCGCCCTCAACCCAAACCCTCAAAATAACTTTCTATCTGCTCAAATAGAGAAAGAGCTCGATGAATTGGCTGAAAGAATCACCAGACTTGGAGTTGGAATTCCTTCGGGAGGAGAAATAGAATTTGCTGACGAAGATACTCTAGGTGGGGCGATTGAACACAGGAGATAGGTTTGACACCCAAGTCACAATTTTGTAACTTCTTAACTGCCAAGAGGCTTATACATGTCAGAAAAGGACAACCAAAAAGAGAATAAGGATTTAAATTCCCTCAAGAAGGAACGCGATGAGTATCTAGATGGCTGGAAGAGGGCTAAAGCTGATCTAATCAACTACAAAAAGGAGGAATTGAGCAGGTTGGAGCAGATCGCTAAATTCTCAAATGAAGATCTGGTTATAGAGTTAATTCAGGTTCTTGATAATTTTGAACTCGCTCTCTCAACTCTCGAAAAAGATGGCAAGGTAGATAAGGGTGTGTATATGATAAAGAGTCAGATAGAAGAGATTCTGAAAAGGAGAGGGCTTGAATCAATGGAAGTAGAAGAGGGAGAAGAGTTCGATCCGACAATTCACGATGCGATAGCTAACATAAGCACGGAAGAGGATTTGGATAATAAGATCGCCGAGCAGGTTGAAAGGGGATACGTCCTTCACGGCAAAATTATTAGAGCAGCAAAAGTAAAGGTATATAAGAAGAAATAAATAACATGGCAAAAATATTAGGAATAGATTTAGGAACAACAAACTCTGCAATGGCAGTAATAGAAGGGGGTGAGGCTAAGATTTTGGAAAATGCAGAGGGCAATAGAACAACGCCCTCAATAGTAGCTCTCTCAAAATCAAATGAGAGATTGGTTGGTCTTTTGGCCAAGAGACAAGCCATAACTAACCCACAAAATACAATTAGTTCAGTAAAGAGACTGATCGGAAGAAATTTCTCGGACGAAGGTGTTCAAAGAGATAAGAAAAATCTTCCTTTCGAAATTAGAGAATCTTCTGATGCAGGAGTAGAAATAAAGATGGGTGATAAGTGGCACAAGCCAGAAGAAATTTCAGCAATGGTGCTCACTAAACTTAAGAAGGATGCTGAAAGCAGAATTGGAGAAGAGATTAGCGAGGCTGTAATAACAGTTCCAGCATATTTTGATGATTCACAAAGACAGGCTACCAAAAATGCTGGTGAAATTGCTGGTCTAACTGTAAAAAGAATTATCAACGAGCCAACAGCAGCAGCTCTGGCATATGGACTTGATAAAGAAAAGGATGAGAAGATAGTTGTTTTTGATTTTGGAGGAGGAACCTTCGACATATCTGTTCTCGAAGTAGGGGACAATACTGTGGAGGTTAAGGCAACTGGAGGGGATACTCACTTGGGAGGAGATGACTTCGATCAGAAGATAATCGGATATCTCTTATCTGAATATAAAAAACAGGAAGGGGTGGATATCTCAGGAGATCCTCTCGCACTCCAAAGACTTAAGGAGGCCTCAGAAAGAGCTAAGCATGAGCTATCAACAGCTATAGAAACAGAAGTTAATCTTCCATATATAACCTCAGATGCATCTGGGCCAAAACACTTCCTACTCAAATTGAGTAGAGCAAAATTAGAAGAGTTAACAGGAGATCTGGTTAAAGAGTCCATAGATTTAGTTAGAGAAGTTGTCACAGCGCCATCACCAAAAGGAGCTGGACTCAAGATAGGGGATATTAATGAGATCATCATGGTAGGTGGTCAAACTAGAATGCCTTCAGTTCAGCAGGCGGTAAAAGATTTATTTGGCAAAGAGCCACATTATGGAATCAACCCAGATGAAGTTGTTGCAGTTGGTGCGGCTATCCAGGCGGGCATTCTCCAAGGAGATGTAAAAGATGTTCTTCTTCTTGATGTCACACCACTTTCTCTCGGAATAGAGACATTAGGGGGAGTTAGCACAAAACTAATAGAGAAAAATACGACAATCCCAACCTCAAAGAGTCAAACATTCTCGACTGCTGCTGATAATCAGACATCCGTAGAGATTCACATCCTTCAGGGTGAAAGAGAGATGGCGTCAGATAATAAAGCTCTAGGAAGATTCATTCTCGATGGAATTCCTCCTGCGCCAAGAGGCGTTCCTCAAGTAGAGGTAACTTTTGACATAGATGCCAATGGAATTCTAAATGTTAAGGCGGTTGATAAGGCTAGTGGAAAGACTCAGTCTATAAGAATTGAGGCAACAACCTCTCTCAGTAAGGATGAGATAGAAAAACTTAAACATGAGGCTGCAGAGCACGCAGAGGAAGATAAAAAGAAGAGAGAGGCTATAGAAGAGAAGAATAAAGCAGAAGCTCTTGTATATACAGCCGAGAAATCACTTAAGGAGGTTGGCGAGAAAGTTGATGCAGATACAAGAAAGAGTATAGAAGACGATATAACCGATCTTAAATCCGTCTTAGAAAGTGGAGATCCAGAAAAGATTAAATCTAAATCAGAAAAACTCTCATCATCGCTTCAAAAGATAGGCGAGATAATGTATAAAGAAGCTAGTGATAAAAAGGAGGAAGGGGGTCCTGAAGAAGATAAAGATAAGGAAAAATAGCCTCCATCCGCCATACATTCTTTAATGGGAAACCTTCTTGAAAAACACGAAGAGCAAGCTTCTATTATCAGTGAAGAGAATGCCGCTACGGGTAGAATATCTCTAATAAAGACATACTCTCTAATTGGAGGAATAATTTTGTTAGCTGTTAGTACTAGTTTCTCATTTATGTCCGGGCATCCTTTTGCTGGGACTTTCTTCTTAGTGCTTTTCCTGGCTCTATACGTGGTTGAGGCTTTAATTCTGACGGGTAGTAAATATGCCCTTGTTTCTTCCGTATTCTCTGGTCTAGGGTTAGTGATGTTCTTGTTTGCCCCACCTTTTAAATTCTTCTTTATCTTCACTTTGACTCTAATAGTTTTCTTATTCTGGGCACACTATTTTGGAAGTAGAGAGTATAACAACATGGTTAAGCTTGATTTCTTCGGAGCCGCAAGAAGAACCGGATCATTAGTGATTATAGGAGTTGCCATATTCTTCAGCTATATCCTTGTTGCTAATGGAAATATTTTTCTTCAGGAGAAGAATGTTAGTAGGTTGGTTGATATAGTAATTGTGCCAGTGGCGAAGCCTTTTGTTGGCAACTTCTCTAGCAATACAAAGTTAGATGATGTGATAACCAGTCTTGCTCAAAAACAGTTAGAGGAGGATATCCGTTATCAAAGACTAACTGAGAACAATAAGAAGGCTTCTATCCAAGCAACACACGACCAGTTAGTGATAGAGCTTCAGGATAAGGTGAGCTCAAGTATTATCTTAGACCTAGAGGCATCAGTCTCAGAGAATGTTAAAAATGCTCTTGTGACAGTGTCTAGTCAGATTCCAGATGGACAAAGGGTTTTTTGGGGAGGCATTATGATTCTATTTATCCTAGTAACTGCCCTTGGGTTCAAGTTCTTCGTTTACTATCCAGTAGCCCTAATTGCATTCGTTACCTACGAGTTGCTTATAGGTTCAGGGTTTATGGAAATAAAGCTTGAGACAAGGACCAAGGAGGTTGTCGAAATAAATTGATAACCACTTAATTAATCACTATTCTTATTTAGCAATGCAGGATTATTATCAAATATTGGGAGTTCAAAAAGGAGCCTCAGAAGAGGAAATCAAAAAAGCATATAGAAAACTTGCCCACAAATATCATCCAGACAGAGGTGGAGATGAAGATAAGTTTAAGGAGGCGTCTGAGGCATATCAGGTTTTATCAAACAAAGAAAAACGTGCTCAGTACGATAAGTTCGGGAAAGTCTTTGAGGGGGGCAATCCTTTTGCTGGTGGTGCTAATGGAAACTGGGATATCAATTTTAGTGGTTTTGAAGACTTGGGGGACATCGAAGATATATTTGGTTCCATCTTCGAAGGCATGGGTATTAGAAAAAGGAAGACATATCAGAGGGGTGCTGATGTGGAGGTTGTTAAGGAAATCTCATTAGAGGACGCTCAAAAAGGGAAAGATTTAGAAGTTGAACTTAACACACACGTTAAGTGTGATTTGTGTAAGGGAGAGGGTCATGATAAAGATGTTAACTTTATCAGATGTTCATACTGCAGTGGACAAGGTCAAGTTAAGCAGACGAGGAATACTTTTTTTGGAACCTTTGCTCAAGTCTCAACATGTCCTGAGTGTAAGGGAGCCGGAGAAACCCCAGAAAAGGTTTGTAAAGAATGTAAGGGAGCGGGAAGAGTTATGAGTAAAAGAAATATTAGTGTTAGCATCAGACCAGGAGTAGAAGATGGTCAGATAGTTAAGATCCAAGGGGAGGGAGAAGCGGGAGAGAACAATACAGTAGCGGGAGATCTATATATAAGAATCAGGGTTGCCCCTCATGCTATTTTTGAGAGAAGGGGGTATGACCTATATAGAGAGATGGAAGTTGATATAACAGATCTTCTTCTTGGCAAAGAGATAGCTGCAACCGGGCTTGATGGGAAAGACCATAGAATTAAAATTCCAACCGGGTATGACATAAGAGATGAGCTGAGAGTAGGGGGTGCTGGTGTTACCAAATCGGGAGACTTAGTAATTAGACCAATATTCAAGACTCCTAAAAAGTTAAGTAAGAAGGCGAAAGATCTCCTTGAAAAACTTCAAGAAGAGCTTGAATAAGCAATCTATAAGAGTTAATTTATAGATTGACCGCCCGTAGCTCAATCGGTAGAGCAACGGCCTTTTAAGCCGGTGGTTGGAGGTTCGATTCCTCCCGGGCGGACAAGATGCAAGATATTAAGCAAAAAAGTGCATTTATATTAATTGGAATAATTCTCCTAGCTGTTTTAGGAGGCTTCTTTATATATCCAGGGAACCCTGTATCAGAAAAGCTTCCTTGGAATCTTGGGTTAGATTTAGTTGGGGGGAGTGCCTTAGTTTACGAGATTGATCTCTCTAACATAGATTCAGCCGAGCATCAGGAAGCTGTAGCTGGCCTTAAGGAGGTTATTGAAAGAAGGATTAACATGTTTGGTGTGGCTGAACCTAAGGTAGCTACAGCTCAAAAAGGAGATAGCTATCAACTTTTAGTAGAACTTGCTGGAGTTGATGTTGAAGATGCTGCTAAACAGATTGGAGAAACTCCTGTATTAGAGTTCCACGAGGTTGGATTAGATGAGAAAGTCACGCCTACAATTAACGAAGAGACAGGGGAGCCTATGGCAG
>PFAG01000019.1:0-2247 GCA_002773755.1 Candidatus Colwellbacteria bacterium CG10_big_fil_rev_8_21_14_0_10_41_28
TATTCATATTTAGTGTTTACAGAGTCTGAGAGGGTACAGCTGTATGTACCGTTTGTACAAGAACTAGCCCCAGAGACAGCAGCGTAACATTTGTCCGCAGGATCGTTCCCAATATAATTTCTGATAGTGGGACCATACTCGGACCATTTTTTGCAAGAGACGGTCTGAGTTCCTCCACCGCTACATCTGTAGATAGAGATGGGGTCCCCACCGGGCCCTGTGATTTCACTATCAAAAGAACATGCATAGCCGGTATTATAGAGTATTTTAGCCCCCGGACACTCATCAGTAGAATTGACCTGAGCATTCACCCTTTCTGGGGGAACCCCTGATATAAAATAGATCCCCAAAACCAAAAGAGATGAGATTAGTATTATTCCTCCATATTTCCAACTCATGTTATCTATAATCTAATTTTCTATATCAATTATATCACAATAAATAACTAAAGAACGTCTAATTTTCAAAAATAATTGTAGAAGTTGTGTATATAAAAACTTCATATAGTTGGTTGTTGGGGCCGGCGCAGAAGCGCCGACCCCAACAACACCCGATCCTCACCGACTAGACAGAGCCAGCTATCCCATACCAGAAGGAGGCTTGCCCTGGCTTAGTCGGGACCAGACCGGAGCCCTCTAGATATCTGGCGATAGCTTCGCTGTCGAATGGGCATTCGATTTCATTTCCTGCCCAACCCACACAGGTGCTGGCCGTCGAAACGAAGAATACGTATTGACGACCGATCACCAGCCCCTCAAGAAGCTTTTCCTTCGACATCTCACTCATGTAATACGTTGTTTGGTCCGTGTTACTGAAAGATGGGCCGAAGGGAAGTTCCCCACTGACACTGGTATTTATCGCCGTCAGGATCCTGTGTTTCGATGCATTGATGAAGAAACGAAAAATCGCATCTTCACCGTAGTGCTCACCGAAACAGAAGTCGGCGTAGGACCAGGTCACAGGTTGTCCGTCGTAGTCGAAAGTGACTTCGCCGTAATCAACTAGGATCCCCGAGAGGTTTACGGTAGAAGCCCCGTCGGGATGGCCCTCCCAGATCTTCCCAAGGGGAGCTGGGAACGACCCATCAAACGTATACCGCCTCTCAACCTCCATCCCGCAGACAAAGTCATTGGGCTTGAGGACGAGTTCGCTCGGGATGGTCGTTGTGGTGCTGGTTGTCTCTGGAGAACAGGTCCTCAGGGCAGAACAAGCAACTCTGACCATCTCGACGGCGTTCTCCGCGGTCGCCCGGTCGTTGGGGTGGATGGTGCTTTCGACACCAACCCACTCCTTGACCAAGGATCCATCTGCATCGAGGATCCGCACTGCGGGACGTTCTCCCTCTGTGCGAACCTCGATAGGGATTTCTCCTCTGGCAAGCTCTTCCAGCCGAGACACGAGATCATCACAGCCCTCACAGGTTTCTGGTGCAAGCACAAGAATGCCCGTGATTAGAGGCTCGGTGGTCGTCGTTGTCGTCGGTGCCACGGTTGTGGTCGTCGAGCTCGTTGTCGTTGTCGGCGCCACAGTTGTGGTCGTCGTAGAACCCTGGCTATCAGCACATGAGCTGATGACCAGAGTGATAGCGATAAGGATTAGCATCCTCTTCGTCATTTTGATCACCCTCTCTTTAGTTGGAAAAGATCAAATAAGGTGAGCCATAGGCTCAACTTGGCATTAAAATACCACAGATTATTGTATTGGTCAAATAAAGACTATTCTAAGCTGAAGTAGTCTGAGAGATTTGCTTCTGCAAAGTAAATTACTAAATTGGAGTTGGTGTCTGCGTCTATTGGATCTCCCCCTCCTTGGAGCAAGGCTATCTCGTCACCACCTTCAATAATAGTTCCACTCTTATAGGCTGGTGAGTGCAGTCCTACGAATTTGAAGAATATAGATGTATCAATAACCCCAACCGCACCTCTATTAAACCTATCCTCATTCTCTTCAAAAAAACCTCCATCAAATGGGGAATATATCTTTGTCCCTCCTGGAAGGTTAAAAGCCATAGCGGGCTGACCGTCATAGACTATAGGGGTTCCCTTATCACAGTTTCTTCTTTCTAAGACCTTACAGTCTTTAACAAAGAGACCTGAGTAGTAGAGGGCAGCCACAATGGCAAGAGAAGCAATAACGACTGCACCTATAACCAGCCACATCGTTATGTTCTTTTTCTTTGCTGGGGTTATAGGCATCTGATCCATTTCCTAAATTATACCAAATCTAGTTCTTCTTTTGTTTAGAATG
>PFAG01000019.1:2285-6535 GCA_002773755.1 Candidatus Colwellbacteria bacterium CG10_big_fil_rev_8_21_14_0_10_41_28
AATGGAAGTAAGATCCATTGGGCTAAGTAAAGAAAGTAGTGATACCACTTAAACCACTTTGGCTTTGGGGGAAGAAGAATAATTCCCAAGATAGCTGATACAGCAATACCGATTGAGGCAAAGCTTAGAATATTCTGAGTAACCCTTGGAAGGTTAAAAGAGAGAAGACTCTCATTGAAAGCATCTCCTCCAAGGAAAAGAGGAAGCCAGCCAAGGGCGAAGATAAGGATTGAGTTAGTAGCCCATGAATGAAAAGACTCGATAGTGTAAAAACTCCAAAAAAGTTTCTTCCTTAAGGCTATCTTCTTGTTTTTAAT
Source organism: Candidatus Colwellbacteria bacterium CG10_big_fil_rev_8_21_14_0_10_41_28 (assembly GCA_002773755.1). Classification (GTDB taxonomy): domain Bacteria; phylum Patescibacteriota; class Minisyncoccia; order UBA6257; family Colwellbacteraceae; genus 1-14-0-10-41-28. The sequence continues at coordinate 2,603 of PFAG01000019.1, forward strand.
AAAGCTTGATACAAGAAAAGAGATATTCTCAGATCCCCAAGCCCATCTTCTTTGTTGTTTGTATATATTAACCATTGTCTTCCAGAAGCTTGGTACGACATTGGCATCCATAGAGACTGGATAGTGAAGAGGGACAACTCTCCAGTGGCCATCGTAATGGGTAAAGAGTTGCCAGAAGATCCTTGAGTCCTCTGAAACAATGTCTTTGTGCCAAAAACCAATCTCGACCAAGGCCTTAAATGGCATTGCATGACTTGAGAAGGTTGTTAATTGCTCCTGTCTGGCTTGCTGGATCATCTGCCAGAGACTGGCTGAAAAAGAAACTACCCTCGCAAAAGCTGGAGCCTCAAGAATATTGTTATTAAAAAGTGGAATTGGCTGATAGCTAGCCCTATCTCTATCCTCTGCTGTTAGATAGGCTTCAGTTAATTTACCGAAGTATTCTTTGTAGATTTGGGTATCTACATCAAAGACTGATACAAGAATTTTCCCGTAATCTATACCAGCTTTATCTATAACCTCGTTTTGAGCTTCCTTCGCCATCCAAGCCTGATTAGATCCCTTACCAGGGATCTCTCCTTCAAGGTTCTTGGGGTGGTCTGTAACAAGGAGGGTATGAAACTTTGGTCCAAATTCCTCTCTTATTCTTCTCCCAACCTCAGCTGCATCTTGCCCGGCTCTCTCCTCTGTTCCCAAAACAACGATTAATTTGTCTAAAGGATAGTTCGCCTTTAATAGTTTCTCAAAAGTTTCTTTAACAACCTCATATGGCTCATCGTACATTGGGAAAAGAACCAGGTGATATATATCACTCCATCCATCAAGGTCCTTTACTCTGCCCAACCAGTCGATCTCCATGTTCTTCTTCATTATCCTAAAGGTATGTCCGAGATATGCCGAGAGGATGAGGGTTTTAAGGAACCAGTATATATCGAAGATGATAATGAATATGGCTACATATACAGGAAAGTATATAGAGCCCACTATCATTAAGATGAATGTTAGCCAAACAAGAGAACCAGGAACTATTTCAAGCCATCTGCGGAGAGTCATTATAAGTTTAGATTAGCCTGAGCTTTGATTTGATATTTCTTGGCCTTTCCTTTTTTATCTCTTGAAACATCATTGAGGTATCCCGCTACACCAATCATAGCAGCGTTGTCTCCTGAATATTTAAATTCTGATACATAAAATTCTTTGCCCATTTTCTTAACTTTCTTTTTAAGATTTTCTCTTAAGTGTTTGTTGGCTGCCACACCCCCAGCAAGTAAAACTGATTTTGCTCCAAACTCCTCCACTGCTCTCGCAGTCTTTTCAACTAGAACATCCGTAGCTGCCTTTTGAAATGAGGCTGCAAAGTTGGCTTTGAGTTTTGGAGTTAGTCTCTTCTCTCTTAAATAATACATGCTTGCAGTTTTGAGACCTGAGAAACTGAAATCATAGTTTTTCTGATCGAGCATTGGTCTTGGAAGCTTAATGGAGTCTTCGTCTCCCTTTTCTGCAAGACGCTGGATCTCTGGGCCCCCTGGATATGGCTCTCCGAGCATTCTGGCAACCTTATCATATGCCTCTCCAACTGCATCATCTCTAGTTTCGCCAATCTTTTTCCAGTCATCCAGTTTTTTGAGGACTGTTAGGATGGTGTGTCCTCCGCTAACAACTAGGCCAATTGCTGGAAGAGGAATATTTCTGTCTTTGTCTGAAAGGGAAAGGAGGGGACTTAAGAGGTGTCCTTCAAGATGGTTAGCTCCGATTAGCTCAAGGTTATTCTCTTTAGCTATCTCTTTGGCATAGTTCACGCCTGTCCAAAGAGCTGGCTCAAGGCCAGGACCAACAGTAACTGCAATCTTATCAACTCCTTTCATATTACCTTCTCCAAAAAACTCCTTATATATTGTAGGTAGGTTTTTAAGGTGTTCTCTTCTGGCTAAGTTGGGAACAACTCCCCCAAATGGTCTATGAACATCTATCTGAGAAGAGATGATACTTTTCTTAACTTTGAATCTTGGTGATTTAATTCCACCCTTAGCCTCAATTAAGGCCATGGCAGTTTCGTCACAAGAGGTTTCTATTGCAAATATCTTCATTTCAAATCACTCTCGGGAACTATTTCCCCTGAGATCAATATCCTGAGCTTATCTAAGTTGAGATACTCCTTAGCTATTTGGCTTAGGTATTCTGGAGTTATTTCTTTTACTATATCCTCTATATCTTCTGGGGTATAGATACGACCACTAGACCTTATGTCGTCTACAGCCCATTCGTATCTATCGCTATTGCTATCCCATCTGTCGCGGTTAGCTTCTCTGATCTTTTGTTTATCTTCGCTAAGTGTTTCTTCTGAGACTCCCTCTTTTAGATATTCTTCTAAGGTTTCTCTGAAGATCCTTATCAGAGAATTTGCTGAGGATTTTGGAACATGGGAATCAAAGCCAATCAAACCAAATTCTTTATAAAAGCTAGCTGAGTAATCTAGGCCATATATCCCTTCGTTCCTAAGTTTTTCAAAAATGGGTCCATACTGCATGTCTACGAAGAGTCTGCAGACCTTGTTTAAACAGATTTTATTCTTTATATCCTCTGATGAACTGATTCCCGGGAAAATAAATTCTACATATGAACCTTTTATATTATCTATCTCTCTCTGAGAGATCTCTTTGGAGGTAAGTTTACAGTCTTCATATTTAAGTTCCTCTTCTGATTCGCTGAATCTTTTGTTTATGGCTTTGACTATCAGCAAGAGCTCTTCTTCGTTTAACCCATGTCCACCAATAACTAACCTTATCTTTCTTGCTTTAATCTCATTAAAACTTTTTTCTAATATTTTCAGGTTGGCTTCTCGAGCATTTTTAGTTTCATCCTCATATGACCTCGTATAAGGAGAGTCCTTGCCTAAAAGGAGCTCTGTATTACTCCAAAATGCTCTTGTGCTTCCTGAGTTAACTTTGGATTGAATTTCGTTTACAAGAGCTATTCTTTCTCTGTTTAAAATATCTTCTCGATCAAAATTTGGACTTGAGAGTATGTCTAAGAACTTAGATATATGTTTATCTAAATTCTTTTTTGAAGTTTCTAGGTATAGCTCTAGATATTCATTAGAAGTCCAACCATTTAAATAAACTTCTTTTTTTAGACAGTCGTCTAGCAAGCCAACAATATAGTGTTCTAAGAGATGGGTTATCCCCTCTTTACCCATTTCTTCTGAAGCATATCCAGAGTCAAATATAACGCTAACCTGAATTTTGTCAGTCTCTTTGGGCATGTCTATAAACCAAGAGTCTATTTTAGTATTAAGTTTTTGCATAAATTAGTTTGTTTGGGAGGGGGTCTAAGCCCCCTCCCAGTAGGCATCTACTTCCCCTGCCGGCGACGATTGTCACGATTGTGCTCCTCGGCACGAGGGTGACTGACGTTGCGTTCTCGACGACTGGTATCGCCGGATGATTTCTTTGAACCCTCAGACCACTGAGAGGGTTTACGATCCTTCTTGCCCAATGTGCTCACCTCCTGTATGTAAAGTCCGAGGCTCTAAGGGCCTCAGCTATGCTTAGTAAATCAAAGTAGGATACCTTGGTCAAGAATAGAAGTGTTGTTGGTTTTGTGACCCCAGGGGGAATCGAACCCCCATTTCCAGCGTGAAAGGCTAGCGTCCTGACCGTTAGACGATGGGGCCATATAGGCAACCTACAACTTATTATAAACCAGTTACTTTTTCAATCTAATAAAGAGGGTGGTAGCAAACATCCACTACCTATATATAATGGAAAATATGGATATAGATATGGACTCAAGGTTTGATTCTAAAAGAATCGAGCCTGAGATATATGAGAAGTGGGAGAAATCTGGCTTTTTCAATCCTGATAACCTAGAGAAGAAGGGCATTTCAAAGAAAAAGGCTGGTAAATTCTCTATGGTCTTGCCTCCACCTAATGT
>PFAG01000019.1:6550-8243 GCA_002773755.1 Candidatus Colwellbacteria bacterium CG10_big_fil_rev_8_21_14_0_10_41_28
GGTGGAGAAGATCATATATAAGGAAAAGGGGTTGTCTCGACATGATCTGGGAAGAGAAAAGCTTCTTAAAGAGGTTGGCGAGTTCGCCAAAGAGAGCAAGGAGACCATAATCTCACAAACAAGAAGGATGGGGGCATCACTCGATTGGAGTCGAGAAGCATATACCCTTGATGAAGAAAGAAGCTTCTCAGTCAAAACTGTTTTTAAAAAGATGTATGAGGATGGCCTTATATATAGAGGCTATCGTGTAGTTAATTGGGACCCTAAGGGGCAAACCACAATTTCTGATGATGAGGTTGTCCATGAAGAAAGGATCGGAAAGCTCTATACATTTAAATATTCGAAAGACTTCCCTATTTCAATTGCCACAACTAGACCAGAAACAAAACTTGGAGATACAGCTGTTGCGGTTAATCCAAAGGATGCAAGATACAAAAAGTATGTTGGAAAAACTTTTGATGTTGAGTTCATGGGAGAAGAGCTTCAGATAAAGATTATTGCAGATAGACATATCGATTCAGAATTTGGTACTGGTGCCCTTGGAGTTACTCCAGCCCATTCAATGGTTGATTATGAGATGAGCCTAAGACACAACCTCCCCATGAAGGCTGTTATTAACGAGTATGCAAAGATGACGGTTGGCGGAGAGGGCGTTAAAGGGGAAAAGACAACTATAGCAAGAGAAAAGATTGTCGAAGAGCTCAAGAAAAAAGGACTTCTCGAGAAGGAAGAGGATATAACTCAGAATATCTCAACCGCGGAGAGAACTGGAGCTGTTATTGAACCCCTTCCTAAGCTTCAGTGGTTTGTTGATGTAAATAAGAAATTCAAACTTCCAAAATCTAAAATCAAAGGGATTAAAAATAATGAAGAGGTCACTCTGAAAAAATTGATGAAGACCGTAGTGAAGAGTGGTCAGATAGAGATTCTCCCAAAGAGGTTTAATAAAGTTTACTTCAACTGGGTTAATAATCTCAGAGATTGGTGCATATCAAGACAGATCTGGTTTGGTCATAGAATTCCTGTTTGGTACAAGGGAGAAGATATATATGTTGGTGTTGATGAACCAAAGGGAAAGGGTTGGGAACAGGATCCCGATACACTGGACACATGGTTTTCCTCAGCCCTTTGGCCATTTTCAACCCTAGGTTGGCCAAAGAAGACAAAAGATTTTAATGAATTCTTCCCTACCGACGTTCTGGAAACAGCCTATGAGATTCTCTTCTTCTGGGTAGCAAGAATGATCTTGATGAGTACATATGTTTTTGGAGAGATTCCATTTCACACAGTATATCTTCACGGACTAGTCAGAGACACCCAAGGAAGAAAGATGAGCAAGTCTCTCGGAAACAGTATTGATCCAGTAGACATGATAGAGCTATATGGAGCAGATGCAGTAAGGATGTCTCTTATAATCGGTGCCTCTCCAGGAAGTGATAGTAAAACATCTCAAGACAAAATTAAGGCCTACAGAAACTTCACAACTAAGATATGGAATGCATCGAGATTTGTTCTTATAAACTATGATGAAAAGCTCAAAACAAAGCCCGCCTATACAGCAAAAGACAAAAAGAATCTTAAGCAGCTAGAGGAGATCAAGAAAAAGGTTACTAAACACATAGAGGAATATAAATTCCACCAGGCAGGAGAGCTTCTATATCAATATTTCTGGCACGCATTTGCTGACAAGATC
>PFAG01000011.1:0-19124 GCA_002773755.1 Candidatus Colwellbacteria bacterium CG10_big_fil_rev_8_21_14_0_10_41_28
ATGACCATCTGCTGTTGGAGTTCCTACAAGTATTGGCTGAGTGAATCTTCCTGTTCCTGTGACGTCCAAGGTGTATGCTGGGGAGGTTTGGCCGATGCCGACTTTGCCACTCTTCAGATTTAATACATTGGCGCCGGAATCAGCAGCAATTGTTAACGCACCATTAACGCCGCCTGCTCCGAGATTAAGTGCCCCTGAAGCTCCAGAGGCCAAAATATAGTTTGCAGCATTTCGTGTAAAGACTAAATCGTTACCTGTACTGCTGGTATAGATAGTTCCAAGAGTACCCGTAACACCCAGTGTGCCATTGACGTCTAATTTGTACCCCGGACTCGTCGTCCCGATGCCCACATTCCCACCACTTGTGATAGATAACAGGTCACTGTATGTCCCCCCATTAACTGAGGCTTGAAAATCTAGACTTCCAGTTGGGACTGCTGTCCCCTGGATTGGCCTGACGAAAGATTTGAACTCTATTGATTGGCTGGCTGCAGTTACGGCTGTCTTCCAACCTTGTCCTTGCCATCTCAGAGCCGGAGAATATTGTTGGCCATCATCTCCTGTTACGTTGGCTATAGCAGCAGAAGTATTTACTAGAGATAATGCTTCGGTGTCTTCCACGCTGTTCCCGACTCCTCCTACCGTTATATCAAGTTTTGAGGATGGGCTAGTGGTGCCTATGCCGACTTCGTTCCCACTCGCATCTACATAAAGAGTACTTGTATCAACTGCAAGATTTCCACTTACAGTAGTGGCCCCGGTAATTCCCACCGTACTTACACCAACATCTATAATCTTTATCCCCCCGACAGCTAAACCAAGATTGTCATCCCCTATATGATATATACCCGTATTTGCATCTCCCGAGAAGATTAGGCCTGGAGAAGTAACAGAACCGTTTTGGATTGCTAGAACTCCTGAGGTCAAAGTAAGGTTACCTCCAATATCAGTTGGCTTATTCAAAACAAACTTGCTCCCATCCCATGTGAAAGTAGCTGCATTAGCGTTAAAAATAATCTGATCCTGTAAAAGGATCTTTCCTGCAACATCTAACTTTGCACCAGCATCAAGATTGGCACGACCAATACCAACATTCCCAGCTGTACTGATATATAGATCTGGGAAAGGATCCCCGGCGCTAAAGAGCAAGTTGTTGTTCGCTCTTAAGATCACAGCCCCTGATGATCCACCCGTACTGTATGAACCGTGAGTTTGAATCTCAAACCTCTGACCAGCTCCAGCATCATTGAAGACACCAATAGGCCCATAACTGTTGGCACTTTTCCTCTCTATAAAAAGAGGAGGATAGTTTTCTGTTGCTGAGCTAAAATCATCTGGAGTTGTATCTCCGTATAAAAGGGTATCTCCAACAATCTTCAATTGACCCCCCCCTGTTCCAGGATTAACATCCGGAGCTTCAAAAGCATAGGTAACACCAATTAAAACAAGCAGTCCTGCTAGTAGAAAGGAAGCGTATATCGATAACTTACGTATCATCTAGAATTTCTAATATCTGTATCTAAATTATAGAGGATATCTATAAATAAAGGGGGTACCTGTGGACTATTTAAGGTCCTCATTAATATTAACTTTTTGATGGATCCCCCATCTCAATGATTGATTCACAAAAAGTATCTCAAATAAGTAAAAAAATGTATTATTGGTGTATGGATAAAAAAACAATAATCTACGTCGTAGTTGCAGTTTTAGTAGTCGGAGGACTAGCTGCATATGTGTTTACAAACAAAGGTCAAATAAATTTCCCTGGTGGTGAGGAGGTAGTAGAAGAAGGTTCAGGAACAAGTGCTGTTGGAGAACAGACTGCCGACGGTACAAGTTATGTAACCGAGGATGGTAAGGTTGTTAACTCTGATGGATCTGAAGTAGATCTAACAGTAGAACCAGGTAGCCCTAATGCTCCACAACAATCTGCTCTAGTTACAGGAGATGTTCCCAAAGATGCTATAGAGATTGGAATCTCATCTACAGGAATAACCCCAAACAGTTTTGAGGTTAAGTCGGGTAAAGTTGTAACTCTTGCGGTTGCCTCAACCGATACTCAAACTCACCTATTCAAGTTTACTGATCCATCAATGGCTGCTGTCGCAATTGGAGTTGGACCAGGAGAGACCAGGGTTATAACCTTCAATGCCCCAAAGGATGGGACATATGACTTTGTTTGTGATGTACCAGGACACTCAGGAAGAGGTGAATCTGGCACTATGACTGTTAAATAGACTAGTCTTCTAGAAATTTCAGAAGATGAGAGGCCGCATTAAGTTCGGCCTCTTGTTTTGATGAGCCCTCCCCTTTCATCTTAAGTTCTTCTCCGAAATATAGGCCTACGATAAAAATTCTGTCGTGTGCTGGGCCAGATTCCCCCAAGACCTCATAACTAGGGGTTATTTTATATTTTGCTTGCGCAATCTCTTGAACTAAGCTCTTTGGATCCTTTCCTCCATCTTCAGCAATATTATCTAACTTTGGAGTTATATATTTATCGATAAATTTTTTAGCCTGCTTATATCCTTGATCTAGATAGATTGCTCCAATAACAGCTTCCACTGAGTTAGCTGAAATTGTTTCTCTACCACGAGAGTTAACGTCTTTTGCCTCCCCTTTTGAGAGAAGAAGAGCTTTATCAAAGCCAACTTCAATAGCCACCTCATAGAGGGATTTTGTATTAACAACTGCCGCACGCATAACAGTTAGAGTTCCCTCTTCTGTATCTGGATATGTTTTGAAGAGATGCTCTGTGACAACTAGTTCTAAGACGGCATCTCCTAAGAATTCCAACCTCTCATTCTTGTCCCTCTTCCAAGATGGATTTTCATTGAGATAACTTCTGTGAGTTAGGGCCTCTTCAAGAAAACTTTTATTCTTAAAAGTTATTCCTATCTTTTTTTCTAATTCTTTAAAATCAGTCATTCCTACTTTTCTCCGGATTTTTATCAGGCTCCCCTATTTCCCTATATACAGTACCCATAACTCCATTAATGAACTTTCCGGAGTTATGTCCTCCATATGTTTTGGCAAGCTCAATAGCCTCATTGATGGCAACACGAGGAGGAACTTCCTCCCTGTCTGCATAGAGAAGTTCATAGAGACCTATCCTTAAGGCATTCCTATCTACAATGGGAAGTTTGTCTATTGGCCACTCTGGAGCAGAAGCGGTAATAATCTCATCAAGCTTGTCTATATTTTTAATAACTCCTTTTAGGAGGTTTAAGACAAAGTCCTTCTCGTCATACTGAGGAGTAAACTCTTCAAGGTTTCTTTCAAGAATCTCTTCAGGAATCTCCTTCCTTTTATAGAAGTCCCATTCATAGAGTGTTTGTAACACTATTCCCCTTCCTAGTTGTCTGGTAGCCATTAGGTACTATTTTGCTCCGCAATTAGAACACAATCTGTGTGGCAATTTTGGTGCTTTACACTGGGTACAAATACTTACATTAATTTTCTTTAGACCCTGGTTAGCTCTACGGCGTCCTACCTTACTTTTTGAATGTCTTTTTTTCGGTGCTGGTGCTGGCATGTTTAGTTATCTTTCGAGCCTAAAACTAGGATATTTCTTTAAATAAGTCAATCTGTGGATCCTAATTCTTATATACTTTTCTTCTATGTTTGATGGTTATGATAGTGATTATAATAATCTTGCCCGAGTCGTTATATCCAAAGATTGCTCTATAATCGCCTATTCTATATCTATAAAGTCCTTCGAATGGCTCTTTAAGTTGCTTAGCATTCTTAAGAGGATCTTCTTCTGTATATCGCTTTATGGTCTCAACAATTCGCTTACTAATGGTCCTGTCTATCTTCTGTAGATCCTTTCTAGCTTTTCTTGTATAAATTACACTTACAAGTCTCCCCATACTATTTTGAGAACTGAGCCAAAATATCCTCCTGAGAGTAGACTCGTCCTCGCTCAGCGTCTTCTAGTCCTTCAGCGATATCGGCAAAAATGTTTTCTAACTCAACACCTTTCTCAAATGGTTTAAGCTCGAAGAGGGGTGTATTCCTGTTCATAATTACAAAACGCACACCTTCTTTGCGTGCCTTCTTTGCATAATCAGATATGTTGGCTCGGAACTCTTTGATCCCAATTAATTTAATGCTCATACTAAAAGTGTATCCTATGTGTACACTAATTTCAACTACTTAATTGTGTACGTTCTTCTGTGTATTGGACAAATCCCATGTTTTTTAATCATTTTTAGGTGGAACTTCGTTCCATATCCCTTGTGAGAACCAAAACCATATTCTGGATATCTCTCGTGTAAGAGATCCATATATCTATCTCTTGTAACCTTTGCAACAATAGATGCGAGTTTAATGGCAGTTCTCTTCTCATCCCCTCTTATGATTGTTTTGGCATTTAAATCTTTGTGCGCTGGATCTCCTAGATAAAGGGATCCGTCTATAAGGATCTCATGAGGTTCACCAATTTCGCGCATCAAATATTCCAAGGCCTTGCTAGCTGCCAGATTGCTGGCTTGCGCGATATTTATTCTATCAATCTTCTTTTGATATATACGAGCTGAGGAAAAGAATATATCAGGATTATTCTTTATGTATTCAAACCACACCTCCCTTTGAGATTTTGATAACTGTTTTGAGTCTTTCAATTTTGGAAGACCCTTAAATGAGAGACTACTGCCCTTTGGCAAGGCTACTGCGCCCACCACAACTGGCCCGGCCAGAGGACCCCTACCCGCTTCATCAATTCCTATGATACATCTTGACATGGACTAATTTAACTTGTATTATCTAAATTAGAAATGGCTTAGGCCCTCCCCCTTCGAGGGGGTAAAAAGAAAAACTCAGGCAATCAGACGCCTGAGTTTTTCTTTTAATTTTCCGAAGTCTTCTTTAGAGACATTACCAGATTTGTAGGCAAGTCTTTTCGCGTCTATAAGTCTAACTTGAGAGAGGATTACTGTGCTTATAATTCCATTGATATATGAAAAGCTAAAATAGTGTATCCCCTCTTTATTCTTCCTAGTCATGGGAACAACTAGACAAACCTGATTGTTAAATTTTTTGATTATTATAACTGGCCGCATATACTCTTCTCCCCCTCCATCTTGTTCAAAACCCACGTTGGATCCGATAGAAGAAAACCAGATTTCCCTTTCATGAAAATAGGGCCTCTCTTTATGATTGTGTACATCAGTTTTAATCGAATGCCATTTTGAATAATCCTTTTTACTCATTTCTCTAATCTTTGTTTTGTTGAACAAAGTGCTCGAGATAAATAGAAACTATTACATCGAGGGGGACTCCCAATTCTTTTGCCATTTTTTGCGCCTGATACCCCATCTTACTATCGAACATAAGTCTAATGGTTGCCTTTTCCTCTTTTTTACCAGAAAGAGCGTCTAGATGATTTCTGTGTTTCTCTATAAGTTCTTTTGTAATCTCTATAAACTTGGTATCGCCGATAACACTATCCACTTCTTCTCTGAGAGTGATAGTATATTTTCTATTCTTGGGATCAAAACTTATGTCTGCTTTGTCGCCGACCTTGACTCCCATTTCTTTGAGAGACTCCTTTGGTAGAGTTATGCCTACAGATGTGCCTATTTGTATCACTTTTTGAGCCATATTCTATATATTATAACTTGATTATAATAAATCAACCATTGGAGAATAATCCCCAATCTTTCTCCTTTTGTCTTAGATGCGTATAATGACAACGAGTTAACGATCCCTATGAGTAAATTCGTCCACCTACATACCCATAGTCACTACTCCCTTCTCGATGGACTCTCAAAAGTTGAGCAACTTGTGGATAGGGCTAAAGAATATGGGATGGAATCTTTGGCCATAACAGACCATGGAAATCTGTATGGCTCTGTTGAGTTTTATAAGAAAGCTAAAAAGGCTGGCATAAAACCAATCATTGGACTTGAAGCATATGTAGCCTCACGAAGCAGATTGCAAAAAGATCCTGCTCTTGATGCAACCAGATACCACTTAACTCTTTTAGTTAAAAATGAGGTTGGATACAAAAACCTTGTTCAACTTGTCACCAAGAGCAACTTAGAAGGTTTCTACTACAAACCTCGAATAGATCACGAACTTTTAGAAAAACACCACGAGGGACTAATCGCTCTTTCGGGTTGTTTTAGTGGAGAACTAAGTAGAGCCATTGAGGCAAAAGATATGGCAAAAGCCAAGGAGGTGGCAGAGTTCTATAAGAAGACATTTGGTGATGATTATTTCATTGAACTCCAGGCCCAATCTGAAGAGCTTCACCAAGGACTTTTGGATATTTCTAAAGAGCTAGATATCCCTATGGTGGCAACTCAAGACTCTCACTATATAGGTAAGTCTGATCAACCAATTCACGACGTTCTTCTAGCAATTCAAACTGGTAACACCGTGGATGATGAAGATAGGTTTAGTTTCGAAGATTATGACGCAAGTTTCTGTAATGAAGAAGGTATGTATGCCATATTTGAAAAACACAACAAGATTCTTCCAAAAGAAGTTATAAAAGACTCTATTGAGATAACTAAAGAGATTGCGGATAGGTGCAGCTATGATTTTGATCTAAAAACTATCCACCTGCCTAAATTTGACCTCCCTGATGGAGAAAAAAATGCTATGGATTATCTTAGGAAACTAGTAAATGAAGGTATTAAACAAAAATACGATAGTCATGATGAAAAGGTTATAGAAAGAGCTACCCATGAGCTATCAGTAATTGAAAAGACAGGGTTTGAAGACTACTTCCTAATTGTTGCTGATATGGTCAACTGGGCAAAAAGTAGGGGTATTGTTGTTGGCCCAGGGAGAGGTTCAGCTGCAGGGAGCTTGGTATCATATGTACTTAATATAACTGGCGTTGATCCATTGCAATATGACCTTCTCTTTGAAAGATTCTTGAACCCAGAAAGAAATGAGATGCCTGATATCGACATTGATTTTGCAGATCATCGTAGAGGAGAGGTTTTTGGATATTTGAGAGAGAAATATGGAGAGGGCCATGTTGCCCAGATTATAACCTTTGGAACAATGGCAGCCAGACAAGCTATTAGGGACGCTGGAAGAGCTTTGGGATATACATATTCTTATGTCGATCAGATTGCTAAAATGGTCCCCTTCAACCCAAATACATCAAGACCAAAGAATGAGATTGAAGCATACATCAAACAGGTCCCTGAGCTAGAGAACATATACAGAACAGATAAGCAGGCCGAAAGACTTCTTGATGTTGCTTCTAAATTAGAGGGGGTTGTCAGACATGCATCCGTACACGCCTGTGGGACAGTTGTCACAGAAGAACCAGTAACTGAGTGGATTGCCCTCCAGAGAGCCCCTCAGGATGAAAATACTATTATCACCCAAATAGAGTTCCATGCGGTTGAAGATCTGGGTCTTCTTAAGATTGATCTCTTGGGACTTCGAAACCTAACTGTTATTGAAGAAACCATCCGTATTGTTAGAGAACTTGAAAATGAAGAGGTCTCAGTTGAGAAAATTCCACTTGATGACAAAAAAACTTTTGATCTTCTAAAGACGGGCGAGACAACGGGTGTCTTCCAGTTCGAGTCTTCTGGCATGAGGCGCTATATGAAAGAGATCCAACCAACTGAGCTTGAAGATCTGATTGCTCTAGTTGCGTTATATAGACCTGGGCCAATGGAACTAATCCCCTCTTTTATTAATAGAAAGTCTGGCAAAGAAGCAGTTACATACCTCCATCCAGAACTTGAGCCAATATTAAAAAACACATATGGAATCGGGGTGTATCAAGAGCAGATGATGAGAATCGCAACCGACCTTGCGGGATACACTCTTCCAGAAGCAGATACTCTTAGAAAAGCTATTGGAAAGAAAATTGAAAGTCTCTTGAATGAGCAGAAAGAGAAGCTCATCAGCGGAATGATTGCCCATGGTATTGATGAGAGGACTGCTAAGCAGATCTGGGAACTGTTTCCTCCTTTTGCTAGATACGGATTTAACCGAAGTCATGCTGTTAGCTATGCTCTAATCGGATACTGGACGGCTTATCTAAAAGCTCACTATCCAGTTGAGTATATGACTGCTCTTCTCAATAATGCCGGAAATGATGTGGACAGAATTTCATTCTTCATAGGTGAAGCAGAAAGAATGGATATCGAGGTTCTACCACCGGACATTAACCAATCTGTAGCTAATTTCGTGCCAGAAGGAGACAACATCCGCTTTGGGCTTGCCGCCATCAAGAATGTTGGCCACGCAGCAACTGAAAGGATAGTTGAGGATAGAATGAGAAATGGTCCATTTGAGGGGTTGGCTGATATGGCAATACGTATGGGAGGCAATGGACTTAATAAAAAAGTCTTAGAATCTCTTATTAAATCTGGCTCTCTTGATACATTCAAGGCAGATCGCATGACAGCCCTAGAAAATGTTGACCATATTCTAAAGGCCTCCCGAGAGGGCTCTAAGGACAACAATCAAGCAGGACTATTTGGAGGAAACCACACATTTGAAATTCAATTGAAGCCCGCTAGTAGGCAAGCAACAAAGTCAGAGATTCTATCTTGGGAGAAAGAACTCCTGGGGCTATATGTAACAGAACATCCTCTAAAAGGTTTCTTCGAGAAAAATAAAGACGACTCACTAAGAAGGATCAAAGAAATTATGGGGCCCGACAAAGATGGGAAGAGTTTTAGAATCTGTGGAGTCGTCTCAAGAGTTCAAAAGATTATAACCAAAAACGGCAGCTCTATGGTCTTTGCCAAAATTGAGGATATAGATGATAGTATAGAAGTGTTGGTATTCTCTGATGTTTTGGGTCAAAGTCAGAATCTCTGGCAAGAAGGAAAAGCCCTATCAGTATCAGGAAGGATATCTTTAAAAGATGGTGAAACAAAAATAATATGCCAAAGAGCGGAGGAGATAGAGATATAGAAAGTAAAAGGCATACCCTAGCCCATCTTCTTGCAGCGGCTGTCTTAGAGAAGTTTCCAAAAGCAAAATTAGGAATGGGCCCAGCCGTTGAAGACGGCTTTTATTACGACTTCGATTTAAAAGAAAGCATCACCCCTCAAGATCTACCAAAGCTTGAGAAGAGGATGCGTCAGTTGATAAGGGACGGCCTTGAAACAAAAGGTGAGAAGATCTCTTCCGCTAAGGCTAAAACTCTATTTAAAGATCAACCATATAAACTGGAGCTGATAAAAGATTTTTCTAAAGATAAGAAACAGTTGACTGTATATAAGACTGGAGAGGTTTTTAAGGATCTCTGTAGGGGCGGCCACACCAAAAAAACCTCAGAGATAAACCCTGAGGCCTTTAGGCTAACTAGACTAGCTGGAGCCTACTGGAAAGGAGACGAAAAAAATAAACAGCTTCAAAGAGTCTATGGTGTTGCTTTCGAAACCAAAAAGGAGCTTGAGGGATATCTGGAAGCTCAAGAGGAGGCTAAAAGAAGGGATCACAGAAGGTTAGGGCAAGAGTTAGACCTATTCACCTTTTCGGATATGGTTGGAGCAGGCCTTCCTCTATTTACGCCAAAGGGCACCGTTATTAGAAATGAACTTCAGAAAGCTTTACTGGAGATAAGCAGCAAGTATGACATGCTCCCAACAACAATCCCCCACATCGCAAAAAGGGTTCTATATGAAACATCTGGACATGCAGATAAGTTTGGTGATGAGCTAATTGATGTTAAGAGTCATTATGATGAGTTTGTTATGAAGCCTGTTAACTGCCCACACCATACTCAAATCTATGCCTCCAGGCCAAGAAGCTATCGTGATCTCCCCCTTAGATACATGGAGAGCACCATGCAATATAGGGATGAGAAGCCAGGTGAAATTAGTGGGCTAACAAGAGTAAGGGCTATAACAGTGGATGATGGACACATCTTCTGTAGAGTTGATCAAATTGAAGAAGAGGCGAAAAATATCGCTAAAATTATTGAAGAGTTCTATAAAGGAGTTGGCCTTTGGGGAGATCATTGGGTATCTCTTTCTGTGAGAGACCCCAAGAACAAGAAGGGATATATAGGAAGTGATCAGGATTGGGATAAGGCTGAAAAAATGTTGGCTAAGATATCTAAAGATCTGAAACTTGATACAAAGAGAATTGAGGGTGAGGCAGCTATATATGGACCGAAGCTAGACTACATGTTTAAAGATTCTCTCGGTAGAGAGTTCCAACTAGCAACTATTCAAATAGATTTCGCTATGCCGGGGAGATTCAAGTTGACCTATACCGACGAGAAAGGAAAAGAGGTTACGCCGGTTATCATCCACAGAGCAATACTAGGCTCTTACGAAAGATTTATGGCAATTCTAATAGAACACTTTGCTGGAGCATTTCCAACATGGCTCTCCCCTGTTCAGGTAAGAGTTCTTGCTGTTAGTGAAAAATTCCAAGGCTATGCCAAAGAGATTGCTAAGAGCCTTAAGGAAGCTAATATAAGAACCGAGTTAACTGAGGCTGATGAAACTCTTGGGAAGAGAATCAGAGAATCGGAAACATCCAAAGTTCCCTACACTATTATTGTTGGTGAAAAGGAAAAGAAAAATAAAGAAATTTCTGTTAGGGAAAGAGGCAAGGGAGATATCGGATCAAAGAAGTTTTCTACTTTCCTCAAGTCGCTGCGGACTGAGATAGATAAGAGACAATAAAGATGTCTATATGAAAGTTTTTAAGAAAACGGAGCAAGGACCGAAAATTTTAGTCATATTAGGACCAACTTGTTCTGGTAAGTCTGAGCTAGCAGTTTCTTTAGCTAAAAAGTTCAATGGAGAGGTTATATCAGCTGATTCTAGACAGGTATATAGAGGATTAGATAAAAGTTCCTCTAAGGTCCCTGGTAAATGGGTTATTAGTGGTGTTAAAAGAATGTTTATGTATAAAGGGGTACGACACCACCTGGTAGATATCACCCCTTTAAGAAGAAGATTTACGGTTCAGCAATTTAAGAAGAAAGGGAAGAAGGCTATTAAAAATATTTTATCCCGAGGAAAGGTTCCAATTATTGCCGGTGGCACGGGATTCTATTTAGATGCTTTGGTATATGATCTCGACATACCCCGAGTACCGCCAAATAGAAAGTTGAGAAAAGAGCTCGACAATCTCTCAACCGATGAACTATATAACAGGCTCAAAGGCCTCGATCCAAAATCTGCTAAAAGGGTTGATCCTAATAATAGGGTTCGCATTATAAGAGCAATTGAAATTGTGGTAATGACAGGGAGCCCGATACCCGAGATAGATCTAACTGGAGAAGAAGCACCTTATGAAACACTACAGATAGGAATTAAGCTTCCAGAAGATGAGCTAAAAAGGCGGATTCACTCTGTTGCCAAAAACCGAGTAAATGAAGGTGTTGTTGAAGAGATAACTCAACTTCATAACAAGGGAGTATCTTGGGATAGATTCATCGAATTAGGTATGGAATACCGCCATATCGCCCGCTATCTAAAAAGTAGTGACATAACACAAGATGAGCTAAGAAAAGCTCTAGAAAACGAATTTTGGCAGTATAGTAGACGACAGATGGTTTGGTTCAGAAGAGCTAAGAATATTACTTGGATAAGTGATCCTTCAGAAGCTGTTCCAATTGTTCAGGATTTCCTCTCCCCCTCAGCTTAGACATAGACTGACCAACTAAGAATTTAATTACGGCTTCTTTTCCATTCTTGTATTCCTCAACTGCTTTAGGGTTTTCCGATATTGCTCCCATGATAGAACTTTGTACTTCACCATCTTCTGCCTGACCAAGACTATGATGATCAATAATCTCATGTGGATCTATGCCAGTCCTAAACATTTCTATCAATATATCTTTAGCAGTTCTACTGAGAACCTCTTTCTTTTCTATAAGAACAACTAGCTCGGCAAAATCTTCTGGCTTTATTTTGAGATCAGATACATCAACCCCCTGCTCTTTGATAAGCCCAACAAGATCTGAGGTTAGATAGTTATATAAAGTTTTTTTAGCGCTCTCCTCATCAATTGAATTATCTTGCTGAATTAACGCCTTAAGCTCAGATATAGATTCCTCGAAATACCCTGATAGATCCCTATCTGTTATTAGGTGCTCTAGCTCCATTCCGCTCAATCCAAACTCTTCAGAGAAACGTATCCTTTTTTGATCTGGAAGTTCGGGGATAGATCTTCTTATTTCGTCCATATCGAATATATCTTTGGCTGTTAGATCAAGTGGAGGGATATCTGGCTCTGGCATGTATCTATAATCATTAGCCTCTTCTTTTATTCGCTGCGGGAAACTCTTTCCAGCGACCTCATCCCATCCCCTAGTTGATTGGATGACCTTGCCACCACCTTTAATAAGCGCCTCCTGACGCTCTATCTCATTTTCAATAGCGGCCTTAACTGCTTTGAAGCTATTAATATTCTTAAGCTCTACTTTTGTTCCAAGTTTTTTGTTGCCAAATAACTTCTTGGGTGCAATAGATATGTTAGCCTCTACTCTCATCTGCCCCTTTTCCATATCTGCATCTGAGACATTCAGATACCTTAAGAGAAGTTGCAGCTCTCTGGCAAAATCATATGCCTGTTCTGCAGTTTTTATAACTGGTTTTGTAACCAGTTCCATTAGGGGCAGGCCGGCTCTGTTAAAATCAACCAAGCTTTCTCCATTTTCGTGAGTTGATCTAGCTGTATCCTCTTCCAAATGGACCCTCTCTATCTGAACACCCTTTAGTGATCCGCCCGAAACTATCGGCATATCATACTGGGAAATTTGATATCCCTTAGGTAGGTCTGGATAAAAGTAGCTCTTTCTATCAAATTTAGATCTCTCTGCGATAGTACCCCCCAGCGATAAGCCTATCTTAATCATTGCCCTAATAGCTTCTTTGTTTGGAACAGGAAGAGTACCTGGCTCTGCAAGACAGATTGGACAAACATTCTTATTGGGCTCTATCTCGTCTGGGATATTCAAGCAATCACAGAACATCTTTGTTTTTGTCTTTAGCTCTGCGTGAATCTCAAGCCCTATAGTTGGCACGTATTTCATAGACTAATAATACTGATAAAGTGTTTGTTTATGAAATTGAAAGAATGAACTCTTTTAAGAGCTCTCTTTCATCTAAGCTAAACTTATATCAAACCCCTACTTCTCAACCTCTATTCCCATACTTCTGGCAGTACCAGCAATAATTTTAATTGCTTGATCTACATCATTTGCGTTTAGATCTTCCATCTTCTTCTCGGCGATCTCCTTAAGCTGATCCTTGTTTACTTTACCAACTTTGTTCTTATTAGGCTCTCCGGATCCCTTGCTAATGCCAGCTGCCTTTCTTAATAGGTCTGATGCTGGAGGTGTTTTGAGTTTAAAGTCAAAACTTCTATCTTCGTATACGTTTATGATAACTGGAATGATGTCTCCCCCCATCTCTTTAGTAGCATCGTTAAACTGATTACAGAAATCCTGAATACTAACTCCATGCTGACCTAGAGCTGGGCCAATTGGAGGGGCTGGGTTAGCCTGCCCTGCCTTAATTTGTAGTTTTAACTGTATTTTTACTTTTCCTGCCATAATTAAATTTTCTTGATTTGTAGTGAGTCTAGCTCAACTGCAGTATCTCTTCCAAATACTGGAACCATTACTTTAACTCTTCCACGCTCCTCGTCAATCTCTGAAACCTTGCCATCATAATCTTTGAAAGGCCCGTCTGTAATTCTAATAGTCTCTCCAACACTGATATCAAGATTCAGTTTTGGCTCATCTTTGCCCATTCTTGCTATGAGACTATTTATCTCATCTTGAGAAAGTGGACTTGGGTTAGTGGCATCCGCACCAACAAAACCAGTAACTCTTGGTGTGTTTCTAACCACATACCATGAATCTGGCTCCATAATCATATTTACCAGAACATATCCTGGGTATATCTTCTCCTCTATGGTTGTTCTCTTTCCATTTTTGATCTTAATCATCTTTTCTTTTGGAACAATCATTTTAAAGACCTTGTCGTTCATGGCTAGGGACTCTATGCGCTGCTCAAGATACCTTTTAACAGCATCTTCGTATCCTGCATAGGTGTGGACTGCAAACCATTGAGGAAATTTTTTCTGTTCTACCCTTCTTTTATCTTCTGTCATGTTTTTAGATTATGATCTGTTCAATTAAGTATACGAAGGCGAAGTCCAGGGCTCCAAGATAGAAGGCTAGGGCTAGGGAAACTAAAATAACTACTCCGACAAGGAGAGCTGTTTGTTTCCTGGTTGGCCAATTAATGCGGCCGAATTCCTGGATTGATTCTTTTAGATATAAATTGACTTTCCTAAACATATTAGGCAGAGCTGATAATAGCTAAATGATTACTTATATTCAAGGTTAAACGTCTAGATTTTGAACTGAATCTGCATGAACTTGAATAAAGTGCCTTCTTGGACCCACCTCTCCTCCCATAAGGATATCAAACATTCTGTCAGCCTCTTTTGCATCATCGATTGTGACAAGTCTTAAACTTCTCTTTTCTGGGTCCATAGTAGTTTCCCAAAGCTGATCTGGGTTCATTTCACCAAGACCCTTATATCTTTGCATTGAGACATTCCCTGCCCCCTTCATTCCCTTGATAACTTTGTCTTTCTGATCCTCGGTAAAAGCATACTCTGATGCTCTTCCTTTGGTTATTTTGTATAGGGGAGGTTCAGCAATATATAAATGCTTTTCTTCAATAACCTTGGAGAAGTATCTAAAGAAGAGCGTTAAGATCAATGTTCTAATGTGAGCTCCATCAACGTCGGCATCCGTCATAATGATAATCTTTCCATATCTAAGCTTTTCTATATCAAACTCTTCTGCAATAGCTGTCCCCATAGCAACAACTAAAGAGGTCATCTCTTTGTTGGCTAATATCTTATCAATCCTGTGCTTCTCAGCATTAAGAATCTTTCCCCTTAGAGGAAGGATCGCCTGAGTTCTTCTATCTCTTGCTGATTTGGCACTGCCACCAGCTGAATCTCCCTCTACTAAGAAGATTTCTGCATCCTCCACCTTAGTGGAAGGCAAAACATCTGCTAGTTTTCCTGGCAGTGTTAGCCCATCAAGAATCCCTTTCCTAAGAACAGTATCTTTCGCTGCTTTAGCTGCAAGGCGAGCCCTAGCTGCAAGATTGGCTTTTCCAATAATTGACTTACCATCGTTAGGGTTTAGCTCAAGAAAATCTTTTAGGGCCTGGCCAACAATTGATTCAACAGCCGTTCTAGCTTCTGTATTTCCAAGCTTTCCTTTAGTCTGGCCCTCAAATTGAGGGTCTTTGATTTTTACAGAAATAACTGATGTTAATCCCTCCCTAACATCATCCCCCGTGAAGTTGGCCTGATCTTTTTTAAGTAAGTTGTTGGTCTTTGCATAATCATTAACCACTTTGGTAAGAGCTGACCTAAATCCAGTTAGGTGCATTCCTCCGTCTATTGTGTTGATTCCATTAGCAAAGCTGAGTTCAGTTGTCTCAATTCCATCGGTATAGTTTAGGGCAACCTCAACATCAACCCCATCCTCTTCTTGTTCTTTATGAACATAGAAGATGGTTCCATGAACTGGTTTTGGCCCTCCCTCGTTAAGGTATTGGACAAATGACTTAAGCCCTCCATCAAACTGGAAGCTATAATAAAATGGTTTCTCTTCTCTCTCATCTATAAAGAAAATTCTGATCCCTTTTGTTAAATAGGCACGCTGTCTGAAGCGTTCCAAAATCTGTTTTCTGTTGAACTCTGTTTCTGAAAATATTTTGTCGTCTGGCAAAAAGGTTATCTTGGTTCCATTTGGCTCCTTGGTCTTACCAATCTTTTTTACCTTGGCTTTAGGAACTCCAGAACTATATTCCTGAAGATATAAATCTCCGTCTTTAAAAACCTCTGCCTTAACTGTTTTAGATAGAGCATTAACAACTGAAACACCAACTCCATGGAGACCACCAGATACTTTATATGCACCGCTATCAAACTTTCCTCCAGCATGCAGGGTTGTCATAACAGTTTCTAGGGCACTCTTTTTGGTACCCGCATGCATATCTACTGGGATTCCCCTACCGTTATCCTTTACGCTGGCACTTCCGTCACTAAAGAGTCTTATCTCAATGGTATTTGCATAGCCCGCCATGGCCTCGTCGATTGAGTTGTCAAAAACCTCCCATAGAAGATGGTGTAGCCCGATTGAACCGGTTGAACCGATATACATACCAGGCCTTTTCCTTACAGGATCAAGACCCTCAAGTACTTGAATATCCTTAGCTGAATATTGGTTATTATCTGTCTTCTTATCTGCCATAACAAAAAAAGAGACCTCTCTCTTAGGTACATGAATTATACCCCAGGATAGCCCCTTTAACAAGTGAATCTAGGTCTATTTTATATAGTATTTAAGCTAAAAATAAGGCTTATCCGCGCATCGAGAGGATAAGCAGCACTGTCCCCATATGGACTTGAAAGACGCATGCTTGTTCCGCTACACTGGAAACACTATGAATATTGAAATTCCACGAGATGAAGAGGAAAAACTAATAGAAGAACTTGAAAAGCGCACTGACACAGAGGCGCAAAGAATCAAGGGGTACCTTGGGATGCCAGACCTATCTCGCACGAAAGGAAGTCCCCTCTATGACATGGTTGAGAGGGTTAAAAATGTTCCCTTACAAAAAGATTTTGATATTATCGATATCCCAGAGATCGTTCCTGCTAGCATCAGCTTTGACCTCTTCAACTTTGAGGCAGATCACCCAGCTAGGAGCAAGTCTGATACCTATTATGTAGATGAGGAAAATATTCTAAGGACGCACGACACCGTCTTCTGGTACTACTACCTCAATCTTCCAGAGATCAAAGAGCGTATTGAGAATAAAGAAAGTTTAGGAACTCTTTGTTATGGGAAAGTATATCGAAAGGATGAGGTTGATCGACGCCACATGAATGTCTTTCACCAGATGGGTGGTTGGTATCTAGTGCCAGACGAAGAAAAAACCCTTACCCTAGATGACCTAAAGGAGGTTCTTTCTGAAATTGTTAAGAGTGTCTTCGGAGAAGATGTTATCTATCGCTTTAATGAAGACGTCTTTCCATATACTGATCCCTCTTTAGAAGTTGAGATTCAAGTAGATGGTGAGTGGGTGGAGCTTCTCGGTGGTGGTATGCCCAAGAAGTCCGTACTAAAGAATATGGGGCTTACTGGATACAATGGATGGGCATATGGCTTTGGTCTGGAACGCCTTGCCATAGCAAGCATGAAGCTACCCGACATTCGACTACTCTGGTCAAACGACGAAAGAGTACAGAAGCAATTAATACTGGGGAATACTTACGAAGAGGTTAGTAAATACCCCCCTGCCCTAAGAGATATATCTTTTATTGTAGATAAGAGATTTGTCCCTAATGATTATTTTGATCTTGTAAGGGATATTGCTGATGACTTAGTTGAAGAGGTTGAGCTGATTGATAAGTACGAGGATGATGAAAAATTTGGGACAGATAAGATGAGCTACACCTATAGAATTACTTACCGTAGTGTGGATAGGACACTAACAAATGAAGAGGTTGATGAGCTCCACAAAGAGGTTGAGGAAAAAACTAACTCTGTTTTTGGTGGAGAGGTTCGCTAAAGACTCTTTTGACAATACGACGCTACATATTTAGAATTGTTTAAGCTAAGCGACGCGGGGAAGTGTAATGGTTGCACGCGAGGCTCATAACCTCGAGGTAGTGGGTTCGATTCCTACCCCCGCAACAACTTGACTACTAAGTAGTGTTGTGCTATTCAAGAGATACGTTCTTTTGTATATCTTTATTACTCTCTGGTTATTTGCTGTGGGGCGAAGAGTTCTTGAGTCACTCGAGGGCTGTTCGCCCCACAAGCAAGGAGGAATAGTCTATGATGGGCGACACCAACAACGGTCACGCTGGCACCTTTCGTGTCTACCCGTTCCACGTGACGTGGCAGTGCTCGTGCAACCGGTCCGGACGGGTGGACCGCAAGCGGCACAAGGGCAAGGAGCCCAACGGCGTGGCTCGGGCAGCGTGGCTGGTCCACACCAAGACCGAGGAACAGGTTGCATAAAGCAACTATCCATCAATCGATAACCGGAGAGCCCGCCCCGACCTAAATCGGGGCGAGTTCGTTTATGAATACCACTATTTGGTTCCATCCGGACCTTACCCCCGCAACAACTTGACTACTAAGTAGTGTTGTGTTATCCAAGAGATACGTTCTTTTGCATATCTTTATTACTCTCTGATTTTTCTGTAGGCGAAGAGTTTTTGAAATACTCGAGAACTGTTCGCCTACAGAAAGGAAGGCATGACCACACGGGTAAAAACCCTCAAGATGCGCACGTTCGACTCTCCGAGAGGGATGAATGATCTCCAGATCTTCATCCGTGGTGCTAGCGGGCTTCGCATACTCGTCTTCGATGAGAAAGGGAGCCTGGTCGCACAGGGCATCATCAATGGCGTCAGAAGCAACGGGGATGACCTCTCCGTTTCCCTGAAGCGGGATGGAGCAGAGCGCTCCGAGTCGCGAAGGATGCGATTGCCCGTCCACGGGGGCAACAACCAGCGTCTGTGGTTCACCAAACTCGATGCCCTGAGGCATGGAGGCCAGGGTTCTGAATCCTGGTGTTGCTTCACGGACGAAGGCTCCCTCACACCCGAGGAGTGCGGCAAGGAGATGGCCACAAGGCCCCTTCTCGTCCGCGCTCGCCCAGACTGGTAACAACCCACAATCGATAGTCAGAGAGCAACGACCCCCGTCACGTGATGGGGGTCTGCTCGTTTATGAATATCATTATCTGGTTCCAATCACGCCCTACTTCCACAACAAAGCTTTATATCAACTTCCTTCTTATGAATTGCCTGATATCTTCTTCCGTTAAGGTCCTCTGTCCGATTTCTCATAATCAAGTTATCCAATAAAAAAAGAACCCTGCACACTGCCGAAGCAAGCACAGGGGACTTCTACTGATAAGCAGTAGATCGCTTACAGCCAGAAAGTCAACTATTGTGAATATCTAAAATCGTCGATTCTATTTCTCCCCCATCTCAGCTAGGTCTCCTAACCAGAGGAGTATATGCCCTTACCACTCGACGAGGGCGCTCTCATTTATGGATGGTATAATAATTTTAATGAAAGTATCTACCAAAACTTTGCTTGTAAT
>PFAG01000011.1:19145-27149 GCA_002773755.1 Candidatus Colwellbacteria bacterium CG10_big_fil_rev_8_21_14_0_10_41_28
CCCGTTAATGCTCAAGGCATACCACAGATAACAGGGTCTACATTCATAACGAGAATAGCCCCTGGCGAGCTTGTCCCCATTACGGTTAAGCTTACTAACTTTGGTACTTATGAGAGGGCTGATGTTCAAATCTTCTATCAAATGACAGATGCTAATGGGAATGCTGTTATATCTGAAAATGAGACGGTGGCTGTTGAAACAAGTGCCACTTTCTCAAAAGTTATTCAAATTCCTTTTCAAACAAAATCTGGGCAGTACACAATTAGGGCATCTGCGTATTATCCTGATCAAGTAGCTCCTGCCCATGCATCTATATCAATTGATGTGGAAAGAAAGATCTTTGGACTTTTCATTGGAGAGTTTAAGGAGTACTCACTATATATTGGTCTATTTCTTATTCTATTCTTCTCTCTTCTTTATATACTCTTTAAGAAACAAGGTGGGTCATCCAAGAAAAATAGATATGCCAATGTTAGTCATAGGTTAAGGCTATTTTATGAAATTATTGATGAGATGGTTTCGCAGGCAAAAGAAGAGATTGGAGAGAAGGCAATGGAGATAGCTAACAGGGTTGAAGATCTTAAGATAAATAAAGATGGAAAGGTTATCTCAATTGACGGAGATCCGTCTGAGATTATTAAAAAGCTAACATCTCTTTATGAAGAAGAGCTTGGGGTGAAAATAAAACGATCACCCATAAAAGATTAGTCTCTTTTCCTAGCTAACCTTTTTAGAATATAGATAGCGAATATTCCCAATACAAACCAAAGCCAATTATTTACAATAAAGGCCCCTACATCCAAGAGGAAAATCCTAAATCTCTCTTGAGGACTTAGTCCGGTTCCCCTTTCAAGGGCAATATCAAAAAGGTTCTGCTTTTCTTGATCTATCAGAGAAATAGCTCTATTGGTAATAGTCCCATCGGGATCAACCCTTTCTATAACAGACCCAATTGCTGGAGCTACGTTCTCTTCAATAAATTTCGTTGCTTCTTCTATGTTTGAGGCAATATCTTCTCCTGTGAACAGACCAGTGCCATCCTCTTCTTCGCTCTCGGCAATTAATGGATTTGTTCCCCTGGCTAATTCGTCTTCATCTGATACTCCATCATTGTCGTCATCCTCGTCCGTAACATCTCCTATCTCATCTCCATCCGTATCTGTATCAACGAATATTTTTAAGTTTATTAAGTCATTATTAAGGCTAACGGTGGAGCCACTATCTATGCTGGGGTCTATGAATCTTGCTTCTATAGTATGGTTTCCATAATCGAAAATATGATCTGTCCACACTTCGATTATCCGATCATTAACTGCTGACACCCCCCTAGCATCAATATCTTCGCCGTCTATAACAAACTTAACTGACCCGTCTATATCGAAACCAGAATGATTCTGGACAGCAGTATATATCCTAACCGTCTGGCCAACAAAAATAGGGGTCTTAGAAAGCCAAATACCGGTTATGAAGCCGGCATTATATGTCTGAGCTAAGGCGGGAGTTATAAATAAGATAACAGTTAGCAGAGAAATTATTGTTTTCTTAATCATGTTTATTCAATTAATGAACTGTACTCTCGTCTTTTCTAGAAAATTCTTTATAAGATTCATTTAATTCTATCGTTGCACCTCTATGCTTGTTTCTTGCTCTAAATCGCATGAACCTACTGTGATTCTATTACCAGTCTTCCCGATGTAGTAATCAGTATTTCCACTATTTCCACTAGTTGGATCATATGGCATAGCAACAAGATATTCCGGGACTAATTCCGCACTTAGGTCTAGGCACGCCGGATCGGTTATCTGAGCTGTGCAAGTACTATTACAAGCACTGCCATTTATCCCAAGAACCTTATAACTACTACTCGATATCCCTGATGGAAAAGTGCCACTATTATCAATAGTATACTGCCAAACAGCGTCCAGTATTGCGTTAACGTCAGAACTTCTTTGAGCATCAGTTGTCTCACGAACCTGCTTTGCTGAGTTAAGAGTGATAAAAACGATGCCGACTAAAATAGCGATAATTGCAACAGTCAGAAATACTTTTACCTTTTTATCTGCCATTTTAGTATTTATTGTTAAGATGATTATAACAAATCTGATAGAATATTAATGATGACATCTGAGGTTCTAATAATTGGTGGTGGTGAGATAGGAAATGCCTTATATAACCTTCTCTTAACCAACAAGAGGGTAACTCCGCACGTTTGGGATATTAATCCTAGAAAATCTACGACAAAAAAGGATCTGGATGATCTACTCGAAGAGGCTAATTTTGTCTTCCTAGCTATCCCCTCAACGGTTATAGGGGAGGTTGCTAAGAGGGTTAAGAAAAAGATTTCAAAAGAAACTATTGTCGTTTCTCTAACCAAGGGTATTAGTGGGAATAGGAATAGATTAAGTAGTGAAATCCTTATAAAAATATTTGGTAAAAATAGAATCGGTATTTTGGGTGGTCCGATGCTCGCAGAAGAGATGAAAAAAGATATTCAAACCAAAGCATCTCTTGGTGCTAATGGAAGGGTCTTTGGCATAATCAATCCATTATTCAAAAGAACTAATCTGACACTAGAGCATTCTACCGACATTCAGGGTGTCGCCGCTGCGGGAATCCTAAAGAATATATATGCTATCTCCGTTGGCGTTATTGATGCCCTTAATCTAGGAGATAACGTTAAGGGCGTGATATTCAAAGAGTCTGTTATGGAAATGGAGATTTTGATAAAAAAACTTGGAGGGAGGCCAAAAACAGCCTACTCTCTTGCTGGACTGGGTGATCTCGAAGCAACCGGCAACAGTGACTATTCAACCAATAGAACTCTTGGCAAGAAACTGGTTACCTCGAGAGGAAAAGTAACTTTGGTAAGTGAGGGCTCTGCCTCAATACCTTATCTGATTAAAAGAATTGGTCTCAACAACCTCCCTCCCCTGGCGGAGACTATATACAAGATTGTCGAGAAGAGAAGAAATCCCCTTAGAGAGATAGAGAAATATCTAGCTAAATGACATCAAACTATTCCTTAGTGCTTGATGTGGGGACTACTGGAATTAAGGCTTCGATTTTTGATGGCAAAAACAGTTTAGTTTTAAAAAAGTATATTAAGTTAAATAAATCTTTCCCCAAGAAGGGATGGGTGGAACAAGACCCTAAAGAGCTGCTCTCTAAATCAATAAGGGTGATTAAGGATGTCGCGAGCGAAAGTGGCATTCCCCTTCTATCAATAGGTGGTCTTGGAATAACTAATCAAAGAGAGACAACCATCCTCTGGGATAAGAGAACTGGTAAGCCAGCATATCCGGCTATTGTCTGGGAGGACACCAGAACAAAAGATATCTGCTCTAGGCTCAGTCGAAGAAATAAGGCTAAGGTTGTAGAAAAAACTGGACTTCCCATAGACACATATTTTTCAGCCACTAAGATCAAGTGGATTTTAGAAAATGTTTCTGGAGCTAAAAAACTTCTAGAAAAACAGAGACTTCTGTTCGGAACCGTAGATTCTTGGATCATATGGAATATAACTAGAGACCAGAATCACCTAACGGACTACACAAACGCATCAAGGACTCTTCTTTTTAATATCAAAGAGCTATCTTGGAGCAAAGAGCTTCTTGATATATTTGATATACCCAAAGAGATACTTCCAGAAGCTATTCCATCAAAGTCTGTCTTTGGGATACTTAATAACAGTATTTTGGGAATTCCCCTGCCAATTAAGGCAGTCTGTGGAGATCAGCAGTCTGCCATGGTGGCTGCTGGTATAAAAAGGGGTTCGACAAAAATAACCTTTGGGACTGGAACCTTTCCTATGCAGGTTATAGGAGGTAGACCTGAGATTCATAAAGACTTCCTTACAACAATTGTCCCCAAGGGAAATGGTGTTTTATATGCAATAGAATCAAAGATAGACTGTTGTGGAGCTAGAGTAGATGAAGCTCTGGATAAAAATAAAAGCCTAAAGCCAATAATTAACTCTTTAATTAAGAAGGTGGCTCCAATGATCAAAGATTTACCCATTAAGCCGAAAGAAGTGGTTGTTGACGGTGGAGTTACTCAATCTGATTATCTAATCCAATCTCTTTCTTCGACTTTTGATTTTCCAATAATTAAACAAGAAATATACGATGGAACATCTTTGGGAATATCAAAACTGATTAATGATTAATTGCAGTGACCTAATTATTTCGTATACTATTACTTCAACAGGCCGGCGTAGCTCAGTTGGTTAGAGCGGCGGACTCATAAACCGCAGGTCGCAGGTTCGATTCCTGCCGTCGGCACTATGAAAGTAAAATTTTTATTATTCGACACATATATAGAGGTAATTGAAAAGTCTGTTGGCTCAGAGATATTTCAGACAACTTGGGGTGAAGTTGATGGGGTCAAAAAAGATCTAACCAACAAGGGTCAATTTTCATGCGCATCGTATGTTTCCAGTATTTTACTCTGGTTTGCTGAATACGGACTTATAGAAACAAGGCATGTGGGTGTAGCCGGCCTTCTAAGAGACATGGAAGAGTCTGGTTGGTATAAGATAAGCGAACCTAAACTAGGAGCTATCATCCATTGGGAAAGAACAAAGAGAAATGGCTCTGAAAACGAGCATGTTGGTTTTTATGTAGGTGAAGATATGGCTATTAATAATGACCCTGATTCTGGAGTTCCCAAGAGGCGCCACTATACTCCTGAAAAAATTGAGGGAATATATTGGCATCCGAGTCTTGATAAATAAATCAGGATTGTCAAAAGTTTAAAGGGTTAGTATACTTTTTTTGTTGCGGGTGTAGCTCAGTTGGTTAGAGCGTCTGCCTGTCACGCAGAAGGTCGCCGGTTCGAGTCCGGTCACCCGCGCAACTATTCTCTTATACAAACTCTGGTATCCCTACCAGCTTTTTCTAATATTTCCTTAAGGTTTTCTAAAGACAAGGCAACGCAACCCTCTGTTGGTGTGTACACCGGCCTGGCAACATGCATGAATATAGCGCTTCCTTTCCCAGAAATGGGAGGATCGTCGTTATAGCCCAAGACAACAATTAGGTCATATAAATCATCTTCCCTCCAAAGTTTTTCGTGACTGCCCTCATAGGGAAGCTTTATCAAGGTGTTATATTCCTCTCTTTCGGGATCATCAGACCAGCCCATATCATCGCCTATTGCTTCTATAACAAAAGATGTTTCGGGAACAGAAATTTTATCTTTTCTAAAAAAGATTTTTCTAATAGGAAAACATCCTGCTGGGCTACCCCCATCGCCTTCTGCCTTATTGTTTGTAACTCCACTCCTACCAATAGCGGCTTTGTATTTTTTACCATCAAATATAACTATCCCGTCAGAATATACCTCTATATCACTCATGCTCAGATTTATCTTTCGTAATACATCCCCAGGCTCAGAATATCTTCTTCTCTAAAGTGCTTACCCATAATTTGAAAACCTATAGGTAGCTTATCCTCTCTTCCCTTTACTGGAATGCTTATTGCAGGTATTCCAGCCAGATTAGCCGGAATAGTAAGAATATCTGACATATACATTTCTAGTGGATTTCCAGACTTTTCCCCTATCTTAAATGCCGTTGTTGGGGTTGTTGGAGTTATTAGAACATCTACATCCTCAAATACTTTCTCGAACTCCTGGCTAATAACCGCCCTGACTTTTTGTGCTCTTAGATAATAAGCATCGTAGTATCCAGCTGACAGGACAAATGTTCCAAGAGCAATTCTTCTTTTAACTTCTGGGCCGAATCCTTCACCCCTGTTTCTCATGTAGGTAACTAAAACATCTTCTTCACCTCCTCTTGTCCCATATCTCAGCCCATCGTATCTAGCAAGGTTTGTGCTAGCTTCCGCTGGCATAACTATGTAATAAACTGGTAGGGCATACTTTGTGCTAGGGAGACTGACCTCTTTAATCTCAAAACCTTCCTTTCTATAAAAATCTATAACCGTATTAACGGACTCTTTTATCTCATCGGATATTCCTTCTCCGAAATATTCTTTAGGTACGCCTATTTTGAGTTTTTTTGTCTTTTCCTCGTTCAAAATAGAGATATCTTCTGAATATCCTAAGTTTGGGTAAGATGTGCCGTCCTTATCGGTGTGGCCAGCTATCGCCCTAAATACTAAAGCAGCGTCCTTAACTGAAGTGGTTATTGGCCCAATCTGATCTAAAGAAGAAGCCATTGCCATTAGTCCATATCTTGGAACTGATCCGTATGTTGTCTTTAACCCAACAACTCCACACATTGCTGCGGGTTGTCTAATTGAACCTCCCGTGTCTGATCCCAGAGCAAAAGTTACCATACCCGAGGCAACGGCTGCCGCAGATCCACCAGAGGAACCACCTGGAATTCTTTCTATATCATGTGGGTTTTTTACTAGTTTATAGGCAGAATTTTCATTTGAGCTACCCATAGCAAATTCGTCCATATTGTTTTTGCCCAAGAAAACCACCTTTTGCTCTTTAAGTCTCTCTGAGACAGTTGCATCATAGCTCGCAACATAATCTCTAAGAATTTTTGACCCAGCAGTGGATGGCAGTCCCCTTAAAAGAATGGCGTCTTTTAAAGAAACTTGAGCTCCTGTAAGTGGACCTACTTCTAAACCTGATTCTATTTCTTTGTCGAGCTGATCTGCATATGCCAAGGCCCCGTTCTTATCTACATTAAGAAAGGCTCCTATTTGTTCATCGATCTCCTCTATTCTATTTAAATGCTCTTTGGTAAGTTCAGATACCTTAAGGGTGCCTCTCTTAAGACTATCTGATATTTCACTAAGAGATTTTTGCTTCTTAAGATATTTCATCCTTATCTTTGTCTAATATTTTGGGAACTTTCAAATAACCATTCTGGACTGATGGAAACTGTGTGTTAAATAACTCGTCTCTTTCTGGAGAATCATCCTTAAGAGCATTTTTGAGGTTCGTTCCCCCGGTCATTGGCTCTACTGAAGAAACATTAACTTTCTTAAGCTCATCAACATGGCCTAGAAGCTCTTCTAGGTCTTGCTGGAATCTTTCTTCTTCCTCTTTAGTAAGATTTATCCTTGCCAAGTTGGCATATTTTTTAATATCGAATTCCACGTTTAAAGTTTACGCTTTATTGAAGCATTTTCAAAAATTCCTTTTCGTCTATTATCTCAACCCCTAGCTCGGTAGCCTTATTAAGTTTTGACCCCCCTCCCTCTCCAGTGATTAGATAGTCTGTACTTTTACTGACTGTAGAGGATGTGTCTCCTCCCATATTTCTTATCTTTTCATGGACCTCTTCTCTAGAAAGAGTCTCTAGAGATCCTGTTACCACAAATGTCTTCCCGGATAGCTTGTTTGATACTCTAAGGTTCTCTTGGGTTATAGATATTCCAACATCATCTAGCTCCTTTAGAAGCTTCTTGTGAGAATCTTTACTAAACCAATCCATGATACTCTCTGCTACCCTAGGGCCTATGTCTCTAATCTGAGTTAACCCTTCCTCGCTCCATGAGCCCAGTATTTCTATAAGATCAGTTGGTTTGTTTACCCTAGCCCCACATCTTTGGATCTCTTTTGCTAAGAGAAAAGAGGTTTCTGATCCAATATGTAAGATGCCCAAGCTATATATAAATCTTGGTAGAGTTATCTCCTTCCTATCCTTTATCTCGGAGATTAGTTTAATTGCAGACTTTTCTCCAAAACCATCAAGTTCTGAAACCTCATCCTTTGATAGTCTAAAGATATCAGCCTGATCTACTATTAGCCTGTCCTCTATAAACCGGTCTATGGCCTTCTGGCCAAGACCCACTATGTTAAATGCTGACCTAGAAACGAAATGATCTAGGTTCTCTCTTAATCTGGCCCCACACTTAGGATTTGAGCATCTATATATTGCTCCCTCAATTTTTATTTCAGAGCCGTCTATGGGGCATTTTTGGGGTATTTGGAAGGTCTTCTCGCTGCCATCTCTCAGATTGGGTAATACCTCTGTTATCTGAGGAATTACGTCTCCGGCCCTGGAAACTATTACCGTGTCCC
>PFAG01000018.1 GCA_002773755.1 Candidatus Colwellbacteria bacterium CG10_big_fil_rev_8_21_14_0_10_41_28
TTTTTCATAAACCTGTCTGAAAGCTTGACTGAGATATTAAAGTTGGCGATCTGACCCTCCTCCATCTTTGAGCTGATGAAATCCAAGAAATCTGGGTGTTCTACTCCAATCATCCCCATATTAGCTCCGTGACGACCCTGCTGTTTAATTGTTCCAAAAGCAGCATCGTAAACCTTCAAAAAAGAGACTGGTCCAGAGGACACCCCCTTTGAAGTCTTTGTTACAGCCATCGTTGGCCTTAGTTTATCCAAGGCAAACCCCAACCCTGCCCCAGCTTGCTGTAATAAAGCAGCCTCTTTCAAAGTTTGAAAAATCCCCTCCATCGAATCTGGAACGGGCATAACAATACAATTAGCAACCAATTTAGTATCAGAGCCTGCGTTGGTCATAGTTCTTCCCGCAGGAGTGAACTCTTTGTTGGCCATAACATCGAAAAACTCCTTCTCGTGTTTCCTTATCTTACTAGCATCATTTGTGTAGTCCTTCTCAACAGCAGCGATAGCTTTAGCGACTCTGGAGATCATGTCTGCCGGAGTCTCTTGCTTCCCCTTTTCGTCGACTGATAGATAACGCTTCTTCATCATCTTCAAAGCATTATCAGAATATGATTTGTTTATTGCTTCTCGCTGTTTCTTTGTCATGACCCTATAAGTTAAATTTTATTTCTTTTGTATGTATATTCTACTCGGTGCAACTCAGCGAACAAACTTTTTCTGTGGATAAAAAGAAAGAGGCCGCACTGGGCCTCAATCTAAAAACTTTTGTCCTGTCTCTTATCGCCTCTTTCTTTTCCTTAGAAAAGCTGGGATCTCCCAAACATCTTCTTCCTCCCCCTCTGTCACTTCTTTCACTTCGCTCTTTTTCTTAGTCTTTGAATCTCTTTTTTTATCCTCCCTATCCTCTTCGGAGGAACCAACCTCCACAACTGTATCATCTATCTCCGGCATGCTATCCATTCTATCTTCAGCTAATGTGAACAGGCCGAAACCATCTCTATCCCTACTTCCAAGTTGAGAGTTATTAAATCCGGTTGCTATAACAGTTACCTTAAGCTCGTTCTTGTTGAGCTTCCTGTCATAATATGCTCCAAAGATTATCTTGGCTGCTACATCAACGGTCTCTGTTATCATCCTAGCGACCTCGTTGATTTCACTCATCCTCATATCTCTGCCTCCTGAGACTATAAAGAGTACTCCCCTTGCCCCATCAACAGAGATCTCAAGCAGCGGAGAGTTGACCGCATCATTAACTGCCTTTACCGCCCTATCTTTTCCCTTAGCAACTCCGACTCCAACAACAGCCATTCCAGCATCCTTCATGACGGCTGAAACATCAGCGAAGTCAACATTCACTAATCCAGAAGAAGCGATTCCTTCAGCTATGTTAGTTACAGAGTTTTTCAGAACTTCATCTATTTTATCGAAAGCCTTAAGCACAGGTGTCTCATCGTCGATTATGTTAAATATCTTGTCGTTTGGGATAACAAGAAGTGTATCTACTTTATCCCTCAATCTCATAAGACCATCTTCAGCAATCTTCATCCTAGCGCTACCCTCAAAAGTAAATGGCTTTGTGACAACGGCTACAGTCAAAATTCCCATATCTCTAGCTATCTCAGCTATTACTGGGGCGGCTCCCGTTCCAGTACCTCCCCCCATACCAGCTGTTATAAAAAGCATGTCCGCATCCTTAATAGCATTTTCTATGTCATCCCTGCTCTCCTCAGCAGACTGCTGACCGAGCTCTGGGTTCATTCCAGCCCCCATCCCCCTAGTTATCAATTTTCCTATATGGATCTTCTTTCTGGCTCCGCAGCTTTCTAAATCCTGAACATCCGTATTTACAGCAATAAACTCTACCCCTCTTAGTGGATCTTTACTCATCCTAGTTAAGGCATTTCCTCCTCCTCCTCCAACTCCAATAACCTTTATCCTTACTACAGATTTACCCTTACTTGTTCTAGGCTGACCCTTCTTCTTTCTCTTTGGAGCGTTTGCTGATTTAGATACTACTTTCTTCTTAGCAATCTTTTTAACTGCGTCCTTCTTCTTAGGAGCAGCTTCCTTGATGCTGATTTTCTTTTTAGCAATCTTGGAGACAACTTTCTTTGGTGTAGGGGGTTTAACAACCTCTTTTACTCTTTTAAGAGTAGGAGTCTTTGCGCTCTTCTTACTGGTAGTCTTCTTACTCTTTTTTAGAGCAACCTTCTTGAGATCCTTTTTAGGAGCTTTTGTTTTACTTGGCTTCTTTTCCTTTTTTATTGATTTCTTTGCCATAAATATAGGTGTCCATTAGGGTAACAAATTTTTAACCATTTTGACCAGACTATTACCTGATACCCTCTTCTTTTTAAAGACTTCGTCACTCCATAGAGGTAGACCCAGAACACATGTATATTCCGGTGACTCAAGAAGCTCTTTAACTCCCTGATTGCCTGCTCGAAAGAGTGTTGGATCGGCAACGCCTATCTGAGTGGTCAGCCTAAGCTCTGCCTGAATCAAATCAGCTATGCCCGGCATCTTAGCACCTCCACCAACCACAACAACCCCTCCCGGTAAAGCTCTTTCCTTTTCTAAAGACCTGAGCTCCTTATTAACTATCTCGCAGATCTCTGCAATGCGAGCCTCTATAACTTCGGCAATAAATTTCTTCGATGGCTTACCCTTAAGCTCAGGGTCAATTTTACTCAAATCCACTTTTTCTTTCCCTGGGACCTCTGATGAGACTGCATATCCATAATGGAGCTTGATCTTCTCAGCGATATCTACAGGTACTCGTAGGGCTAGGGCTAGATCATTAGTTATGTTTCCTGCACCGATCCTAAAGACTTTTGTGTGCAAAAGTTTATTTTCTTCATAAACCGATATTCCCGTAGAGCCGGCACCCATATCTATTAAAACAACCCCCAACTCCTTTTGATTGTCTGTTAACACGGACTTAGAAGAAGAAAGTGGAGAAAAGATTATTCCAGAAACACTTCCGCCAGCAATATCAATACATTTAGATAGATTCTTTATAGTCGGCTGAAAGGCATCGATCAGAAGAGAGATGACCTCAAGCCTCGTTCCAACCATACCTAATGGATCTTGAATGTCTCCCACTCCATCTACAATGAACTCTCGATGAAGGGTGTGAAGGATGCTCCTGTTTGAAGGAAGACTAATAGCTCGAGAGTTTTCTATAACCCTATCAACATCATCCTTGTGGATCTCAGAACTAGCTCTTGAAACAGCAGTTGTTCCCCTCGAGACATGGACTCTTGCATCAACCCCACCAACATTAAAATAAATATTCTTAAGAGCTCCTTTAGAAACTTTCTCTATATCGTCAAAGATTGCATTGATAGAAGAGACTGCACCCTCCATATCAACCACAACCCCTTTTCTTATCCCCTTACTCTTTTTTGAAAATGAATGGAGTATTTTAACTTTTCCATCTCCAACAGGTTCGACAACAACACCACGAATTGTTTCTGAACCTATGTCTAAGCCTAAGATTTCTGATTGAGCCATAAAATAATCGAATTTTCGAGTTTTTCCATACTTATCTTATCACTTTTCTTTTGGTGGTTAAAACCTAAGAGGTGTAATAAGCCATGGACAAACGCGTAGTCAATATTATAAGGCTTATTTTCGATTTCGGGTGGATTGAGATATATCTCACCCAATCTTTTTGTTCCCACCTCAGGAAAATTATCCGGATACTCCACAGCTATAACATCTGTTACCTTGTCTTTTCCCCTATACTCTCTATTTAACTTTCTCATACTCTTTCCATTTACTAAATAAACCTCAACTAAATCAGAGTCTTCTAAATTATCCAGATATTTAAAAACCGCCTTTGCGGTTTTCTTAAGTGGTTTCACTAATTTATCAAATCTCTTGTCTAGAGAGCTAATCTCTACCATTAATTTTCTATACTCTCTTTAACTAACCTTGTAACTAGTGATGAGTCAGCCCTTCCAGAAGCTCTCTTCATAACAGCACCCATAACCTGCCCAAAATTATCCTTCCCCTCAGATTCCTCTTCTACAATTTTTCTAAGCTCTTCTTCGCTCATCTGTTCGGGAAGATACTCTTCTATTATTCCAAGCTCATCCTCCTCCCTTTGAGCAAGGTCTTCCCTACTATTCTCTCTATATATCTCTATAGACTCTTTTCTCTTTTTAGCCTCTCTTCTTAAGATGGCCTCTATATCCTCATCAATTATTTCCTCTCCCTTGCTCCTTTTCTCTATCTCCTCATTCTGAATTACAGACAGAATCATTCTCAGGGTAGAGTTTTTTAACTCCTCCTTAGCCTTCAGGGCTTCTATCTGATCTGTCTTAATCTTTTTAAATAGTTCCATTAGAACCTAAAGTTACCCATCTTACGGGCCTTTTCTACCTCCTTAGCCTTATTCTCTCTATTCAGAGCTGACTCGCGCCTCTTATTCTTATTAACATTCCTTTCTTTGTAGCGCCTTCTTTTAGACTCCTTAATAATCCCGCTTTGAACGAGCTTTTTGCTGAATCTGTATAGAAGTGAGTTTGAAGACTCTCCCTCTTTCTTTTTTAGATTAATATTTGCCATTTCCCTGTATATCTTTAGCTATATCCTCCAAGGATTCATCCCCTGGAAAATTAACCACACTTTGGATAGATCCTCCTCCATCTCCTTCATACCTAGGTATTACGTGAATATGTAGATGATCTACCTCTTGGCCACTTAGTCTACCGTTATTATTTCCAATTGTAAAATGCTTCGTTTCCAGTGTTTCACTTAATAATAAGGCTACTTTCTTAACCGCATTATAGATTGGCCCAGCAAGATCATCGGGTAAATCGAGGATATTAGGAATGTGCTTTTTAGGAATAACCATTGTGTGCCCCTGTGTAGATGGGTTAATGTCCAAAAAGGCTAAAGTGTCTTCATTCTCATACACTTTGTATGAGTCAATCTCTCCTGATCCTATTTTACAAAACAGACAGTCCATCTCTACTTAAGTCTCTTCTTCAGTTGTTTAATCAGTTTATTCCTTGGAACATCCTCTTGGGTTCCAGTCTTCATATTCCTCAAAATCACATTATCCTCATAGACCTCTTTCTGTCCCAAGATAATAGCAATCGAAGCCCCCACCTTATTAGCCTTCTCTAGCTGACTCGAAAGAGAAGTTTTTCCAAGATTACTCACAATATTTATATTAGCACCCCTCAATTCTTCAAGGAGTCCCATACTCTTCTTCTTAGCAAGCTGACCAACATGAACTAAGAAAGCTAGGTCTTTCTTTCTAGGCAAACCAAAATTGACATCCTTCTCGAGGACTGCCTCTATAACCCTATCCACCCCCATGGCGGCCCCAATTCCAGAAACTCCTTTCGATCCAAGAACATTTGCTAAATAATCATATCTTCCGCCAGCTACTAAAGTTAATCCTGGTTCACTCTCTTCTCCAAGCTGATATATCTCAAACACAGTTCTGCTGTAATAGTCTAAACCTCTAACTAAATGAGGGGTTAATGTATATGGAACATTTAACTCTTCGAGATACTCGAGAACTTCTTTAAAGTGAGCCTTAGTTACGGAGGTAAGATTATCCAAGATTATAGGAGCATCATCTTTAATTGGTTGGCACTCCTTAACCTTACAATCGAGGACTCTTAGAGGATTGGTCTTCAGTCTTCTCTTACAATCAGGACAGATCTTCTTCTCATTTTTCTTATAGTGATCTACCAACTTCTTTTTGTAGTTCTGCCTATCCGAATCAGATCCAATGCTATTTACCCCAACAACAATATTCTCGAGCTTCAAGCTCTCTAGCATCTTATAGAATATGAGTATTACCTGAGCATCATATATCGGGTCACTTTCTCCGCCAACAATCTCTACCCCGATCTGATCAAACTGCCTAAACCTGCCAGCTTGAGGTCTTTCTTTCCTAAACATTGGGCCCCTGTAATAGAGCCTTCTTGGTTGAGGAAGTTTTCTCATTCCATTTTCCAGATAACTCCTCATAACAGATGCCGTCATCTCTGGCCTTAGAACAAGCTTATTGCTTCCGCCACCCTTTATGGCATACATCTCCTTTTGAACAATATCTGTCTCGCTACCAACACTCCTAACAAAAAGTTCCTCTTTTTCTAAAATAGGGGTTTCAATCTGCTCAAAGCCGTAGAACTCAAAAATGTCTCTACCAACCTTATACAGCTTTTCTTTTCTTAAAACACCTTCCGCAAAAACATCTCTCATTCCCTTAGGGACCTGAAGATCAAACTTCTTCTTCGAAGTTTTCTTTATTGCTTTAATAGTTTTTTTATCAGGCATCAGCTAGTTTAAATAGTTCTATGTGGCCAAGTGGCCAAAAACGCAGCCTAACTGTACCAATTATGGCCTCTCTAGACAAAGGGCCCCAATCTCTAGAGTCAGAACTCCTCAATCTATTGTCTCCCATGACGTAGTAATGGTTGTCATCAAGCTCGGTCTTAAACTCTCCTCTAATGCCAGCACCAGAGGGGAGATAGTCCTCACCCACCTCAATCCCATCAATAAGAAGTTCGTCTCCCCTAATATCAACCGTCTCTCCCGGAAGACCGATTATCCTTTTTATATAAAATTCTTCTGGGTTGGCGGGATTCCTAAAAACAACAATCTCTCCTCTTACGGGTTCTCTAAAAAGATATGTCACCTCATCAACTACTAGATAATCTCCTGTATAGAATGTTGGCTCCATGCTAGCCCCCTGAACCATAAATGGTTGCGCAATAAAAGTATAAATAAGATAGATGGAAATAAGTGCAACTAGAAGCACTTCTAATACTTCTAGGAGGGAAAGAAAAAATTGCTTCATCGGAGGTATTCTAATAAAATTGATATCGATGTTCAAGATTCCTTTTTTAAACAGTCCTAAGAAAGACTCTCCAAAACACAATTTAATCATCGGGCTTGGTAACCCAGGAGATAAATACAAGGATACATATCACAATGTAGGTTTTAAATATATCGACTATCTTCTAAGCAAAAATGGCTTGTCTCTTAAAAAATATAAAACTTTTGAGTATGTAAAAACGCCAGACCTCATACTGGTCAAACCGACTACCTACATGAACACATCTGGCCTTCCAATAAAAGAAGCCCTAAAGTTCTTCAAAATTAAACCCGAGAAAATGCTTGTAGTTCATGACGATAGCGATATCCCTTTTGGCGAATACAAAATATCTTTTGACAGAGGCGATGCTGGCCACAACGGAATCAAGTCAATAATCAATCACCTTAAAACCAACACGTTTAACCGCCTTAGAATAGGTATCAGAAAACAAAAAGGCAAAGCTAGTGACTTTGTCTTGAAAAATATGAACCCCAGCGACCTAAAGACTCTCGATAAACTATTCTCCGAAATCGAGGCTATCTACAGTGAAGGTGATACTAAATGATATTCCTCCACTACTTTCAGTTCTAATATTATTCAACGGAAGCTTAACATTACTAAACTGCTTCTGACCCTCAAGCCTCTCTTTAAACTCAACTGCAGCATCTTCAGAAATAGAAGTTCCATTTAGAGTCAGATCAGGAGCACTAGCCACGAACCTATATCTAGTAATAGTAATCTCGTCTCCGGCTAGAGTGTTAAGCGCCTCAAGCAAGGGATATAGCTCATTTCTTTGAGCCCTAATACTAGTTACTAAATTGACTAGGTTATTAAACTCATTAGCTTTTTTCTCAAGAGATGCTATCTCAACTGGACTTGGGACGTCCTGATTCAATGAGCTAGTTTGACCAACGTTCACAAAATTCCCCCGCAAGACCAACGCAGTCGAAAAGAAAAGAAACATAATAAAGGTCATTGTAGCCAAAACCACATTCCTCCATATAGAAACAAAGTTTGCTAACTGATCTTTTTGGAATATCTCAATTGCGCTAAGGCTTGCTAAGCTGATATCAAAATCTTGAGATCTTGGAATCAGTCCCCTAATAGCAGCGCCTCTGGCTGGATTCAGAACATTAGGATCACTTGTCCTTATTTCAATTCCAGGAAAACTTCTCTGAACCGTCTCTGTAATTTCAGGAACGAAACTGGTACCAAT
Organism: Candidatus Colwellbacteria bacterium CG10_big_fil_rev_8_21_14_0_10_41_28; assembly: GCA_002773755.1. GTDB lineage: Bacteria > Patescibacteriota > Minisyncoccia > UBA6257 > Colwellbacteraceae > 1-14-0-10-41-28. The sequence continues at coordinate 8,060 of PFAG01000018.1, forward strand.
AATCAACATATCCCTGATCTCCTGGTCTTTAACGTTGGCTGAATAGAAATTAACTATCCTCCTAACCTCGTTAGACAAACCAGACTTGAACTTCTCTGTCGAAATTGTTTTATCCTGATCTCTGAAAACATCCCAGCCAACGAAATAATGGAAATAAAGTGAGCTATTGTGACTGATGGCAAAATTAATCCCCTCGGGAGAAAGATCTAAAACAACATAGGGCCTATTGGGCTCAATAATCTTATCGTTAACCGCAGCCCTAATAAGAGAAAGAGTTATAAACTCAACCGCTGCAACATTGAATCCTGCCTCATGAATGGGCCCTAGATAATCCTCAATAATGTTTTTACCAACAAAAGCTCCGATGATCTCAATCTGTTCATCTTGCCTGGCACTAATATCAATCTGCTGCCAATCATAATAGGCGTTATTAGAATCTATCGGAGACTGCATCCTTAAATTAAGATTCGCGGACTCGCTAAGAGCGTCTGAAGAACCAGCAGGCAAAATCATTGGTCTTATAAAAACACTATCAATACCAACTGTTAAAATAATGCTCGATGGCTTTCTCTTGCTAATAGATGCCTTTTTATGAACCTGTTTGAGTATCTTTGTTAACTCCAGCCTATTAGCAACCTTGCCCCCGACAATAACACCAGGAGCAGGCCTCAAAGCAAAGTCTCTACCCTCTCCATTCTCTTTAAGGAGAGTGTATCTAATTAAGCTGTCTGTAATCTGAAGACCAGCAACTTCAATCTTTGGAGTAACTTTGGTTGTAAGGCTAGAAAAACCTTTAAATAATTTGTCTGTTTCTAACTGCATTCTTCAAATGTATCGGGAACCTCAACCTCTGCAAAAGATTGAACCTCAAGCTTTCTAGTAATTGCGCTTATTGCTAGCTCCACCTGAATAGCTCTCACCCTAGTAAAGGCAGCTCCTCTTGATATCACTGTAATACTACCATCCCCAAGGACCGCATCAACAATATTCACACAAGCCTCCCTATTCCCAATAGTTAAAGTATAAGTTAATGGATAACATCCAACCGCTCCAGGAGAGCACTCTCCCAATCTAAGGACTCTAATAATCGCATCTTCTGCCCCACTTTCAGCAGCCTCTAAGGCTTCAACCGAAAGCTGAGCGCTGGCCGTTGAATTACTAAAAAGATTAGACACCGCCACCACGGCAATAAAAACCTCTATGATTATTCCTGAAACTATCAAAATAACAGGAAGCGCAGAGACTCCCTTCTCACCAGCGAAAAGGTCCAAAACAGACTTTCTCATTATGGTGACCAGTTAATGATTACATCTTCGACTACCGAATTTGCGCCACCACTATCAGTTATACATATTCGATAAGCAAAATATCTCTTGTTGTTGTGATAAATACCTTGAACCGGCACCGGTACACCTTGATCGCCTGGCTCATAGTAGGTAGACTCGGTCCCATCGCTCCCAATAAATGTTGGGGTGCTACTCGCAGTAGCCAGTGAAGACATTTGAAACCTAACATCAGAACCCGTCTCTTGGTCTCCTCTCCACATAATAGAGTTAATGGTTACTCCTCCACTATATCCAGTATCAAAAACGGCTGAATCCAAATAGTAATCTCCGCAAGCAGGAGTGGCCTCAGGGACTACTACATCTACATCTTGGAGAACATAATACTCGACAGTTGCGCAACTACTATCATTATCACAGTTAAAGCTGATCCAACCGAGAAAATCATTCCACGCCCAGCCACTAAACTCACCTGTAGTTGGATCTATTGTTACTTGATATGTTGGGGTACCTGGACAGACCCAATCACTTCCGCTTAGGGTGGAGCTCTGTGATGTATTTCCACAAAAACTTATCCAACCATAATCATCATTCCAGCCCCAGCCGGCCAAAGCACCAGTATCCTCATCTTTGGTTACATAAAAGTTACTAGTGCTACAAATATTAGAAGGTATCCCAGGTGAAGTAGCACAGTCTAAGACAATATATCCATCTGCATCGCCGTCTATAATTGCAGATTGACTTATTCTAGTTGCTCCGACCTCAACCCCATTTCCACTTCTATAAAAATCTATCCACCCAGCAACATCGTTCCAAGCCCAATAATAAGTTGTGTCTATATTTGTGACAGCAGAGACCATTGCCACACTAGAGAATAGAATGGCTATTATATATGCGGTTGTCAGCTTTATATTCTTCATGCTTAATCTACCGTTATTGATCCCGGATTATCATTTAGCTCAAGCCCATAGCTCTCATCATAATTGTTATTTGGAGCTGTGATTGGGCCAGTCACTCCACTACTCCCACTCCAGTCAGTGAAAACAGTAACGTTATTCCTGGTTCTAGTGATGTAATCAACTACACTAATCTCTTTTGTATCTCCTAAGATGTTCCAAGAGACATAAGCTGTGACTTTCTGGGTAGATGGGTCCTCTGTTCCTTCGCTAGTGACAACAGCCCCACTAGAATCTCTATCAACATTTTCCATGGAGAAGTGGACTGCATAGACCCTAGAATTCTTGATCCTATCAACCTCACCCTCACTCAAAGCTCTATTATATATCCTCACGTCATCAATGCTCCCCGCAAAGTAGTAACTTGTCCCATCCCTTCTTCCTATAACAATCTTGTCGGAGCCTGCCAAAGGCACATCTGAGTAATCATCTGAGCCTAGAAGATCCCCATTTACATAAAAATATATCTTTCCCACTGAAGTATCCCTAGTTACAACAAGATGGTTCCAAGTATTCTCTGTTATATAGTTAGAGCCTGGCTCTAGAATCTCTTCGAAGGTACCGTCTCCATGATAAAAAGAAATTGATCCACTACTTTCCATAATAATTTCATACTCATTGTTATATTGTTTATAAACTAACCCCTGCCTCCCTAAACTCAAATTAGTTGGATAAAACCATAAGGATATAGAGAGCGCTCCATCAATAGCCAAGGTGCTATCATTTGCAATCTCGACCCTACCAGAACTTCCATCGAAGGTGAAACATCCCCCAATCTGACAACTAGCATTATAGGAGACTCCACCCAATCCTGATCCGTGATTTCCACTGCCTGAATAATCATATGCTGTTGAGGTAGCTGTCTCGTCCATTTTCCAGTGACCAACCAAACCGCTCTTTATATCTTCGCCCAATATAGACTCTTCTCCACTGAGGATGGTAAATGTTCCAGAATCAAGCACTAAATAATATTCTCCGCTAGCCGTCTTATCACTGAGATCATAAAGGCCAGCCCAGTCAGAATCTGCATAAGACTTGACCTTATCCAACGTCTCAAGAGCCAAGGAGTATCCTATCTGAGAGGATATGTTGTTAGAGTTGCTTCGCAGAGAAACAACCACCCCGGTAGTTACTCCTCCTATCAAAAGACCGGCTATAGTAACGGCCATTACTATCTCAAACAAAGATTGCCCCTTTTGATCCTTGAGATTAATCACTTAGTAGAATTATATATTGCTTGAACCTCTGTGACACTCAATGCCCTATCATATATTCTCACATCATCTATTTTGCCCATGAATTGCCGGGAAGCATTCTCTGCTCCTATCCTAAAAGTATTTGCGCCTGGCTCCGTACCGTCACCCGTAACGGGTACTGTGTTACGCGCAACACCGTTAACGTAAAGCACTACATTAGTCCCATCCCAAACATTGGCTATATGAGTCCATTCATTAAGAGGCACAGTAGAGGCACCACTTGAGTGATACCCAGGAGAAGATGTCCCATACCAATATGCCTGGCTAGAGCCATCTGAATGAATGTTCATATAATACATATTCCCCAATACTACAGTGGATCTCTCTGTAGGATACTCGGTTGGATTAACCCAAGCCATAACTGATAATTTCTCTACGAATGTTGGGCTATCACCAGTAACTGTCTGCGTTGATCCAGTAAAGTCCAAAGCATTATTGTTCTTGCCTACACCCCAGGAAGGTCCCCCAGAAAGAGAACCATTCCCCGCTTCATTAGCTCTGTCGTAAGCAATAGTCCCAGAGCCAGAATCTAAATTCCAATAACCAACAAGATCCTCTTCTATAGTCGACGTAATCCTTCCTAAATCTTTCACAAAAATAATCCCTGTGTATCTTTGGAAATCAACAACTATGGATCCGTTGCTTTCTGGACTCCCAGTTATCTTTGAAAATATAATATCTTTTGTCGAACTGGCGTATGGATCTGTGAAGCTAACAGTTTTATCTAAATAGTTTGTAGAAACGACGGTACTACTAGCATATGTATCTCCTTTAAAAATTTCGAAATAGTCATTGCTATAACCGTCTGGATTAACAAAATGGAGACCCCACTTCTCTCCATCTTGTTGTGACTTAGATCTTTCAGAGACCTCTCTTAAGTTAGCAACAATCTGATCAACAGCGCCTCTTACCTTATTCTGATTCCTATATCCAACATAGTTAGAAATCCCAATCGTTGAGATAATGCTAATAATTCCCAATGAGATTAGAAGCTCTGCTAAAGTAAAACCTTTTTGATCTCTCATGCTTTATTAAATTTGGCCGACCAACTGATAAACAGGGATAATGATAGCCAAAGCAATTCCTCCAACAGCCAGTCCAATCAATAAAAGCAGAACTGGTTCAAGGAAAGAAACCAAAATCTTAATATTGGAATCGATCTCTGAATTATAAAAGGCAGCTAGAGTCTCTAGAACATCTTCCATGTGTCCAGTTTTCTCAGAAATTGCGATAAGGTTAGCAACTGTCTTTGGGAATATAGGCTCTTGTCTAAAGGCCTCTCCGATTGTGACACCTTTCGAAACTCTTTCTCTAGATATCCTTGTTAGGGCGAGTTTCATTTTATCAAATCCGACAGCATCAGCTGTAATCTCAAGCGAGTCTAAAATAGGCGTTCCACTCCTTAGAAGAGATGAAAAAGTTGTAGCAAACCTTTCCAGTGCCATCTTCAATAAAATTCCATTAACAACAGGTATCCTGTGACTAATTCTAGACCCAACTCTTTTTCCAGCTACTGTTCTCGAAAAGAAGAACCAAAATCCGATTATGCTCAGCACAAAAGTTGGTAAAAGAACCAGAGAATACTCTCTAAAGAACAGACCCATTGAAAACACCGCTCTAGAGAAAGCAGGAGGCTCAACCCCGCCGCCCATAAAAGTCTCTGCTATTCTTGGTAGAGCAAAAGTAACCATTAAAAACAGAACTGATAGGGAAAGACCCACAAGAATCATTGGATATATAAAGGCAGCTTTAACCTTCCCTTGAATCTCTTTTTCCTTTTCCAAATCATTACTCAATCTCTCAAAAATTGCCTCCAGATTTCCCGATCTCTGGCCAGCTCTAATCAAACTTACAAAAACTGGTGAGAAGTGTTTTGGATGTTTCGCAAAGACAGTATCAATAGGTTGCCCCTGGCTCAAAGACTGTTTCATCTCCAAAAGAATTGATCTAACTGAAGCCTTGTCGAAATCCTCAATCAAGATATCAATAGCACTAAAAAGATCTGTGCCCACCCTAAGCATCAAAGCCAGATATTTAGTCATGAAGATCTTGTCCTCTATAGTAATCGTCTCACCAAGAGCTTTTGTAAAAAACTTTTTCTTCTCAATCTCTTTAATAGAGACGGGTCTCAAGCTCTGCTCGCGCATCCATCCCAACACAGATGGCGCACTCTCCATGTTGAGATCGCCCTCAACTATCCTTCCATTTATATCAGTTGCTATATAGTGAAATTGCATCTTATTCTCTTACCACTCTTAATACTTCTTCTATGGTTGTTATCCCCCTCTCAACCTTTCTGAGTCCATCTTCAAACATGGTTACCATCCCCTGAGCCCTCGCAGCAGCTCTTAAATGCTCGAGTTCAAAATTTGGATCAACAATAATCTTTCTTATATCATCTGTAACATCTAGAATTTCAAAAATACCGATTCTACTTGAATAACCCGTGTAGTTATCAGCTGCGCACCCCCCTCCTCTGTACATAGTTTTAGGAATCTCAATCTTATCAGGACTCAGACCAACATCTTCAAGCTGCTCCCTAATAGCAGTGATTGTGGCCTCATCTGGTTCATAGCTCTCTATACAATCAGTGTGAATCTGTCTAACAAGTCTTTGTGCCAAAACAGCATTCATAACAGCAGACACTAAGAACTGGGGAATCTCCATATCTAAAAGCCTTGGTATGGCTGTAGCCGCATCGTTTGTGTGCATGGTTGATAACACTAGATGGCCAGTTAAAGCAGACTGAACAGCAATTCCTGCCGTATCAGGATCGCGAATCTCACCAACCATCATAATGTTTGGATCCTGCCTCAAGAAAGATTTCAGTCCACCCGCAAAATCGATTCCTGCGACTGGATTAACTTGAGTCTGATTGATATATGGGATGTCATACTCGATAGGATCTTCGATAGTCACAATATTCACATCCGTTCTATTCAATATATTAAGAACAGAATAAAGAGTTGTCGTTTTACCAGAACCAGTTGGTCCAGTTACCAGAACCATTCCATAGCTCTTCCTAATGTTGTCCTCTAAAATCTTGGCTGTGTCTTCCAGCATTCCAAGCTCTTTGAAGGATGATGGGTGGGTTGCCCCCTCGAGTAGACGCATAACAATTTTCTCGCCATAAAAGGTTGGCATTATTGAAACCCTGATATCTACAACATCATCTCCAACCTGATATCTAAATCTGCCATCTTGAGGCTTGTTGTGCTCATCAATCTTAAGTTCTCCCAAAAGCTTTACTCTAGCCACAATAGCCGAATGAACATCTTTTGGAATTCTCAAAATCTCATGCAAGACACCATCTATCCTGTATCTAACAAGAACAAATTCCTTAAATACCTCTAGGTGAATATCTGAAGCCTTAAGACCCATAGCATAGCTCATAATGTTGTCTACAATAGCGACAATGGGAACATCTTGGGCAGCCTCTTCCTCGCCCTTATTTTTATTCTGGAGAGAAAGACGAATATTATCCTCTATTATTTTCTTAAACCCCTGTACAGTCGTTTTACTATACAAAGAGAACCCTTTATTCAAATCATTATCCGAAGCAAGATATGGAACAATCTTTGTCTTTAGATACCTCTCGAGATACTCAACGCTCACTAAGTTGCTAGGGTCCTCCATTGCCACCGAGACTGATCCATCCTGATTTCTAACAAAGGGAATAGCTCTCTTTTGTCTAGCCACCTCCTCGGGAATCATCTTCAGAACATCTTGATCGATTGATATGCTAGAAAGATTTGCTAAGGGTACATTCAAATACCTCGCGGCTACATTTCTAACATAGTCTTCAGTGATTATATTCTTCGAGACTAGAACCTCTGCCACAGATTCACCAAGTCGAGCAGCATCCTCCGCAGCAGCATTAAAATCGGCCTCGCTTATAAGACCATCTACCAGTAGAATCTCCTTTAATTTTTGATCAGGAATAGCAACCATAGTTATTGATGGCTTTAATTCAATTTTAACACAGACTTACCTTCTCTATATCTTTAGAAGCAACCACAAAGAAGTACTCGATAGGGCATATGAGCCAAGAAAGATTGAGATAACCGCAACTATAAGCCAAAGCCTATACAGAGGAACTCTAGCCTGCTTCTTTTCTTTAAAAAGAGAATATAGATGAGCTAATAGATAAACCACTACTAGTATCAGAAAGTAGAATATCCAACCAGGATGTCCCGTTAAAAATATTGATAGAGCAGCTAGATAATACTCTTCCTCTTCAAAAAGATTGTTACCATATCTTCTATTGAGAACTGGCAATCCCTTGAGCAAAGCTAAAGATATGACGAAGGATATTAGATAAGGGGCAAAGGTCTTTGTTAGTGAATAAAATAAGAAATAACTTATATCCGTATATGGAGGAAGAAAATATTTACCCATACTTCCAAAGGACCACACATCATACTGCTGATATGCAATATAGAAACTATAGATAAATATTGTGGTAACCGAAAGCCAATATATGGTTTTTCTATTATCTGAAATAAAAAGCCTTCCACTTTTAGTGAAAGACTTTATAAACAAAACTGTTAGTAGCACTAAAGAGGCTAATACCGCCATGCTCTTTCTATAAGTCTAATCCAGGATCATTACCAACCTCGTAGACAGCTGCATCATCACCACCATCTGTTCCATCCAAGTCTTCATCTGTAGCAAACTTAGTACTCTCTAGAGTTGTATTCAATTCGAAAGTCTTAGCTGTATCGTTAGCGAAAAAGGCATAAAAATAGGTTGCGCTACCAACCGGATCTCTTGGTAAAGTCTCAATAGGTGAACCACCCGAGACCTGAGTAAAGTTAACCCCAACCCAACCGGTCCCATCTACATCATAATCAGTGTCTACAGTGCAAGCAGAAGATGAAGCAGTAAAGAAGCACGATGTAGCCCCAGTAGAATCACTGTTCGGCCCGACATCACTGAAACTTGGGTTTGGCTCATCCGCTAACCATAGACTAATAGCTGCGGCCACTGTGTCTAAATCTGCTAATCTTTGCGAATCTCTAGCCTGCCTAAGAAGCTCAACCGGGTTAAGCACCACAACAGCAGCTGTTGCAAGAATTG
>PFAG01000012.1 GCA_002773755.1 Candidatus Colwellbacteria bacterium CG10_big_fil_rev_8_21_14_0_10_41_28
CTAATAATTATATGCCCTATACCCCTATTCTTTAAAATTGATCTTAACGGAATCGTTATTATTGATTCCATATTTATCTACAGATCCAGCTCTTAACTCCAAAATCTTATCAACGGACTCTGGTGAAGTGTATACATCTAGCTTAATTGTAGCCACACCTGGCTGAGGTTGAACATTCTTGTTAAAGCCAACAACTCTCCCATCTCTGACCCAAACTATATCGATTGGAATCTCCATCCCCCTCATCCAAATCCTCCTCTTACTATACCCATCAAAAAGAAAAAGCATCCCACCATTTTCAGAAAGACTATCTCTCCCACCAAGACCTCTTTGCCTTTTATTAATAGTGTCAGCTATATCTAAATAAAATTTATTATCTCCTATAACTATCTCCGCCTCCTTATACGCGGAAGCGGCATTCTTACCTATTCTAATAACCGCTAATCCTAAAATGGCAATTACGAAAATAAGAATTAAGTACATGCTTCTATTTAACATCTATCTATATTTAACCCTGTATCCAACAATTCCGAAAGCGATAGCCACATTTAATGATTCTTTTTTTCCACCCATAGGAATCTCCAAAACTTTATCTGCCTTTTTAAGAATGTTAGTCGGAATGCCAGAGACCTCCCCTCCCATAACAAGAGCTATCTTCCTCTTTTTCGTCTTAAATTTATGATATTCAATCGAATCCTTGTATTGCTCAACAGCAACAATTAAATACCCTTCTTTCTTCAGCTCATCAATAGTCTTTCCAGTTGAAACATTTTTCTCATAATCGATATTCCTCTCTGCACCCAAAGAAACCTTTATAAACTGCTCTCTATAATGACCAAGTTGATCTATTGGAGCGGGAGTAATCCCACAAAGATATATCTTATCCACCCCCAATCCATCAGCTGTTCTAAAAATAGAGGCCACATTATGAACACTCCTTATATTGTGCAAAACAACAACCATTAAACATAATCATACCAAATAAGCCTCGTATAAATGAAAAACCGACCCTTTTGGGGTCGGTCTGTTCTTGGGAGGAGAACAGTAGGGGGGTATTGCACCCCTATCTATCCTCCAACCAAGAAGGGTTGTGGCTAAGCGATTCTGGTTGCCCTCACAGAGTCTCCGTGAATCGCCCTTGCGGAAAGAGACCTGAGTCTCGCGCGCTCTCCATAGGAATGGAGAAAGGCTTCATGGGTCTGAACGATCTGAGCCCTGAGCTCAGAGACCGCAGACTTCATGACACGAACCTCATCCCGAGGACACCCAGAAGGCAGGGGGCCAGTGAAGGCCACCCTCTCTTGCCCCGAGAAACATGCTCGCACCGCCAGAACTTCTCCCTTATTGAGAAAATCTGGCTGGGACCGAAGAGAGAGCTTCGCATGAAGTCCGCGGACAGAAGTCTCGCGATACTCGATCCAGCTCTTCTTCGGAACAGGGAGGGCAACAATGATGCTGCCTCCCCTGAGCGTGTGGCACCTCCGCCAGTAGTCGAAACTGGCCCTCTTCTGCTCCTTGATCAGAAGATCGATGGCAGTCTCGGCCATGGTGGTAACCCACTCGGGAAAGCGATAAAACCAGTTGAACTTCTCATCCTTCGTTCCCAATGGAACGAAGACGAGATTTGGCACTGGCTCGCCAAACATCGCTAGCTCTTTAATGTACTGAGACACTGGGGCAACCTCCTATACATCGGCCCCTCTTTTTCAAAACCGCAGTCACCGTCAGCGCAACGAACTACGGACTTTTTTTATAACACTTATATAAATATTTGTAAAATGAAAAAGCGCATGGCTGGCCCAGTCTGTCTATATCTCAAGTCAGACTGGGCCTTCCACGCGCTCACTTCCTTTTGAAGACGGGGAGCCAGTGTCTGTGACCACAGACACCACAGTTTCCCCATATTCTCTTGAAAAAATGGATCACTGATTCCTCCCCAAATATTCCTTTGCGCTCATCGTGTCTTCCCCCAACTCCACGAAAAACGAACGCTCGTTCTTCGGTTTGGTCAGCTCATCAGGGGGATGTAGACGCCCACACTCAGGAGCACCACAGAAATGATACCCCCTTCTCATGAAGTGGAGACGCGCGCATATGCGTGCCACCAAAAGGATCACTGCCACTGCAATACCCAGAACAAGAAACATCTGCTCCTCCAGATGGTAAGGTGGGCCGCGCACTTTCGCACGCGGCCCACAGCTGAATGTTCTTTCTTATGAACTCCGCAGACCTAGAGGTCCTTGAAGTTCCGGATGTACCAAATGGTCAGGAAGAGAAGGCTCCCGATAGCCCAGACCACAACGATGCGGTCGAGAATCGGATTCCTCTCAGCTCCTGCTGACAGATCCATGCCATATCCGACGAGGACGTATACCCCGACGAAAAAGGCGGCGATTGCCAACATGTCCATAAACCATCCGCCGGAAGAGTTCTTCTGATCCACGAGGGACCTCCTAACTCCGCCCGCTCACCCCAAGGGGTGGCCCCGGCTCGACAGCAGCACACTGTCAATTTACTAGTACCTTTATACCATATTAAGAAAGATTAGTCAACACCAGTCTTTCTTCGGAAAACTTGAATTAAATACCCCTATTCGAAAAAATAAAGTGGTGGACCTAAGGAGAATCGAACTCCTGTCTGCACATTGCGAACGTGCTGTTCTACCACTGAACTATAGGCCCCTAAAACTACTTTACGAAGTATTTGTCTTTAATAGCTTTATCTATTCTCTCCTGTGTTTCCCCGGCTATTCTTTTTGCCTCACTAGCCATCTCTCCTAGCTCATCAACCGATTTTTTAACCAACTTCTTAGCAGCTACCAAAAGCTTCTTCTTGTCATTCTTCTTTGGATCATCTAGGACCTCTTCTAGAAGAATAGCTAAAATATATCCAATTCTTGGACCTGGTTCTAAGTTAAGTTCTTTTATTAGATCATCTCCACTCACCTTCACCTGCTTAACACTAACTGGGTCTTTCTTTGCCTTCTCAATCATTGCCTGAAGGTGCCTTAATCTATATGGCTGAGCCTTGGGAACACCAGAACCAATTCTGTCTGCCTCCCTCAACTTTATCAAAAAATCAACATTCTCCTCTCCCACTCTCCTAATAAGTCTTCTCACACCCTTTTCCGTGACAACCTCAGGATCATAGACGAACATATGCTCTCTCACTAAAAGAGAAACTGTTTTAATAATCTCTTTCGAATACTTGAGTCTCTTTAATATATCTCTAGTCTGTTTCTCTCCCAGATATTGATGCTGATAGAAGGTCCAATCACCCTTTTTACCGCCTCTACTCTTATCCCCATTGGGGTCACTCTTCCACTGTCTAACCCCAGTCTTTCCAACATCATGAAAAAGAGAAGCTAACCTTAACTCCAAAGGAAAGTTATTCTCTACCGCATACTCAAGACTTCTTACGTTGTGCTCAAAGACATCGTATATATGATGTTTGTTCTGCTCCACACCAACACCCTCAGAAAGCTCTGGGATTATTACCTTCAAGATACCTAGTTCCTCAAGCATTCTTACCCCATCATGGGCATTATCGGTCATGATAAGTTTATTAAACTCATCCTTAGTCCTTTCACTAGCAATGTGTTCCAAACTCTTAGCCCTACTCTTAATAGCAGCTTTTGTCTTGGCCTCGATCTTAAACCCCAACTGAGCAGAAAGTCTTACTGCTCTCAATATTCTGAGAGCGTCCTCATCAAACCTCTCCTTAGGATCACCGACTGCTCTGATAGTCTTTTTTTGAAGATCCTCTTGTCCGCCATAGGGGTCGATAGGATTCTCACTATCTGCTAAATCAAAGGCGATTGCATTAATTGTGAAATCTCTCCTAGAAAGATCTGTTTTTATATCTTTAGAAAACTTAACCTCGTCCGGATGTCTCTTATCAGAATATTCTGACTCCTCTCTAAAAGTTGTTACTTCAATTATCTTAAGAGAAGGATCTTCAGATTCAGTTTTCACCGCAACCGTTCCAAACTCGTTTTCATATACACTTTCAGGAAAAATTTCCTGAATATCCTCAGGAAGAGCGGCAGTTGCAATATCCCAATCATGAGGGGCTCTTCCGACAAGAAGATCCCTGACGCATCCTCCCACTAAATAGGCCTTAAACCCCTTCTTATCTAAGGAGGCACTTATTTCCTGGACTTCTTTAGGTATTTCCATTATTAATTCGTATTATAGTATAAGCATACTATATGCGCCCGTAGCTCAACTGGATAGAGTACCTGGCTTCGAACCAGGCGGTTGTAGGTTCGAGTCCTACCGGGCGCACAGATTTGTCTTTAAAAAGAAGTATATATACAATTATTTTTGCTAACCCGTGCGTAGCTCAATTGGCAGAGCAGCGGCCTCTTAAGCCGTTGGTTGGAGGTTCGAGTCCTCCCGCGCGGACAAAACCGCAAGTTTCTCTAGGTAAACATCCCCGTCCTCATCGGTGTGCTCCACTAATCTTCCACGTGTTCTAGAAAGCGGGACAACAACGTCCTTATCTTTACCCAACTTTTTCCTAACAATCTTACTGGCAGCAGTTAACCTTACAACAGACCCTAGATTCTCTATCCGTTTTGGCAAACCATAACCAGGACCATTATCCATACTATATTTCTCATAACCTTCGGCCACCTGAGAATCCTCATCGGTTCTAAAAGTAGAAATCAGATGCTCCTCAATCCAATCCTCAGAATAACCATTTTCCTTAAGGATAATTTTTAAAACCTCCAGAGCTGGGTAGCTATTATTTTCAGCAAGTCTTTGTCTAGATTCCGAAGTGTATAGGTGCTTAAACCTAGGATCCTCAGAGGCACCACTGTCCTCAACCATCCTATCATGGGGCATTATGTATGCTTCTTTTAAATCATACTCGTAATCAAAAGCCTCACTCTTTTTGTCACTTTTTAAAAAGGCCACATCACTTCTAGTTAAATCTCCTTGATTTTTACTTCTCGCCATCTGCCTATAGGGAGTTACTTTTGCTAAATAGTCTGCTGGAAAAGCTATTGCCAGACCTATCAATCCACCAATTCTTTCTCCCTTGAAATTCATTCGAGAGTGAGTTGCGTAACGTGTATAATCGATGTCTGCCAAAGCGTGACGAGCATCAATCCCCGGCGCCACAAAATGAACAGCGTTTGAATGATCAGCTGTTGTTCTTTTTTCTGATTTTTCTCCAGGCACAACCTTCCCTGAATGTATTACCTCCTCTCCAAATGGAGTAAAGTGCCAGTATATATTATTGCCGCCCTCTATATTCTCAAAAAAATCTTCTCCTAGTTCTTCAATCGCAGATTCAATCTCTTCACGCATCTCATCTGGAACCTCTACGCCCATAGCCTTCAAATCTTCTATAGGGCTCTCATCTTCTTCTAGTCTCTCCAGTGGACTACGTCTCATCTTTTGGATTAATTAAATTCATATTAAATGGCTTCGTAGTTTGACCATTTATTAAAAGTTTAACGTAAGCTCTATAGTTATCTATATTCATTAGATCCTCTTTACTAAAAGTTGGAGCAAACTGCTTTTCAAGATACTCTGCATCATCTGCTCCGACTCTTAGGGCAATAATTGAACCGACGTTTCCAAAAACAGCTTCTCTAATTTTGTCATCCAACTGATCAATAAATTGATGGCCTATTATCAAGTTTAACTTGTACTTTCTAGCCTCAGATAGAATTGAAGAGATACTATCCGTCGTAAAGTTCTGGAATTCATCTATGTATAAGAAGAAATCGTTTCTTGATGCATTATCTATGTCTGTTCTAGATAAGGCTGCCATTAGAATCTTCCCCACAATAACTAGTCCAATCAGATTAGCATTCAACTCGCCAATCTTTCCCTTAGAAAGATTCACTAAAATAATCTTTTTGTTGTCCATTGCGTCCCTGAAGTTAATCGTGCTCTGTTTCTGACTGATGATTGGTCTAATAAACTCATCCGCCACGAATCCGTTAATCTTTGAGGTTATATATGGCGCAATATTAGAAAGAGCCGCCTCTCCCTTAACTTTTTGGGCCTCTTCTTCCCAGAACCTTTTGACAACCTCATTAGTCTCACGGCTTAACTTATCCTTCCTATACTCTTCATCGATTAAAACTCTCTGGATATCAAGCATTGTTGGAATCTCATGTCTATAGTCTCCTAGAAGAAGCAAAACAGCATTTCTAAAATACTGATCGAATACTGGACCCATCGTATCTTCCGAGAAAAGTCTTCTAAAGATAGCCAGAAGCTCATTAACTACCAAAGTCTTCTGTTCTGGATGATCTGGGTCGTACTCCAAGAAGTTCAGGCCAAATGGTCTAGTTACATCACCTGGATCAAACCAGACAACATCACCTTGTCTCTCTGGAGGAATGTGGCGCAAAACATCATTCACCAACTCTCCATGAGGATCAAGCACAGCAACCCCCTCACCATTTTGAATATCTTGCTTAATCATCTGTTCCATCAAACCACTCTTACCCGTACCGGTTTGACCGATAAAGTATGTGTGTCTCCTTCTGTCGTCTAGTGTCATCCTGATAGGGATCTTCTCTCCTCTATAGTCGCTCTCCCCTATAATAGTTCCCTCTTGAGGCAAGTTGTGTGGAGGTTCGACCGCCTTGTATTTAAGACTCTTTATATTCGAGATGCCCTCTTTGGTAACCCCAATATGAGCAAGGCTTGCTATCTCCTCAGTTGATAGATAGCTACGATACTTCTTTCCTTTAACTGGGATCCTAAAGGAGTAATCAAAAATAAACTTCTTAAGATTCCTTTTTGAGACTCTTTTAGTAGAAAAGTTGTTTCCTTCCGGATTATCATATGTGCTAAAAGCTGATTCTAACCCCGATAAGGCATTCTCTGCTGTAAGCTCATCTTTAGCAGCTGCAACTAGCCTAATTGTTGTTTTGTAGTGATGTTTAGCAATTTTTTCTTGGATAGCTTTAATCAAATCTTCATTAACTGCTGTGTCTGCAGACACTTCTTGCTTACTCTTTCCGCCAGAGACAACCTCTGAGACTGCTTTTCCAACCTCTTTGCCAAAAGATCCTCCGGCACTCTTCCTAGCAGAATAAAAATCTTTACCCTTTTGCATCTCTTTTATGGTCTTTCTCGATATATCTCTCTCCTTAGAAAGGCCTGTTGGCCTGAGAAGCATCTGAAAGGCCGCACCATCTCCAGCTTCACCAACCCTGCTCATAGCAGTTATGAGAGATGACATTGGATCACTGCTCAAGTTCTTATAAGTATTGATAGGAAGCATGTTTGACCTACTTGTATAAAGATATGAACCCTGGGCCACACTATCATCATCAAAGATCGTATAGTCTTTAACTTCTTCTATGTTTGCATATGGAAAAACAGAATGAATCTGCTTTTGAAAAATACTTTTATAGGCTCTTGGAACAGCAAAGTATGTATGAACCCTTCTCTCTCCTTTTGGCACAGCTATCTCTATCCCCAAATAGGGATCTCCATATATAAATCTTTTTAAGAAACCTGCCCCCATAACTCTCAAGGCGGCCATGAGTTGATCTGTCGCTACAGCACCCCTATTTTCCTCTTCTCCCTCCTTATTGCTAGAGACATCCTCCGGTACAGCTACTGACAGAACAGTCATATTAAGGGCTCTGGTCATAGAACCCTTGCTTCTACTGAAAATAAGAAAGATCCAAAAACTAAAGATGAGCAGCAGAACCACCCCCAGTATTAAGATTAGGGAGTTCATCTATCTAATTTCTTGAGTTTTTGCGATTGAACAAGCTGGTCGTATAAATCAGTTGTAACCCTGTCGTGAAATAAGTCTATAAGGGCTGGCAACTCCATTTTTTTAATTTCTCCGATAGCCTTATCTAAGTCATCCTGAACCGCCACCTTAACTAAAGAATCTAAAATTCTTTGATGTTCATCTGTAAGACTATTATCTGAAACATTTTGGGCACCCACTGGCTGAATAGCTTGAGCCATCTTATCAGCAACAACCTCCTTTAGTGCGGCTTTATGAGGCTCTTCTCCATATTTTTGAACGCCACCAGTTTCAACGCGTCTATTAACCTCACTACCGAGAGCTTCAAGTTGAGGATTAAACTGTTCTGGTAGGTTTGTCTCCATTACTAAAAGAATACTATAGCTAAATCAAATTATCACTACCGAAAATCACAAAGAGCCCCATTGGGGCTCTTTGCTTTCCGATCTATATCGACAGACCAATAATTAATTAATTTATTAAAGTGTACATACTAGTCTGTCGATATAAACCAGAATTACGTTTCGCTCTTTTGAGCTCATCAGCCTGGACACACATCCAGGAACGTATGGTCAGTTTTGCGCCTTGACCAGGGCTATGTTTCCAAGGTTCTACTCCACTCCACCCAAGTTGGGCTCTCAGATAGGATTAAGCACAATATACCATATATAGGTGTATCTGTCAATACACTACTTCGCTCCCTCCAAATACACTAAAATATGTACAGATGACTGAATTTAACTTACTCGAACCAATAGATACGGCCCTAACCGGACCAGGAAAGAGGTTTAGGGGAAAACTAAAGAAACTTGGGATTAGAACTATCAAAGACCTCCTCTGGCACTTCCCTACTAAATATGATGATAGGAGTGAGTTCTCTCTAATTTCTGATATCCGAACAGGCGATGATGTAACCATCAAAGGAGTTGTCCAAAAAGTTAACACCAGAAGAATCCCTGGGAGAAAGCTTTCTATAACCGAAGTTATAGTCGAAGACCAGTCAAACGAAAGAATCTCTATAGCCTTCTTTAACCAACCCTATATATCTCAATCCCTCAAAGAGGGCAAAGTTGCTAACTTTTCAGGTAAAGTCACAAGCTACAAAGGAAAATTGAATCTCCAGTCTCCAACCTTTGAGCTAACCCACAGCTATGGCAAAGAGAAAGAGACTCAGCACACCGGAAGACTGGTCCCGATATATAGAGAAACCAAGGGTCTAACTTCCAGGGGAATCAGATACATTATCAAGCCCATTCTAGAAAATCTCCCCGAACTTCCTGAATATATCCCCGAGGATATTCTGAAAGAGATGGCTCTTCCTGATGTTAATGAAGCCCTTCAAGATATCCACTTCCCCGAAGAGGAAGGGAAAGCACACATAGCGATCAAAAGCTTCGCATTCAGAGACCTTTTTCTCCTTCATCTGAAAAACTTCATTGAAAAAAGAAATCTTAAAAAGCAGGATGCACACCCCGTCAAATACACAGAAGAAGATATGGAAGAGATCCTCTCATATCTTCCATTTGAACTAACCAAGGAGCAAGACAAGGTTGTGAAAGAGATTTTGGAGGATATAAGCAAAGATCACCCAATGAATAGGCTTCTTCAAGGTGATGTTGGCTCGGGGAAAACGGTCATAGCGGGTATAGCTGCTCTTCTAGCTGCTAGAAACAATTATCAATCAGCCTTCATGGCTCCAACGGAAATATTGGCAAGACAGCACTATCAAACCTTAACCAAATTCTTTGAAGAGTATGAGGGAGGAATCGCTCTTCTCGTCTCTAAAGAGGCAAAGATCTTCTATGGCAAAGATCTGGAGGCTACAGAGATAAATAAGAAAGATCTATTAGAAGATATTAAAAAGGGGAAGGTTGGAATCATCATAGGAACTCATGCTCTTATCCAAAAGAATGTTAAATTCAAAAATCTTGCCCTAGCAGTTGTAGACGAACAACATCGCTTCGGAGTTAACCAAAGAGCTGAAATAGTTAAGGGAAACAAAAAGTTCCCTCACTTCCTTTCAATGAGCGCAACTCCAATCCCAAGAACTTTAACCATGAGCATATTTGGCAATCTAGATATCTCTTTAATAAACGAACTCCCTAAAGGCAGGAAAGAAATAATAACAAAGGTTGTTAGCCCCCAAAATAGAGACAAGGCATATGAGTTTATAGGAGAACAAATTAAGAAGGGTAGGCAGGCCTTTGTAGTCTGCCCTCGGATAGAAGAATCCGACATAGAGGACGACTCTGACAAGAAGAAGTCTGCCTGGGACGTTAAGGCAGTCAAAGTTGAATATGAGAAGTTGTCCCAAGAGATCTTTCCTGATCTGAACATAGGCATGCTCCACGGAAAAATGGACCCCGAAGAGAAAGAAGATACTATGAAAGATTTTTCTAAGGGCAAAATCGATATTCTAGTTTCAACCTCTGTTATAGAAGTTGGTGTAGATGTTCCAAACGCCACAATAATGATGATAGAGGGTTCTGACAGATTCGGACTAGCTCAGCTATACCAATTCAAGGGTAGAGTTGGAAGAGGAGAACACCAATCATTCTGTCTTCTATTCACAGACTCTCAGTCTCCATCTACCAAAGAAAGACTTGAATCTCTAGTTAAGGCAAAAAATGGTTTTGAGCTAGCAGAAATGGATCTCCAACTAAGAGGCCCCGGAGAGTTCTTGGGAGAAAGCCAAACGGGAATGCCAGACATCGCCCTAAAGGCAATGCAAAACCCACATCTACTAGATAAATCAAAGCAAAAAGCAAAGAAGATATTGGAAAAAGATCCTGAACTAAAAGACCATCCTTTGCTTGATAAAAAGTTAAGTCAATTTAGAAAAGAGATTCACTTGGAATAAAAGTTGCCGTACTTATCTAAATCCTTCTCGTTCTCAATCACCGGGGTTATATTCTCTCCCCTTTGGGCTTCTCCAAAAGCCTTCTGCCACTGATCCATAGTCTCATCTTTAACCCTTTTATCTACTTTTACGTGTAAAACTGTTTTTCTCATACAAAAGAATTATATCTTATCAGAAGTCACCCAATCAATAATTGTAGGCTGTCACTATATCCTCATCCTCTAGTTCTGTTATAAGTTCTTGATTAGAAACAATAAACAAAGTCCCACCATTATTATTAAGTGATTTACTCCAGCTCATATTAACTCCCTCGCAAGGGACAGCAGAACTACAACTCATACCAATAATGAACTGGCCTCCTGGAGCTATCTCATTTCCACTCTCAAAATTCTTCTTCTCTAGATCATCTAATGTTCCCCCAAACTTAATATATTGCAGAGAATAATTTTCTATAGACACGACAGCTTGACCACTGTTTTCTATAACGACTCTTTCAAGTCCCTCATCCGAACCCTCTAAGTCAAACTCCACACTAATTATAGAGAGATTAATCTCATCAATGGGCTCTTCTTCCTCTGGGCTCTCTTCATCAATGGGCTCCTCCTCTTCTATCACTTCTTCCTCTTCTGAGCTCTCTTCATCAGAAGAGCTTTCCTCTCCACTACTATCCTCTTCCTGATCCTCTAGCTCCACATCTTCCTCCTCATCATTTGGAGGAGGATCGGTCTCTTCTTGTTCCCCATTATCTACATCACTAACGTCGTTTATCAAAACTGAGTTCTCTTTTCTAGGAGTTCCCATAATTCCACCCTCCCCATCGCCAAGATAAGTTTGCCAACCAATATCTGTCCTCTCTACACTTTTATAATCGGGACTGGCGCTTCCGCCAATATTCTGCCATCCCACTCCAACATCAACAATCTGATCTACAAGATTACATGAAGAATCAAATAGTCTTAGCTCTTCATTATCATTCTGGAGAGTGCCGGTATAAGGCAAATCAACACTTTCTTCTCCAACTAGGTAACTCGCACTAGGGTCCTCTGTAGTTAGAATTCTTTTAAGCAAATAGTAATCATCTATTTCCTCTTCGTTAGAGAATATTATCTCTATCTCCCCATCCTTATCTGATAACTGCCAACCATCTAATGATAGGCTAGCTATGTCACTCTTTAACTCAATCCACTCTTCTGAAGTAGAACTAGCATTGCCAGACCAAGCAATTTCATTGAACAGTACCAATTTAGTTGGTTCATTTAAGTCGTTCAAAGAACACTGGGACACCTCTTGGGGAACCTCTATAACCCGGACACCAGGGCTCTTGTCAGAACTTTCTTTTTTCTCTTTAGGAGTTTCGCTTATAACCTCTTCAGAAATACCCTCACTATTTTTTACCCCAGGAGTTCCCATAACTCCATTAGCTCCATTACCGGCATATGTCTGCCACTTACCAATACCCCTCTCGAGAGATCTATAATCAGGGGAAGCTGTTCCCCCTAGCTGCTTCCATCCAGTAGACGCATCTATCTCATGCACCAAAGCACAATCTGCATCAAAAAGTCTTAAAATCTCTCCTTGGTTACTTATAGCCCCAGTGTATAAGTAGTCGGCTCTTCGATTTCCAACATAATAGTCCTTATCCAAATCATCAGAGGCTAAAACTCTTCTTAGAACCACATATCCATCTGCAGTTAAGTCACTAATTTTTATATCTAAACCTCCATCTACACTAACTAGGCTCCATCCATCTAAATTAGTGCTTTTTTCGATAAGAAGCTCTATCCACTCTTCTGAGGTATGATCCTTTTTACCAGACCAAGAGACTTCATTTATAAGAACTGTCTCTGTCGGCTCCAACAAGTTCTCTTGCGAGCAAGCAACACTTTCTTTTATAAGTTCCTTTTCTTCAATAATAGGAACTTCTTCCACGACTTCCTTCTCTACCTCTTCTTTAGAGATAGCCAATATAGATTGATCTTCTTTGCTCAATACTGACCCAACAACAGTAATCTGATCTTCTATCAAGCTAGTATGCTCGTCCAAGTCAACTACACCCGAATAAGAACTCTGGTTAGAGCCAAACAGCCCTGACAATGCTTCTATTGCAGCAGCTGAGTATGTTGGCCTACTGGTTTCTGCATTTACGGTATTTAAGTCATACCTACCAATCAAATATCCTCCAGAAGCAAACAAAAAGAGGCTTATCGCCCCTACTAGAAATCTACCGACCCCATTAAACCCTTCCCAAAAGAATTTTTTAAAACTCCTCTTATAAAATTTATCGTGATACTCCGGTATATACATTTGCCTCCGCGAAGTTCCTCTTGGAGATTATTATATCAAAAGCCTACTCCCTCTTTTGGCCAGTTATATCGTCGTGGATATTTAAAACTGCCTTAATCCCATCTCCAGCAGAAACATTGTTCTGATTGTAATAGACATCGCTAACATCCCCGGCAGCCCAAATGCCAGGATCACTTGTTCTTTGAGTCTTATGATTAACAACCACCTTCTTCCAATTATTAATATCAACCAACCCTTCAACCAAATGGCTGTTTGGGATAGATCCTATCTCAACAAAAATCCCCTCTACATCCAAAGTCTTTTCCTCACCACTTGGAATATCTACATACTTGAGTCCCTTAACAAACTTGTCTCCAAATATCTCTTTAATCTCAGCATTGTAGATAATCTCAACCTTATCAGATGCTTTAATTTTTTCTTGCGTTGCGGGGTCTCCCTTAAGGGTATCTCTTCTGTGAAGAAGATATATCTTGGATGCATACTCCAAAAGATCTATCACTGCCTCCAACCCAGAGTTTCCACCCCCGATAACAGCAGTTTCTTTGCCTTTAAACAGAGGGGCATCGCAGGTTGCGCAATATGCAACACCCTTTCCATCAAACTCTTCTCCACCAGGGACATCTACCCTCCTTCTATGACTGCCGGCTGTTAATAAGATTCTTTCTGTTTCAAACTCCTCTCCACCAGCTGTAATAACCTTGTAGTGGTTTTCTTTAATCTTCTCAACCCTAAGAACCTTCTCTCCATCTTTTATATCTATATCTCCCTCATACTTTCTAAGATGGTCTTCCATCATCTTAGACAAATCATATCCAGATACATTCTGTACCCCTATCCAGTTTTCAATATCATCAGAGACACTAGACTGACCACCGAACTCTTCGGCTATCAGTAAAGTTTTCATTTTCTTTCTTGCTGCATATACACCAGCTGAGACTCCTGCTGGTCCACCCCCAATGATTATTAGTTGATACATAGTGATTTCAATTTTACTTAAATTATTCTTTTTATCTACCTCTTCCCCAAAGACTCTTCATAGAGACTAATTCTAACATATAAGAAACCTCCCACTTGGGGAGGTCTCTTATCTTTAATTTCCTATTAAGCTAGAAGCTTGGTGTAACTTGTTCTTCTTCACCCCCATCATCGACAGGTGCCTCTACTGGAGCTTCTACGGGTGCCTCAGGAGTTACTACAGGTGCTTCCATAGGCGCCTCAGGGGCTACTACAGGTGCTTCTGTTGGAACTTCTGGTGTTTCCATAGGAGCTTCTACAGGTGTTTCTGTAGGAGCCTCCATAGGCTCATCTGTTGCTGGAACAGGTGTTGGCTGTGGGGCAGCCTGATTCTGTCCATCATCTTGTGTATTTAATTCATCCATTGGTATTCCACAAATTGGGCAATTCTGTGCGTCATTTGCAGTGCTATTACATTGTTTACACTTATAAGTCATAGATTGCCTCCTTTTATTAAGCGACCTTTAATGCTTTTTCTAACTTCTTACGGTTATACCCTACCAGAATCTCACCATCAATATCAATCACTGGGACTCCCATCTGACCAGAATCCTTAACCATTTGCTCTCTGGCCTTATCGTCAACCACCACATCAACCTCTTCATAGCTGATATTGTGTGTCTCAAAAAGAGCTTTCACGTCCTTACAGAATTTACAAAATGGTGTTGTGTAGAGTCTTACCTTCATAATCCACAAAGAAATATACCCTCTTTGGTAACCCCGGGTCAAATTATCTGGGTAAAAAAGAAATATCCCCCGCGTATAGCAAGAGGATATTTCCTAATTAACTTATCTAATCTTTAGTTACCCGCTTCAACCTCCGTCTCGTCTACACCAGATCCTGGAACTGGTGCTGGGGCTGCTGCGCCTGTTGGAGCTGCTGCAGGTTGACCCTCTAGATCAGCTGAGGCTATAAGAGCCTGCTCTAACTGACTGTCTGGGCCTACCTTTGAGATGAAAAGTACATTCTCTCTGTTAAGCTCCAGTGTCTTTGGTGCCCACAAACTGTTTCTTAGAGGATTAAGTGAAATTCCAACATCATTTGGATCCTCTGACTGTTGGACCAACTGAATTGTGTGTGGATCACTTATGGTCAATTTTGGAAATCGACTTACCTCTCCGAAGTATGTTGTGCCGTCAGTCATAGCAACAGCATAGTAAGTTGGTCCTCCAATAAAGGAGACTGCCCAAGCTACACCGAAAGCAACAACTGCTGCAACCAATAGGAATCCAACTAGCCATACTAGACCTTTGGTTCCCGTATTTACTTTTGCCATTATTAAATTTATTTATTGTTTACTTTGACCTTTATATATTTTCCTATAAGTATTAGGTATTATAAATTATACACCATCATGTCCCAAAATAGACTTAATAAGTCTAAGCTTCTGAACTTCTTGTTTAGAAACAAAACAACATCGCAAACCATAGCCAAAAACACTCTTTGGCTATCTTTTGGAGAAGTAACTGGGAGATTCTTGAGAGTTATCATCATATTCTTTGCTGCTAGGATTCTTGGAGTAGCGGCCTGGGGAACATTTTCATACATGACAAGCCTCGCTGCCATCCTCACCATTTTCGCAGATATTGGAGTGAGCACTGTCTTAATCAGAGAAGTTTCTAAAGACAAGACTAAAAAGAATGAGCTTTTCTCAACAACCCTTCTTATTAAGGCCATATTGGTTCTGCTTGGCTTTATATTCATTGTCTTTGGTTCTCAGCTGATTACAGGCATTAATCTGCCAACAGGCCTTATTTGGGCCACAGCACTACTATTCCTATTCGACTCTCTAAGAAGGTTTGGTTCGGCTCTCTTCAGAGCAGAAGAGAAAATGGAATATGAGGCTATTATTAATATCTTTACCCAGATAGTCATAGTTGCAGCTGGTTTCATCGTCCTATTTACTCAGGCATCTCCATCCCGACTAGCCTTAGCATATGCAGGAGGTTCGGCTATAGGGCTGTTAGTCACGGGATATATCTTAAGAGAATCCATCTCTCAGATTAAGACCTCTTTCAATAAAGATCTGATTAAGCCCCTTTTGTCCGCTGCTTGGCCGATGACCCTATCTACCGTCTTCGGAATGCTTTTAATAAATATTGATGTGATTATGATTGGTTGGTTTGAATCAGCTGAGTCGGTTGGCCTATATACAGCAGCTCAAAAACCAATCTCCTTCCTCTATCTCCTTCCCGCTCTTATTGTTGGTGGTCTTTTCCCAACTCTTTCAAAATATGCCAAGTCAAACAAAGAAAAGTTTAGGGC
>PFAG01000009.1:0-8495 GCA_002773755.1 Candidatus Colwellbacteria bacterium CG10_big_fil_rev_8_21_14_0_10_41_28
CCATCAAAGTGGGAAGTGAGCATGCTAAAGTTGTACACTACTCCAGACCAACATCTAATAATCCTTTTGATGTTAAGAATCAAAACACAGGGCCAGAAATTAAAAAAAATCCAGAAACCCGTGTTGACCCAAGCAATGTTGTTAATCTAAAAGATCTACCTAAATAGATGCAGTTTCAAGTTCCACAATTCATAGATACTGAGGACAAGATTGTTGGCCCTCTTTCGATAAAGCAATTCGCGTATGCTGCTGGTATAGCTGCTCTTCTTGCTGTTTTGTTTCCCCTCCTAGAATTCTGGCTTTGGATGATCTTTTTTACGATATTCGGTGGATTCGCAGCTGTTCTGATATTTGGAAGGTTCAATGGTAGGCCCATAACAGTCCTCTTTAGGGCTCTATTTGAATCTATCTGGGCTCCAAGTGTATATAAATATTATTCTGGCAAAGAAATCGAGGGCCAAAAGAAGGCTGTCTCTCCAATAACAATTACTGCCACCAAGTCCCCCATAAAACCACAGCCGCAGATTCAAGAAGCAGCCATATCAGAACCCCCAATCGCGAAGCCGGGGATCTCAAAGGCAGCAAAACCAGACTTCGGAGGAATCAAGAATTTAATGAATAGAATAAACACATCCAAAACTGCAATTCCTCAAAGGGAAAAACCTCTTCAATCCCAAACAGACCCATTCGCTTTTCCAAAAGAAAGGTACCAAGAAGTAACCCACATAACGGGAGAGAGGGAAGTTGCTAAAAGAGTAGACTATAGAAAATAAGTATAATTAGCTCGACATGGCATCATCAGCAAGCACACAAAGCTTAATACCCATAGACAGAATTCAGAATGGAATTGTCTATATGAAAGATAAAACTCTTAGGAGAGTTGTTCTTGTTGATGGAATCAACTTCGATCTTAAATCGGAAGACGACCAAAAGAGTATAATCTCAGCCTACCAAGACATGCTCAACTCACTAGACTTTCCAATCCAAATAAATGTTCACTCCCGGAAGTTAAATATTGAAGACTATCTCAAAAACCTAGAAGACCTAAAAGACACGGAGGATAACAACCTTATGAGAACACAGATAGATGAATACACTAAGTTCGTTGAGTCTTTTGTTGGGGAGAATGCCATTATGGAGAAATCCTTCTTTGTTGTTGTTCCATATGATCCAATGGGTCTAAATATAAGAAGTTCCGAAAGTGTTATTAGTAAAATAGTCTCTCCCAAAAATAGTGACGAAGAGGAATCTCGAGAAAACCACGCAGAACAACTTAACCTTAGGGTTAGTGATGTTGTCTCCTCCCTAAGAAGGATTGGTCTTAGAGCCATACCCCTAGAAGATCCCGAGCTCTTAGAGCTTTACTTCAACTCATACAATCCATCCACTGTAGAAAAGACTGGTCAGAGTGTTGGTAGAAAGGGTTTGCGAGGAACGGACAACATCGCAAACCTTTCTGCTCCTAAAAGAGTGGAGATTAAATCAAAGCATATTAAGGTTGGTGAAAAATTTAGTAGATCTCTCTTTATCTCCGACTATCCAAGATACCTATCAACGGGCTGGTTGTCTCCGATAATTAACACTCCCGAGACCATGGACCTATCCATCTTCATTCACCCATCAGACACGGGGGTAATTCTAAAAAACCTTAGAAAGAAGGTTGCGCAGATAGAGTCTCAAATATCCGTAGAGGCAGAAAGAGGTTTGGTTAGAAACCCATCCCTAGAAACAGCATTTCAAGATGCTGAGAATCTAAGGGACGCACTAACTCAATCTAGAGAAAAGTTCTTTGAGGTTGGCATATATATGACAATTCATGGTGATACAGAAAAAGAACTCGATCGAATAGAGTCTGAGCTAATCAGCACACTAGATAGAAGGCTTGTAACCCTAAGGCCCGCTGTCTTCGAGCAGCTGAAGGCTTTTCAGTCCGTAGCCCCGTTAGCAAAAGATAGGTTAAATATTCACACCGCCCTTAATTCTGGTCCAGTATCCTCATTCTTCCCATTTGTCTCTGGAGAGTTAACATCCGACGAAGGCGTTATGTATGGAGTTAATAGGCACAACAACACCCTGGTTATCTTCGACAGGTTCTCCCTAGAAAATGCCAATATGACAATTTTTGCAAAAGCTGGTGCTGGTAAGTCCTATGCTGCAAAGCTTGATATCCTAAGGAGCTTGATGCTTGGGACAAGTGTTATTGTGGTTGATCCAGAAAATGAATATGAGCGTTTAGCAGAAGAGGTTGGAGGATCTGTCTTTAAGATATCTCTGGATTCGGAAAATAACATTAACCCTTTTGAAATTCCAATTATCCCGAAAGATGAAACGCCTAGTGAGGTTTTGAAAAGTCATGTTGTTAATTTAACAGGCCTTATTAAACTCATGCTCGGAGAGGTCTCTGCTGAGGAAGAAGCAATCCTAGACCAAGCCATCACAGAAACATATGCATCCAGAGACATAACCCCGGATACAGATTTCGATGGAAAAACTCCTCCTCTATTAGAGGACCTCGAATCCGTTCTTAGGAACATGGATGGAGGGAAAAATATGGCAGAGAGATTATATAGGTTTACAAAGGGTAGCTATGCTGGATTCACCAACAAGCCAACCAATGTAGATATCAATAATAGGCTAATTGTTTTCTCTATTAGAGATCTGGAGGACGAGCTAAGACCAGTAGCTATGTATATTATCCTTAACTTTATCTGGAGCCTAGTTAGGGCAAAGCTAGAAAAAAGACTTATGGTTATCGATGAAGCTTGGATTATGATGCGCAACGAAGACAGCGCCTCGTTCCTCTTTGGGTTGGCGAAACGAGCAAGAAAATATTACCTGGGAATAACGACCATCACTCAAGATGTGGAGGATTTTCTAAACTCTCCATATGGAAAACCTATTATCACAAACTCTTCTCTTCAATTGCTTCTCAAACAATCAACTGCCGCCATTGATATGGTTGGAAAAGCTTTTGGCCTCACAGATGTAGAGAGAAACTATCTTGTAGAGACAGATATTGGGAAGGGTCTCTTTATAGCTGGGCTAAAGCATGTCGCTATTCAGGTTGTGCCGTCCTTCTTTGAAGACAAACTAATAACAACCAACCCTGAAGATATTCTTGAAAGCGAAGGGCTGTAGACTTATATGGATGATAAAAAAATATCTCTAGTAGAATCGGTCCTTCTTTTGGGTATTGCTATCATAATGGACGGGTTAGAAATCATTCTAAATGTTCTTGGAATTAGTTTTTCGATTATAGCGCTAGACTTTCTGGTACTCGGTTTTATCCACCTTGTCCTTTGGCTAAAAGGAGCTGATTGGAAGGCTGCCACGGGGAGTAACGCCATAGAAGCCCTTCCCATCCCACTACTAGACGCTCTTCCTATAAGAACCTTCGGGTTAGCTTGGTCTATATATAGATCAAACAGAGAAGACCTCCCTGGTAAAGAAACTTCTAAATCTAGTTTTTTATCAAAAATTAAAAGTTTAGCCTCTAAAGCTCAGTAGGCTTAACCACAACGTGTCTTTCTTTTGCCTCACCCTCACTACCAGTTTCAACATCTGGTCTTAAAGAGAGCTCGTTGTGAATAATCATTCTCTCGTACGAGTTCATTGGAGGCAGTGGAACCCTCTCTTTTGTAACCGCTGCCTTCTTGGCAGCAGTCCTGGCAAGTTTCAGTATAATAGCCTCTCTATCTCTCTTGTAATTATTAACATCAAAAAATAACTGCGTGTCTTCGGTTCCCGTCATAAGCCTCCCTAGATGAGTTAAGGCTTTTACCAACTCTTGGTTCTTCTCAGAAGAGATACTGTCGTCCCTTATTAAAACATTTATCTTGTTTTGCTCTTCGTCTGGTTCAATAGTAACGCTATCAAATCCGATTAGACTAATTATCTTCTTTGTTTTCTCTAACATCTTTTCCATCATCATTATCTACTTTTGGTCCACTAGTTGATCTATTTACCACAAATTGCTGGAAAATGGAAAAAAGTGTAGTTGTTGTCCAGTAAAGCCCAACGGCTGCTGGAAGGTTATATAGGATGGCCAATGTTATTCCTGGCATAATAAAAATCATTCTCTTGCCAAGCTTTTCTGCCTGAGAAAGCTCCTCCTTGTTGGTGTTCTTACCCTTCTTAGAAAGAGAGATCTTCCCTTGAATATATTGAAAAGCCGCGGCAAACCCCGCAATCACTAAATTGGGTGAAGTTAGATCAACTAACCCCAAAAAAGTGTGCCCGGGTACCCCGCTTAGATCAATAAATGGATATAGAAGGACCATGGACTCTTCTGTAAAGCCATTTATAAAGATCTTATATAAAGAAAAAATTATGGGCAGCTGGATTAATAGGACAAAGATTGGCGTGAGTGGGTTCACTTTGTGCCTATTATAAAGCTCCATTATGTGTTTGGCTTGGGCCTCTTTGTCGTCTTTGTGTTTCTTCTGAATCTTCTTTATCTCAGGCTGGAGATCTTGTGTAACCCTCTGGTGTTTAGCTGTTTTGTGAAAAAGTGGGAAAAGGACAACTCTAACTAGGGTTGTCATTAAAATAATAGCCACGCCCAAATCCATAAATGAAGCGTGCTGATAAAGCCAAGCTAAAGCATTGAATAGCGGCTGATACAAAATTAGTGTGAAAAATTCTTTCATCTATAGATTCTTTAATCCCTCTTCTAAATCTCTCTCTAGAGCCTCTCTGGTAACAGAGTCAGTCTTCATAATAGGTTGGTTTATCACGACAAGCAAATCAACCGAATTGTCTCCTCGATCCCCCTTTAGATACGTCCTCATATAATTAAAAACTAGTCTTCTAATAGAGTTCCTAAGAAAAGCACTCTTGGCGATCTTCTTTGAGATAACAACGCCGACCCTTGAGCGTCCCAAACCATTCTTGTCGGATTTTATAGATAAAAAATTTCCCCTGAAAACCGTCTTGGCTTTAGGGGAAAATTTTTGTATGGGAAGCTTATCTCTTTTTGCTAGCACTTGGGGTTAGTTTTTTTCTTCCTTTCCTCAACCTTCTCTTTAAAACATTCTCTCCTCCAGTGCTTTTCTTTCTAGATAAGAATCCATGGGTCTTAGCCCTCTTTCTCTTATTTGGTTGGTATGTTCTCTTTGGCATATCGGGGATATTATAGCTCCTAAGTTGGGTTTTGTTAACCCCAAAACAGTTTTCCACAGGTAATCCACACTTAGCCCAATTTTCAAATGTTTGACCTACAAAATCAAACACCTAGAATAGGTTGTATGGAAAAGCCAGTTGTTGACTCCACCCAAACCGATGAACTGTGGACGTCCGTGCTTTCCGAGATTGAACTCCAGGTTTCGAAACCAAATTTCATAACCTGGTTTAAAAATTCAAAGCTCATAGAAAACAGGGATGGGGTTGCTTTAATTGCTCTGCCTAATAACTTTGCCAAGGAGTGGGTGGAGAGTAAATATCATAAATTAATTCTTGGCTCGTTAAGATCCGTAAATGGATCCACTAAAAATATTGAATATGTTGTTGAGGGCTCTTTGTCCCAAAAAGTCATTTCTCGCAGAAGAAGAAATATCGTTCAGAGTGAACCAGATGAAAAACAGCTCGCCTTTCAAGAGATGCGAGTTGATCCAGAAACAAATCTTAATCCTAAATATAGTTTAGACTCCTTTATCGTTGGTGGATTCAACGAATTGGCATACACGGCAGCCATGGCCATAGTTGAGGATGTTGGCCACAAATATAATCCTCTTTTTATATACGGAGGAGTGGGGCTCGGGAAAACCCATCTCATACAAGGAATCGGCAATGAGGTGAGACGGCTATCCAACAACGAAGTTGGGGTAAAGTATGTAACCTCAGAAAAATTCACTAATGATGTTATCTGGGCTATTAGGAATAGGCGCGTGGAGGATATCAAAAAGAACTATAGAAACGTAGATGTTTTAATAATCGACGACATCCAGTTCCTGGGAGGGAAAGAGATGACTCAACAAGAGTTCTTCCACACCTTCAATGCTCTTCATGAAAACAATAAGCAGATCATAATATCCTCCGACCGGCCACCGTCATCCATAGCCACCCTCGAGGAAAGATTAAGATCTCGATTTGAAGGAGGAATGGTTGCTGATATTAGTTTTCCTGAGTATGAATCCCGTTTAGCAATTGCAAAATCGAAACTACAGGACCGTGGCATAATGCTCGAGGACAAAATTTTAGAAATCGTTGCCAAAAAGGTTCAAAACAATATCCGAGAAATCGAGGGAATATTAAACAAGCTTGTCTTCCACCAAATAACATACAAGAGGCCGCTAGATTTAATAACCGCCGAGCAGATCATCTCTGAGGTAACCAACAAATCAATTACTCGAGCCACACCTAATCAAATAATTAAAACTGTTGGTAACTTCTTTGAGATTTCACCCAACGAGCTGGTTGGGAGATCAAGAAGTAAGGAGTATGTTAAGCCCCGCCAAATTGCCATGTATTTGCTTCGTGAGCTTCTTAACATGTCGTACCCGGACATTGCCAGCAAGGTGGGTAAAAGAGACCACACAACGGCTATATACGCCTGCAAGAAGGTCTCTAGAGAGGTTAGTAGCGACAACGACCTCAGCCAGAAAATTATCATGATAAAAGACGATGTTAATAAGATCGGATAAACCTGTGGATTGTTTCTTAATACCGTTGGGGAAGAAAGCAGTCTTAAAAAATAGTTCTGGTCGAGTGGCAAGTTGGTCCACCGGTTATACCACCACTTGATCCACAGTTTGTTAATGCGGAGGGGTTTAAAAAACTAGAAATAAAGCGTACAAATTAACTTATACACAGATTCCACACCACTACTACTACGACTATGAAAATAATAATATTAAAAAGTAATTTTAAGAGCGGACTAGATGCAGTGGGGAAAACTCTCGGAGTGAATACGAATCTTCCTATCCTGAGTAATGTTTTAATTCAAACCGAGAATAACAAAATTAAATTCTCAACAACTAATTTAGAGGTTGCTGTAACCAAGATCGTCTCTGGAAAAATAATCGAAGATGGTTCTCTAACAATCCCCTTCTCGCTACTCTCGAATATTATTAACAACATCAACACGGAGAGAATCAATCTAGAGAGCAAAGACAATAATCTCGTTATTAAAACAGATAATTACGAAGCAACCATTCAGGGTATCGACAAAAACGAATACCCGATTATTCCAACCATCGAAGGAGAGAAGGAAACGCTTGACGTAAAAACATCTTTTCTTAAAGATGGTCTTTCCAAAACAATTGTTGCAGCAGAGGTTTCCGACCTAAGGCCAGAGATCAGCGGAGTTCTTTTTTGGATAGAGCAGAAATCGTTCAGATTGGTGGCAACAGACAGCTTTAGGTTGTCAGAATACACATTCCCTTCAGGTCAGTATAAGAATGGCTTCAGCGAGGAAAAGAAGGTAACTGTGCCTATGCGTACAGCACAAGAGGTTTTAAGAATTGCAGGAGAGGACGAAGATCTAAAAATTTCTGTTGATGAAACTCAAATACTTTTTGCAACAGAAAGTATGGAAATTATTTCCAGAACCATCGAGGGAGATTTTCCAGACTACCAATCAATAATCCCCAAAGAACACGACACAAGAGTTATTGTGGACAGAGAAGAATTAATAAACGGCGTTAAGCTCGCAAGCTCTTTCTCTGGAAGGGGAAGCGAACTAACCCTAAAAACAAAAAACCAAAAGGTTGTGGAGATTCACTCCAGTGATAGCAGTCTTGGTGGTAATAAATATTTGATATCAGCGAAAATAGAAGGACCCGACACAGATATAATATATAACTGGCAGTTCCTCTTAGATGGACTTAAAAGCGATTCGTCTAAAGAAGTTCTTCTAGAACTAAACGGAGAAGAGAAACCAACAACCATCAAAACTCCTAGTGGATCAAGCCACTTCTATATACTTATGCCCATAAGGCCTTAGTCAATTGAGAACTCTATATTTTTCTCAAAAACATCACCATCTTCATCTTTAATCTCTACTTTTAGTTCTAGGTTAGATTTTCCCTCAAGATTGTCTAGATCAATCCTCTCTTTAATGGTGAAGTCATCCCCCAGGTCACCATTCTTGGATAGGATTAGGTCGTTTTCAACATAAACCCTAACCCTCTTTAGAGTTTTTTCAGATTTTATATCTATCTCTAAATCAAACGGATTTTTAACAACACTCTTGTCTTTGGGAGAGTCTATTTTAATAGAAAGCGGCCCACCTCCATCCAGGTCATCATTGGTGATGATAGGAATTCTAATACTCTCTTTTCCATTAGCGGATAACCACGCCTCAATTCCCTCTTCCCAGTTTTGATATTGAGAGTCGCCCTCTCTGCCTAGATAATAAAGAATGCTATGGAGCTCGCCATCAACCAGTTTTCCAGAAAGGATTGGGTTGTCTGAGAGAACGGGTTCTGGAGATGGGAACATCTCAGCTTCTGTTAGTGGAAGCGCTTCAGAAAGAAAGGCGTGCCACATTGGGAGGG
>PFAG01000009.1:8516-9500 GCA_002773755.1 Candidatus Colwellbacteria bacterium CG10_big_fil_rev_8_21_14_0_10_41_28
GATAGTCGTTGGTTGTACCAGTTTTAAGGGCTAACTGATATCCAGGGACTATGGTTAGTCCTAAGCTCGATGAATATAGGGCAGACCTTAACTCCACACTAGAGAGGATGTTGTTAACCTGTCGCACACTTTGACTATCAACCACCCTGCTCTCACTCTGTTTAAACTCCTCAAGGATCTCTCCATCAGAAGACTCTACTTTTAGGACCATAACAGGGTTGTTGTATAGGCCGTCATTGGCTAGTGTCGCATATGCATTAACAAGCTCTATCATCTTAACCTCTCCTCCTCCCAGAACTAGCGAAAGCCCAAATCTTTGTGGATCGTCGAAGGTTTTTACTCCCATTAGTTCAGCATTAGCCACAGCATCACTTAATCCAACTAGGTAGAGCGTCTTAACGGCAGGAACGTTTACGGATTGGGATAGCGCAGCCGCCATAGTCATAGGCCCCCTAAACCTAAGATCAAAGTTTGATGGGCTATAACAGTTTGGGGGACAACTTACAGAGAATTCAGTTGGGACATCCCACAAAACAGTGTCGGGGGTCATACCCTCTTGAAAAGCCGTCATATAAACAAATGGCTTGAAGGCAGATCCGGGTTGCCTCAACCCCTGGAGTGGAATATTAAAGTTGCCATCGAATTTACAGCTAACCCCCTCAGCGCATCCTTCTGGCTCTGGATCCCCGAAATAATCCTTAGACCCAACAAGGGCCAGAACATGACCATTGTTGGGGTCAAGAGCAACAAGAGCTCCGTTATGTCCCTTATAAATCTCAGTATTCCTCTCAGCATTTTCCTTAACAGCAACCTCAGCTATCTGTTGCATTTCCCAATCAAGAGTTGTTGTAACCTTTAGTCCAGCCGTTCTCAGAACATCCTCCCCATATTTACTTTCCAAATACTCTTCTATAGCCAAAGAGAAGTGTGGGGCCTTAATGCTAGAATCGGATCGAGGAAGAATCTCTGGCAAATCTTCACCAG
>PFAG01000009.1:9509-20998 GCA_002773755.1 Candidatus Colwellbacteria bacterium CG10_big_fil_rev_8_21_14_0_10_41_28
AGCCGAGCTGATTCATCTCGGAAAGAACAAAGTTTTTTCTATTCCTTAAATCTTCTTTGTGTGTTCCCCATGGAGAGTAGTAGCTTGGTGCTTTTGGCAGTGCGGCTAGGGTTGCAGCTTCGTTTATTGAAAGGTCTTGAGTGGTTTTACCAAAAAAACCTTTTGAAGCAGACTCTACGCCATAAATATTAGGACCATAGGAGACCTGGTTTAGATACATGTCTAAAATCTGGTCTTTTGTATAGGCCTGTTCAAGTTTGATAGCTAGAGCCAGCTCCTTAATCTTTCTAATGATTGTTTTCTCTGGGCTAAGAAAGGTGGTTTTAGCCAGCTGTTGTGTGATGGTTGATCCACCCTGATCAAATCGTCCTCTAATTATGTTTATAAAAAAAGCTCTAGATATTCCCCTAACATCAAATGCACCATGATCATAGAAGGAGCCATCCTCGATACTTATAGTTGCCCACCTAACAATATCTGGAATCTCGTCAGCCCCAATTATAGTCCTTCTCTCTTCTCCATAAATCTCATACAACAGAACCTCCTCTGTTCGGTCATATATTTTGGTGGACTCAGCTATGGCTAGCCCTG
The DNA here is from genome assembly GCA_002773755.1 of Candidatus Colwellbacteria bacterium CG10_big_fil_rev_8_21_14_0_10_41_28. GTDB lineage: Bacteria > Patescibacteriota > Minisyncoccia > UBA6257 > Colwellbacteraceae > 1-14-0-10-41-28. The sequence goes on from PFAG01000009.1 coordinate 10,101, forward strand.
AGACTTCACCTGGTCCAGGAACACTTGTCGTAAAGAATAGGAACAAAAAATAAAGAAAACCAATTAGCCCAGTGGCCACACCAATCAAAAAAAGTATTTTTAAGTCCCGTTTTATCGCTCCAGACATTATATAACTACATTTTATGACAAAGCCGCCTCTTTTTATAGGGCGGCTTTGTTGTGACTACATGTCCTCGTCTTCGTCGTCGTCATCCTCTTCGACGTCGTCGTCTGTGTCGTCATCCTCTTCCTCTAAATCATCGTCTTCTTCATCGGTGTCCTCATCCTCAAGAAGAAGCTCTTTATCTTCAAATTCTGTCATAAAAATATTTATTTCAAACGACCTTTTCACCTAACCCAAAAAGCATGGTTTAGGCTAAGCAAGGACGAGTATATAAAAGAACACCATTATGTCAAGGGTTTTTTGAAAGCTCTATTTAGGGGGTCAAAAGAGCCCCTTATGGCTATGGCTATGGCATCCCACTCATCATCCGGACCAGTTACCTCAATATCCCCCAAAGTCATTACTACGGCCCTCTTTATGTCCTCTTTATTAGCAGCACCATTTCCACATATAGCAGCCTTAATGTCGCTCGGACTATACTCGAGTATGGGGATTCCTTCTTTGTGGCAACAATGAAGTATCACCCCTCTAGCTTCAGAGACAGACATTACGGTTTTTCTATTGTTACTAAAGAAAACCTCCTCTATAGAGACAACATCCGGTTTGTGTTTTTTGATAACTCGCTCTATCCCCGAGGATATAACCGTTAACCGATCATATCTATCTGCTTTCTCATCTCCAATTAAGCCAGACTCTATTAGGCGCACACCCTTATTTTTTTCTATAACCCCATAGCCAACCCTCGTTGTGCCAGGATCTATTCCAAGAATAATCATTCTATTTTCATCTGGGTGTATATATTCCCCACATCATCGAGGTCTTCGAGACCCTCTATCAATGATTCAATTTTTCCCCTAGTTTCACCGGAAACATCCATTGGAAACTTTGGGAAGTACTCACCATCTCTAGGTTCAAAAGCCCACATCAGGCTTCCCGGGTCCCCAATCTTAGCATTGTGGTCCTTCAAAACCTTTCTAACCTCAGCAACAGTCCTGTTTGTGTTGTCCGTTGCTGCTTCAATAATCAAACCAACCCCATCTGGACCATAGGCTTCAAAAAGAACACCCTCGAGATCATCCGACTCAGCTGCCCTATTAACAGCCCTCTCTATGTTTAACAAAGGAAGGTTCTGTTTCTTGGCCCTATCAATAGCACTCCTTAGGGTCGGATTAAAGTCCGGATCAGAATTTTCTCTAGCCGCGATAGTTATCATGTTGGCTAGTTTAGAAAAAAGTTTTCCCCTATCTTGATCAGCCTTACCCTTCTTATGTTTTATTTTTTTCCACTTACTGTGTCCTGACATTTCTTTGCAATTTAGTTTACCCAAATCTATTATAAAAAAGGATGGTCAAATTAAGCAAAACCCCCATAGACGATAAACTAGCAGATCTTAGAAAAGAAGCGGAGGAAAGAGACGCGGCTAGAATATCAGGAATGGAAAACATTCCTTATATAAACCTAAGAGAGACCCCCATAGAAACAGAGGCCCTAGAGCTTCTATCGGAAAAAATAGCTAAAGAAACAGCCATTCTTATTTTTAAAAAAGAAGGAGATGAGGCTCATGTTGCAACAAGAAGCTCGGCAAGCGAAGGATATGCAAAAGCAAAACTTCTTCTAGAAGAGAAGGGACTGGTGGTTGTCCCAAGGATTGCCTCCATAAGTTCAATAAGAGAAGCTCAAGAGAAATACAAATCTATTAAAGAAGAAGAGATGGGTGGTGCCGCTAACAGAATTGAGATTAAGGAAAGTGAAATAAAAGAGAGAATTTCCCTAGAAGACGTTGAAAAGGAAATCGGTGAGATAAGAGAAGAGCTCGACACATCAAAGATATTAAAAACAATAACCAAAGGAGCTCTTTCTCTTAGGGCTTCAGACATTCACGTCGAAGCCAGGGCAAAAAACACAGAGATAAGATATAGGGTTGATGGGGCCCTTCACTCAGCCGGATCCATAAAAAGTGAAATTGGAGCTAGAATTTCATCTAGAATAAAACTCCTATCAAATCTAAAGCTAAACATAAAAGACGAAGCCCAAGACGGAAGGTTCACAATCTATAAAAACGAGAGACCAGTTGAGGTAAGGGCTTCTATCGTTCCATCAGAATATGGAGAGTCGCTAGTTCTAAGGGTTCTTGACCCAGAATTAGTGGGGCTAGGGATAACAGATCTTGGGATGGGCGAGCTTGACGAAAAAACTGTTAGAAGAGTAATAAAAAATCCAAACGGCATGATCCTAACAACTGGACCAACGGGCTCTGGAAAAACAACTACTCTCTACGCATTTCTGAAAGAGAAGAATAAATCTCAAAATAAACTGATAACCATTGAGGATCCAATAGAATATCACCTGGAAGGTGTTGAGCAAACACAGGTTAGTGAAGAGGACAACTACACTTTTGTCTCAGGGCTAAGGTCTATCCTTAGGCAAGATCCAGATGTAATCATGATTGGAGAAATTAGAGACGAGGAAACCGCCAAGACAGCAGTTGACGCATCTTTAACGGGCCACCTTGTTTTTTCAACCCTACACACCAACGATTCGATAGGGACCATACCAAGGTTAATAGATCTTGGTGTGGAGCCTTCTGTTTTGGGCTCTGCTCTTAATATAGTCATTAGCCAAAGGCTTGTTAGAAAACTTTGTCCCTCTTGTGCCAAAGAAAAAGAGCCAACACAAGAAATGAAAGAGAATATAGAGAACTTCCTGAGCTCCATGCCAGAAGATCGAAGAGTTAAATCTTGGAGCTTGCGAGAAAATGGGGACTGTAAAGAATGCTTAGGTGGCTTTAAGGGGCGAGTTGGCTTATTTGAATTGTTCGAGGTAGACGAGAGGATAGAGGAGATATTAAATGAGGTTGAAGAAGATAAAAATATAATCAACAAACTTAAAAAGATCACTCAAGAAAAAAGGATGATCTCACTCAAAGAAGACGGCATCTTGAAAGCATTGAATGGAGATACTACTCTAGAGGAAGTAGAGAGTATTGCTGGGCCGATCGACTGGACTGTATATAAAAATAGAGAGTAAAGATCTGCGGGCAGGGTTGGGGTTCCTAAAAAGGATTAAAGGATCTCTCCGAGGAGTAATCCAGCCGGAGCCAAATTATCCAAATGCTAAGAGAAATCCGATGCCCGCAGGTCCTTAATCTCTACTCCCATACTTTTAACACATATAGAACGAAATGTCAACACCATGACAGAAGATGAGAAAACAGATAACCCAATACCCGAAGATGATCAAGCCGTAGATGTTATTTTAAGACCTAAACAGTGGGATGATTATATTGGCCAAGAAAAGGTAAAGGAGAATCTAAGGATTATAATTGATGCCGCAAAAATGAGATCTAAACCAGTAGACCATATTCTTTTTTATGGTCAGGCTGGGTTGGGAAAGACTACTTTAGCAAAATTAATATCTAGAGAACTGGGAGCAAACATTAAGACAACATCAGGGCCAGCAATTGAGAAGGTTGGAGACCTTGCTGCCATCCTAAGCAACTTGGAGGAGGATGACATGCTCTTCATAGACGAGGCCCACAGATTAAACAAAATGATCGAAGAGGTTTTGTACCCTGCTATGGAGAGCAGAAAGTTAAACATTATCATTGGCAAAGGAACTGGGGCTAGAACCATATCTTTAGACCTTCCCCCTTTTAGTTTAGTCGCAGCGACAACTAGAGTTAATCTTCTTTCTGCTCCTCTTAGATCAAGATTTGGAGCAACCTTTAAGCTCGACTACTACAACGATGATGATATTGAGAAAATAATTAAGCGCTCTGCAAAGATATTAGACATAGAGATAGATGACGAGGGCGCCATGACTCTAGCCAAGGCTGCCAGATCAACCCCTAGGGTAGCCAACAGGCTTTTAAGAAGAACAAGGGATTATATGGATGTTAAGGGATACACCAGGGTAGACAGAGAGCTCGCTCTTAAAATACTGGAATTTCTTGATATCGATGAGCTTGGGCTAGAAAGACACGATAAGAACTTCTTAAAAACAATAATAGAGAAGTTCTCAGGTGGTCCGGTTGGGGTTAATACAATTGCTGCGGCACTAAACGAAGACACCGCAACAATAGAAGAAGTCTATGAGCCATATCTAATGAAAATAGGTTTTCTTAGGAGAACATCTTCTGGGAGAATAGTTGAACCAGCTGCCTATAAACACTTGGGCCTTTCTTCCGAGCATAAACTTATCTAATGGTCTATATAAAAGAGCTGCTCCCAAACCCAGAAGGCAAGGATGCAGGAGCCGAGTGGATAAGAATAGTTAACGATGGGCCCGAAGAAGTCTCGCTTAATGGTTGGAGTGTTTCTGACGCCTCAAACAACACATACAAGATTGGCCCAATATCCATAAAGCCAAACGAGGTTATTGAATTGGGAATAGATGTCACTAAAATCTCCCTAAATAATGGAGGAGATAAAATAACTCTTTATAACCAAACAGGCGAAGAGGTAGATACACTCGGATATACAGAAACGGTCTTAGAAGGAGATATTGTTCTCTCTCCCAGGTTAATAGATTACGAAAGCGCTGGAGGTCTGTCTGCTAGCGTTATAGACTCGGGGTCACTGATTCCCCAAAACACCAACATGCTTTTGGTAGGCATATCCATAGGATTAACTTTCGCCGTCCTCTTTATATACTTAAGCAAACACCTAATGCATCCAGATGAGTAAGAAAACAATAAACATAAAATCTCTTAAAGAGACAAAGCAATTTGCAGAATCTTTTGCCAAAGAGATTCTAGATAAACCAAAATGCAGGTCTCTCGTGCTTGCTCTTGAGGGTGAGCTTGGGGCGGGAAAGACAACCTTTACCCAAGCCCTGGGGAAAGAATTCGGAATAAATAAATCTATCCTTAGCCCAACATTTGTTATCTCAAAAAGATTTCCCCTAAAGAACAAACCATTCAAAAACTTGTACCACATAGATGTATATAGGGTCGGTTATGAGATAGGAGATATGGGGCTAAAGGACTTTATGAGCGAACCAAACCTTTTAGTTATAGAGTGGGCTGATAAAATAAGAGATATCCTCCCCAAGGATACAGTTTGGATTAAATTTGAACATGGAAAAGAAGGAACAGAAAGGAAAATTACTATTAATAGACGCTAACTCTCTGATTCACAGGGCTTATCATGCCTTGCCTCCTTTAACCAACCCATCAGGAGAGCCATCAGGAGCTCTTTATGGTCTCTCAAGTGTTTTAATAAAGCTCCTTAAAGAGAAGGAGCCCATTTACGCGGCCGCTGCTTTTGATAGGCCAGAGCCAACCTTCAGAAAAGAGATGTATGAAGAGTATAAGGCTACCCGAAAACCAACCCCCGATGATTTAATTCCCCAAATTAGGGGCTCTAGAGAGCTGGTGGAGAGCTTTGGGATAGAGGCCATCGAAGAACCCGGCTTCGAAGCCGATGACATTGTCGCAACACTAGCAGCAAAATTCAAAGAAGAAGTCTCAGAGGTAATAGTTATATCCGGAGATCTTGATCTTCTCCAATTGGTAGACAAGAAAGTAATCGTTGATGTTCCGAGTAGAGGGATCTCAGAGACAAAGGCATATCGAGAAGAAGAGGTTATAGAAAGGTTTGGAATAGAACCTAAATATATGGCTGACTATAAGGGACTGGTGGGCGACACATCAGACAATATTCCCGGCGTAAGGGGGATTGGCCCAAAGAGCGCAGAAAAACTGATTACAAAATACGGAATATTAGAAGAGATATACAAAAACATAAATAAGATAGAAGAAGAGGATAAGAAGTTGGCTGAAAAACTAAAAAAGAATAAAGATCAGGCATTCTTATCAAAAAAACTAGCCATCATCTCAACGGATGCACCTGTTCCGCTTATCCTTTCTAAGTACAGAATCATTGAAGACGAGGAAAGACTGATCTCATACTTCAAAAAGATGGGCTTCGAAACATTAATTAAAAGAATTTCCAAAGAAGAACCAAAAGAAGAGATCCGAGAAACAGGAAAGTTGTTCTGATCATTGTTATAATTAAGCCAAATGAAAGGTAAACAAGGAGGTTCAAACCTCCTTAAAGTTCTTAAAGACAGAGGGATAACATTAGTGCCAATTTATTGGTTCATCGCAGCTATTGCTATAGCTAGTGCCTTCTTATCAGAGGCATTTATTAGGTTCTCAATAATTCTAGTGGCACTCATACCCTTTGGGGCATGGATGACCTTTAAGCTTTTAGAGAGGAAAGAGGGTAAGGAAGAAGGTGCTCTTTCTTCAGGAGGGCTAGAGAGCATAATAACCAACCTAGAAGATGCTGTTATCGCATACGATAAGGACTTTGTGATAACAACTTTTAATAACTCTGCTGAAAGGATTTTTAGAGTAAATAGAGAGAGGGTTGTGGGGGTTCAAATGGGGCCAGAGAAAACTAGTCAGTCCGAGCTAAAACTTTTAGTCCAGACACTCTTCCCCTCTTTAGCCCCATCCGTTTCAACAATAAGCGAACCCAATGTGTATCCTCAGATAGTGGACATATCTTTTACTAGTCCAGAAATGAACCTAAGGGTCTCTACAGACAGGATAATAGATAAGGCGGGCGACCTCCTCGGCTTTGTTAAAGTCGTTAGGGATAGAACTAGGGAGTCAAAGCTTGTGGAGTCCAAGTCTGAATTCGTGGCAATAGCAGCCCATCAACTAAGAACCCCAATGACAGCAATTAATTGGACCCTGGAGAGTTTTAGTAAAAGCCCAAACCTTAGTGAACAAGAAAGACTTTTAGCCAAGAATGGATATGCGGCTAGTCAAAACCTTCTCAAAACAGTAAACGATTTACTCAGCACAACAGAAATAGAGGGTGGAAGGTTTGGATACGACCTTCAAGAGATAGACCTAATAAAGTTTTTTGAAGAGATGCTGGCTAACGCCCAGATCTCTGCACAAAGATATGGTATCAACCTTTATTTTGATAAGGGTGGAGAAGTCGAGATTAAAGTCATGGTCGACCCAAAGAAGTTATCTCTAGCAATTTCGAACCTTATCGATAACGGCATTAAATACAATACACAAAACGGTTCTCTTACAGTCAGATTAAAAAGACTAACCGATAAGCCATATGTAGAGATGAGCATAAAGGATACTGGCGTTGGAATTCCCCCAACAGATGCTGAAAAGATATTTACAAAATTTTATAGAGCGGAAAACGCTAAGAAAATGAAGGCAGATGGAACCGGCCTTGGCCTATACATAGCAAAAAACATAGTAAATCAGCACGGGGGCAATATATGGCTTGAATCTACACTAGGCAGAGGGACAACGTTCTATATAACCCTCCCAACAGACTACAACCTTATCCCCCGAGCAGAAGCAAGTCTTTAAAATGCCGGAACTTCCCGAGGTACACACAATCGCTAAAGAGCTTAATAAAAAGGTCTCTGGGAGAGCTATAACAGACTACTGGTCTGATTGGCCAAAGAGCATTAAAAGCTCTAACACAACTAAATTTAAGAAAGAATTAATAGGATTACGTATAAAAAGTGTAGATAGGATTGGTAAGAACATCGTCTTCCATCTATCAAGAGAAAAAGTTCTTTTAATTCATCAAAAAATGACTGGCCATCTCATGGTGGGCAGGTGGTCTGTTAAGAAAAGAAGCAATAAGTGGGTTGTGGAATCTGAAATCAGAGGAGTTTTTCAAGAAAGAGTAAATCAATACATCCACAACATCTTTTACTTAGATAACGAAGGCATGATCGCCCTTTCTGACATGAGAAAGTTCGGAAAATTATACCTCGGATCAAAAAAAGAGGTTTTAGGACTACCTGAAATTAAAAACCTTGGCCCAGATGCTCTAAACATTACCCAAGAGGAATTCAACAAAAGAATTGCCAAAAAAAAGAAGGCTATCAAATTAACTCTAATGGATCCATCTGTTGTTGCGGGAATAGGGAATATATACGCAGATGAGATACTTTGGTCTGCAAGGGTTCATCCACTGAGAAGCTCAAACTCTATAAGCAACAAAGAGCTAAGAAAAGTCTTTAAATATACAAAAGAGATTTTAGATAAAGCCATTAAACTTAGGGGATCTTCTGTTGGAGACTATAGAGATGCCTCTGGAGAAAAGGGCAGCTACTCAGATCACATGCTCGTATATAGACTAACGGGAAGTCCTTGTAAGAGGTGCGCAACTCCCATAGAAAGAGCTAAGGCGGGTCAGCGATCTGCCCACTTTTGTCCCAGGTGCCAAGAACTCTAGCCAAAAGGACCTCACAATTGATAGAATCTAAAAAGACCCATGGGGGCTCTCTCTAATATGATTATCACAATTTATAGCAAAGACTCTTATAGAAGAATAAAAGCTCTTAAAGAGATTATTAATTCCTATTTAGAAAAATACTCGGCCTACTATAGATTCGATTTGCCAGAAGTAGGTGACCTTGGCGATATAAAAAGCGTTCTCTCGACCAACTCCATGTTTAGCGATAAGAAGTTAATAGTGATAGACAACCCCTTTGCCAACAAGCCCAAAAAAGAGCTTAAAGATATTCTAAAAGACACCTCAAAGACCAAAGACACCGTAATAGTTCTAAATACGGATAAAAAAATTCCAGCGGGACTGCCCTTCTTAAAGAAAGAGCCAAACCTATATAAGGAGCAAGAGGACCTTGGTGGGGAATCGCTAAAGAGATTTATATTAAGAGAAGCTAAGGAGCTGGGGGTTTCGTTGACCCAAAAGGACATAGACTCTCTAGAAGAAACACACGGGAAAGATACGTGGGCAATAGTTAAGGAGCTAGAGCATGCTTCTTTGAGAGATACTCCCAAGCTGGACATATCTAGCTTTGGAGAATCATTCGATTACTTCAAGAATCTAAATACTTTTAGAAGAGGATACTCCACAGAGCAAAGAATGACGGCATTAGAGAATCTTCTTGTGGGAAGGAAAGACGAGGCCGCAAGAATATTTAATGGGATTGCCTTCAGACCATCAAACGAAAAAGAGGCACTAACTCTTGCCTCTTATGACATTCTGGTCAAATCGGGAAAACTGGACTACGAAGAAGTCCTTTTAGCTATTGCTCTTGATCTAGAGCTGGAGCCACAGGAGCTGTAACCTCTTCTGTAGGAGCTTTCTTACCAGAGAGAAGACTTGTAAGTCTAGATTTTAATCTAGCCGCCTTGTTCTTTTTTATGAGGTTTGTTTTAGCTGCCTTATCTAGTTTTTTATAGACTTGTGACAGCTTGGTTTTTGCAGCCTCTGCGTCTCCTAAGTCAACGGAGCTTTTGTAATCTTTAATAACCTCACTAACCCCTCTCTTCTGTCTAAGATTTCTAACCCTATTTGTTTTGTTTTGGCGAAGAGCTTTCTTCGCAGCTTTAGTGTTTGGCATATCTATATTTTTGCTAGTTGCTAGTATGGATTCTTTAACATCCAAAGTCAAATACATAAAGACATAAATTTAAAACAATATATTTAAGAATCTGTCAATATTAAGGACAGCATCAATAGCACGTAGTTCCTGTGGTAAATATCTATAATAAATAACAAAAAATCTAAGCGGCAACTAAACGGCAACTAAATGGCAATATCCGGAAATAATAAACTTTAGGCAGATCATCTAATCGCTTATAGAAAGTACCGGTTCGTCGCTTAAAACTGTCAAATTGTTTCACGTGAAACAATTTGTACAAAAAATACTCCTAAAAACAGAAGAAAATGTTTCACGTGAAACATTTCTATCAAAAAATAAGCAAAATTTAGTAAAAAAACGGAACAATTGTTTCACGTGAAACAATTAGTGGTAAAAAATGAGTAAAAAATGAGTAAAAAGTGGTAAAAATGTGTATAAATTGTTTCACGTGAAACAATTTAGTGAGTGAAGTTTATAAAAAGCTAGTATCCATGGGAAAACCCGCTTCTCAGCGAATTACATTAAATAGAATAAGTTGTCAAAAAGTTGTCAAAAAGTTGTGATTTTCCTGTTAAAAATCTAATCGGCAACTACCGGCAATTGCCGGATAACCTGTGGAAACCTGTGCATTACTTGCCGAATCTCCTTTCCCTTTGAGTAAAATCATTGATTACCCTAATAAATTCTTCTTTAGTGAAGTCTGGCCACATCTTATCGTCAAAATGTAATAAGGCGTTTTTTGTATGCCACATCATAAACCCGGTGCTGAGGTGGGGGTCGTTACCCGTTCTTATAACTAAATCTACTGGAGGTAAGTCTTTTGTCCAAAGATTCTCTACCAAAAGATCTTCATCTATGGGTTTACCAGGAGTTCCCTCAATAATTTTATTAATAGCAGAGAGCATCTCTCTGTCTCCATTGTATCCAATCATGTAGGTTAGGTTATTCTTGGAGTAATTCTTTGTTTTTTCGATAAGCTCTTCTATTTTTTCTATAGGCTTTTTTTGTAACAAGTCTTTCCACTCTCCCATAAACCTAACCCTTACTTCATTCTTATCTAGATCAGGCTCATCAAGAGCCCTTTGCGCCAAAAGGGCATACATCTCATTTAGCTTTTTTATCTCAATAGAAGGTCTTTCTGTAAGATTTTTATATGAGCCCCCCCAAAAAGTTACGAATGGAATTCCGAGATCTGCCCCTACTCTAGAAATTTCTTCTATGTTATCAAGAGAAATACCAAGATATCCCTCCCAAGATTTTAGACCCCTCTCTTTTGCCCATCTTCTATTTCCATCAACTATTAGCGCAACGTGCCTGGGAATATTTTCTATATCCATCGATTAATTAGATTTTAATTATGTAGCTACTATTCTAACCAACTACCATA
>PFAG01000016.1 GCA_002773755.1 Candidatus Colwellbacteria bacterium CG10_big_fil_rev_8_21_14_0_10_41_28
CGTTTTCTACGGAGGTTCGCATAGCACGAACCCCGTGAGGAGGCGGGGTTTTGTGTTTTTACGCTTTTAACACTTAGTTACTTAGCAGGGTGAGCGACGGGACTCGAACCCGCAACCGCCAGTACCACAAACTGGAGCTCTGCCATTGAGCTACGCCCACCATATTCGTCTTAATAAGACAGGTAAATAATATACTTCTTACTGCCTCTTAATCAATCCCCCGCTTGGACTAACTGAAATTAATTGATACTGAACCTCTCTTCCTGGAAGCATTATCCTCTGTGTTGAGCCAACCCTTGTGTTCAAAAATTTACTTCCTATTGGAGAGCTATATGGAATCTCATTATTCATTATCTTATCGAAAACCCTGTAACTACTAATAGTCCTTTTGCTTGTTTCGCCCGTTTGTAAATCTTTGATCTCAATTTCTGACCCTATTCCAGCCTGTTTGTAACTACTAGAAGGCTCTACAATTTCGATATTGCCTTCTAGCTTTCTAACTTCGTCTATTCTCTTTGCTAGGTCTGATTGTTGTCTGAGAGATACCTCAAAACCGGCATTATCGTGCCAGCTTTCTGAACTTTGAGACACGTGGAGAGCTGCATCTTTGGCCAGAAACTCTCTTTCTTTAAATAGTTCTTGTTTTCTAATCTCCAGCGCTGCTGCGTCTTTTTGAAGAAATTTATATCTCATAGCGTGTAATATATAAAACTATTTCTAGCTTATATAGGTTTCACGCGAATTGAACTAAATTTGTCTCCCCGCGAGGGATCGAACCTCGATTTAGGGATTAGAAGTCCCTTGTTCTATCCATTGAACTACGGGGAGAGATGTGCCGAGAGTGAGAATCGAACTCACGACGCTCGCCTCTTCAGGGCGACGCTCTACCACTGAGCTACCTCGGCCTAGAAGACTTTTAACAGATTATCTATTTTTTACCCTAATTGCAATTGGGTTGCTATTTAAGGTATTTTGAAAAGGCTTTATAATAGCCCTTGTAGTTCAATGGATAGAATGGCTCCCTCCTAAGGAGCAGATCTAGGTTCGATTCCTAGCAAGGGCACATCGGGCTGTAGTGTCAACGGCCAGCACGCTTGCTTTGGGAGCAAGTAGACTGGGTTCGAATCCCAGCAGCCCGACAAGTTAATATCCTGTGGCGGAAACAAATTGAGGAAGTATGGAGTCATACTCCTCTTTTACTTTATAGAGACTATCTATATCTCTCTGAGTTTTTTCTATTTGAGCCACAACCTCCAAGTCCTCCACCCTAAAGTTGTTAGATCTTCTTTCTAGTAAAACTATCAGGTCCTTACTCTCGTCTACATAATCGGTTAATTCCGAAAAGAACTTGGCGTTCAATTTCATAAATACTTCTGTCACTTGTAGGGTTGGTACTGTTATGGCAGTTTGGAATCCTAGCTCAAGCAAATTAACTTTCTGGCTGAACTCTACTCCTTTTTCTCCGATAGCTAGCGTTCTTTCTCTTTCTCCATTAATAAAATTCTGAAGTTCTTCGCCACTAAGAGATGGGTCTAAGCTATCTATGCTCTCTTCTGAAAGTTTAAGTGCATCTATAATCTGGTCTGTCAAAACAGTACTCTCTTCTCTGGCTTCTTTAAGTTCTTTCTCACCATGCCCCCCAAAGATAGGAGTTAGGGTGGCTCCTAAAGATAGAAGTAGAACTGAAGTTCCCAAAACCAAGACCCATATAATCTCTTTTTTCTTGCTTGCATATAACTCTTTTAGGTCTTGCTTGAGACTCATGCTCCTTTACTTTAATGTCGCGTTATTTTAACCTATAAATTGTCTAATTAATAGAATTGCGGGTGTCGTATAGTGGCTATTATATCACCTTGCCAAGGTGGAGACGGGGGTTCGATTCCCCTCACCCGCTCACAGCAAAGGGGGTTTAGTTAAGTGGTATAACAACGGTCTCCAAAACCGTAATCGGGAGTTCGATTCTCTCAACCCCCGCCCCTATTTAGCTTTAATTTTTAGGAAGCTTCTCTTCCCTACTTGAAGAATAAATCCATCTTTGTGGAGTTTAATCTCCTGCCCAGGATCGCTCATCCTAGCTCCATTAATACTAACCCCTCCCTGGGCTATTAATCTTTTTGCATCGCTTTTACTTTTAGCAAGGTTAGCCTCCACCAATAGGTCTGCCAGCGTCCTGTCTTTTTCATTAAGAGAGAGTTCTTCTATTTCAGATGGTCTCTCTTTGTCTCTAAAAACTTTTACGAACTCTATTCTGGCTTTTTCCGCCTTATCTTCATTGTGAAATATGGAGACTATCTCCTTAGCGAGAATTATCTTCACCTCCATTGGATTAATTGATGGGGCTTTAATGTCTGCTTCTATCTTCTTAATCTCTTCTTCTGAGTAGTCGGTAAGAAGTATAAAATATCTAACTATAAGATTGTCTTTTATGGACATTATTTTCCCAAACATATCTTTTGGAGAATCATTTATGGCAATGTAGTTATTCTTAGACTTACTCATCTTGTCTTTGCCATCAGTGCCCTCAATCAAAGGCACCGTTAAGATGTCTTGCTCTTTCATTCCAAAATATCTCTGGACCTGACGGCCCATAAGGAGATTGAGAAGCTGATCTTGTCCACCAAGCTCTATGTCAGCCTTTATATTTACTGAATCAAATCCCTGGAGAAGGGGATAAAAAGTTTCTAAGAGGGTTATGTTCTTTCCCTCATCTATTCTTTTTCTAAAATCTTGTCTTTGGAGAACCTGTTGAATGGTTCCTGCTCTTGAGAGATCTAACAAAGTTTCTACCTTTTTACCTAGCCACTCACTGTTATGCCTAATTTCGGTTTTTCTTACATCAATTATCTTACCCGCCTGCTCAAGATACTTCTTCATATTCTTCTTTATCTCAGCATCAGTTAGCTGGGGTCTTTCTTTATTCTGGTCAGTTGGATCTCCAACCTTACCGGTAAAGTCTCCTATAATGAGGACCGCTTTGTGTCCAAGATCCTGAAATTGTCTTAATTTTCTCAGTACAACAGCGTGGCCAAGATGAAGATCTGGAGATGTTGGATCTATGCCAAGTTTTACTCTTAGTTTTTTGGGTCCATTTAGGGCTTTTTCAAGATGATCTTTCTCAATGATCTCTTCTACACCGCGGCTTAAAATCCAATCCGCAGTAACCCTCTTATTTAGCTTTGCTGATGACTTCATCTATTACACCGTATTTTTTAGCTTCTTCTGCTGTTAGCCAGAAGTCGCGATCGGTATCTTTTTCGATGGTCGATAGGGCTTTGCCGGTGTGCTTGGCTAGAAGCTCATTAACCTTCTGTTTTGTTTTTACAATTTGTTTCGTGAAAATTTCTATATCTGTTGCCTGTCCCTCTACGCCACCGCCCACGTGAATCTGGTGGAGCAGTATTTCTGAGTTTGGTAAAGCATATCTCTTGCCCTTCTTGCCAGAGGCCAAAAGAAAAGCTCCCATTGAGGCCGCTGTCCCCACACAGATTGTGCTTACATCCGGTTTGATGTATTGCATTGTGTCATAGATTGCCATTCCAGCAGGAACAGAACCTCCTGGCGAGTTTATGTATAATTGGATGTCTGATTTCGGATCTTGATTCTCTAAGAAGAGAAGTTGAGCCATTATAGTGTTGGCCGATGAGCCTGTTACTGGTCCCCCTAGAAAGATAATCCTGTCTTTTAAAAGCCTTGAATAGATGTCGTAGGCTCTTTCTCCTCTGCTAGTCTTCTCTATAACAGTTGGAATTAGATTCATGTCTAAGATTTCTCTATCCATTTTTAGCTTTGTATGCTTCTTGCGCCTTTTTAAGAATCTCTTCTGCCTTGTCTACTCCAAGCCACTCTTTAACCTGAACCTCCTTACCCCTTTCTAAATTTTTGTAGCTTGAGAAAAATTCTTTGATTTCATCTCTGGTTGATAGGGGGACATCATTTAAGTCTTTCCAGTCAGCGAACTCTGGGTCTCCTTCTGGAACCCCTACTAACTTTTCGTCATTATCTCCTGAATCTATCATTTCTAGGACACCCAAAATCCTTACAGGCACAACACATCCAGGGAATACCGGGAACCTGTTAATAATTATTGCATCTAGAGGATCGCCATCTTCTCCAAGAGTGTTTGGGACTTCTCCGTAGTCACCTGGATAGTGAACAGCACTTCTCAACACCCTATCTAGACGGATGTCTCCTGTTTCCTCATCAAACTCATATTTGTTTCTGGATCCTTTTGGGATCTCTACTACTACATCAACTTTCATTACTCTTTTTTATCTTCTTTTGTATCTTCTTCGACGTTATCTTCATCATAGTCACCTTCTTCCTTATCTTCAATCTCTTCAGAAGATTTCTCTTCTAAAACCTCTTCTTCGCTCACCTTTTCTTTTACAGTTTGCTTGTCCTCTTGAGGAGATTCTTCGACAGTGTCATCTGAAGATTCTTCTTCGACGACAACCTCTGCCATACCCTCATCAACTTTTTCATCTGGATTTGATTGACTTCTAACATCGATTCTCCAGCCAGTTAATCTAGCTGCGAGGCGAACATTCTGACCGCCCCTACCGATGGCAAGACTCAATTGATCGTCTGAGACCATAACCATCATTTCATTATCATTCATTGCCTCAACGGTACGAACTTTTGCAGGGCTGAGAGCATGAGCGACAAGCTCTTCTGGATCATCACTCCACTCGATGACATCAATCTTTTCCTGCCCCAGCTCATTTGATATGGCCATTATCCTAGTCCCACGTTGACCAACACAACTTCCAACTGGATCTATCTCTTCTGTGTTTGAGTGAACCGCGATCTTGGTTCTTGATCCAGGTTCCCTAACAATCCCTTTGATCTCGACAATACCATCGGATATCTCTGGAATTTCCATAGCAAAAAGCTCTTTAACAAATTCTGGATGTGCTCTTGAGAGAATTATTCCAGTCCCTGGGCCACGAAACTCTCTCTGAACAGCTAGGATATAGAATCTTAGCCTTTCTCCTACTCTATAATGCTCTCCTGGGATCGATTCGGCTGAGAACATAACTCCGTTAGTCCTTCCAAGATCTATATACACATTTCCTCTTTCGAATCTTTGAATAACTCCACTAACGATCTTTCCCTCTTTGTCCACGTACTCATCAGTTATAGAGTCTCTCTCGGCTTCTCTGAGGTGTTGAAGAATAACTTGCTTAGCGTTTTGTGCAGCGATTCTTCCAAAATCCATTTCTGCAGGAAGTGAAGTTTTGATTTCATCTCCAAGCTCAACATCCTTGTTGTCTTTCCTGGCTTCTTCTATAAGAATATGTCTTTCTGGATTATATCTAGGGAGTTTTCCTTCGTCATCTTCTCCTTGAGTTTCCTCCTCAGCATTTTCTCCTTCTTCAATCATTCTGACAGTGCTCTCGTCCACAGCTTCTTTTACTCTATAGAAGGTGACTTCTCCTGTTCTCTGATTAAGGTCTGCCTTAACATTGGCTGATCTGCTTAAGAACTCTCTTCTATATGCTGCTGCGAGAGAATTCTCAATAGCCTCCATTACCTTTGAGGCATCAATGCCTTTATCTTCGGCGATTTGATTAACTGCTTGTATAACTGTTTTTAAATCCATCATATTTGATTTTTTGAAAGGCCCGCTTGGAGCGGACCTTATCGACGACTTTAGTCTACCAGAAAGGGACTTAACTATTCAAGTATTTCTGCCTCTTCTGCAAGTTGATTTAGAACACTCTTAAATCCATCAAAATGAGTTCCTAAGACGAGATAGTTGCCACTCCAGCCATATACGAAGGACACGCCCGTAGTCTCGTTAAAAAGCAGATATCTGGCTGTTTCTCCGGTGGATACGGTTATGCTATTTGCGAATGCAGTTCCTTCTGGGCCAACAATATCTTCTGTGTATAGGTTCTCCACATCAGCTGAAGCCTCAAAGTCTGCGCTAATAGACGTCTTAGTTGATCCTTTGTCAGAAACGTCTGAGGCAAGCTTAAATACATACCCTGGCCAATCACTAGTTGCGGCGTGATAAACGTATCCAGTAAAGCTCTCCTCCAATTTGCTCGCATCAAAGTTTGGAAGAACTGCTGCTATAAATTCCTGAGCTGTGACCATCTCGCCATCACTGTTAGCCAAATAGAATTCGCTAATGGTGCCTGCTGATCCAGATATCCCCGAAACTGCAGTTTTGATTGATCCTACCGAGACCGCATCAACTGAGACTGATTCTGCTTCAGCTACGGTATTGAAGTAGCTTTCGTATGAAGCGTTAGCTGGACTAGTTGATCCAGGAGGGAGTAGTCCAGCTGGAGATGTTACTCCAGTTGGGTCTTCTGGGACCTGATCGTCTACAAAAGTATCTCCTGATTGAGCAAAGATATCCTCTTGCGGAGCCTCGCTAAAAAAATTTGGTAACACATAGAAGTATGCAACTGCTCCTGCAATAGCAAGAAGAATAACTACTCCTAGTCCTAAGAGTAGGGCTTTTTTCTTCCCATCGTCGGTGACACTTGTTTCGGCCATTGGCATATCTGTTGCTGGCTGACCTGTGTTGATTGTTTTTGGTTGAGCTGTCAGACCACCTGTTTGTTTAATAGAGCTTTGGTCGCTATCCATAGTCCTAACACCAACATCTCTCGATGGAGGTGGGGGAACTGCTCCTCCCAAAGATGATGGAGGAGTTGGAACGCTTGGAGCTAGTGGTGGAGGTGGTACTGGAGATGGGCTAACTGGTGGTGCCTGAGGCGCAGGAGGCATTGGTGGCGTTGGAGGCATCACTCCTCCTGGGTTAGCTGGGGGTGTAGCCCCTGCTGGCGGAAAAGGGACAGAGCTGTCCTGAGCTCCCATAAAATTAGGCGACATTGGATTTACCTTGTTCTGTTGCGGGTCTTGTTGGTTACCCATATTTGGATTAGGGCTACCGACACCCGGCTGATTGTTTGTGCCGTTCATATAGATAATGTTAGCACACACCTATAAGTATCCTTTTTAGATGTGGATACTATTTTTCAGATGATTCTAGGGCTTTGAGGGATAGAGAGATTTTCCCATTCTCTTTCTTTACAACCTTAACTTTTACTACGTCTCCCTCCTTAACCACATCTTCTACATTCTTAACAAACCCGTCTTTTAGTTCTGATACATGGAGGAGACCACTTTTGCTTCCTGGAAACTCTACAATTGCTCCAAACTCAAGGATCTTTGCCACCTTACCTTCCAAAATTTCTCCAACCTCTATATCTCTCATCAGTTCGTTTATATAGTCGAAAGCTTTTTGGCCCTTTTCGGCATCTGTGGTTGTAATTAGAACTGTTCCATCTTCTTCTATGTCTATTGAGTCGACACCGGTGTTTTCTATTATTCCATTAATAACCTTCCCTCCTGGTCCGATTAGCTCACCTATCCTATCTGGGGCAATCTTTGTCTTAAGAATTCTTGGAGCAAAGCTAGAGAGCTCAGCTCTTGGGCTGTCTATAACCTTGTTAGTTACTTCTAATATGTGGAGTCTTGCCTGTTTCGCTTTTTCAAGAGTCTCTTTGATTATATCTATGGTCAATCCATCTATCTTAACGTCGAGTTGAATAGCATTGATACCATCTTTTGTCCCCGCAACTTTGAAGTCCATGTCTCCATGGTGATCTTCTGGTCCTTGAATATCTGTTAGAACTTTATGGCTACCATCGCTTCCTAGTATAAGTCCCATGGCTATTCCGGCTGCAGGCTGTTCTATTGGCACTCCTGCGCTCATCAAACTGAGAGACGAAGCTGAAACTGTTGCCATTGAACTTGATCCATTTGAAGAAAGGATCTCTGAGACAAGCCTAATGGTGTATGGGAATTCTTCTTTTGAAGGAATGAGTGGCGCGAGGGCTTTTAGAGCAAGGGCCCCGTGTCCAATATCTCTTCTTCCCGGGCCTCTGAATGATCTGGCTTCTCCAACTGAAAATGGAGGGAAGTTATAGTGGAGCATAAAGTTTTTCTTACCAGAGAACTCAATTGTGTCTATGGTCTGCTCTGATCCTGGGGCTCCCAAGGTTGTTATGGCTAGGGCTTGAGTATCTCCTCTGACAAATAGGGCAGATCCATGCATTCTCTCGAGCATATCTATCTCGGCGTAGAGATCTCTAACCTCATCAAGAGCTCTTCCATCAACTCTTTTATCTTCTTTGAGAGCTTTTTCGTGGACGAGATCATTAATCGCCTCATCTATTATGGTTTCTGCAAATTTATTAACCTCGCCTTCTTCAAAACCAGACTCTAGAAGGTGTTCTTTTAGAGAATCTTCTAGGTTGGATATGCCTTCTCCCATTTCTGTTTTACTAGAAGCAAAAACCGCTGATTCTAGTTTGTCTGAAATGAACCCTTTTGCTTTGGCTTCCATTTCGTCGGTTGGTTTGAAGAGTGGAATCTCTATTTTTCCTTTTCCAATTTCCTTAACTACTTCCTCTTGGAAACTAACTAGGCCTGCTATTGCCGCTTGAGCTGCCTTTGAAGCCTCCACAACATCTGATTCATCAATTGCCCTTCCGCCAAGCTCAATCATATTGATTCTATCTTTAGTGCCTGCGATAAACGAGTCTAGGGTTCCTTCTTCTAGGGCAACTTCGCTATTTGTTGGGTTCAACTTGAACTCGCCCGCTATTTTGGCAACTCTAACTGCTGCGGCTGGACCACTCCATGGAATATCTGAAATTGAAAGTGCGGCTGATGTCCCCATAAGAGCTGGGATATCGGGATCATTCTCTCCATCATACGAGAGAACAGTATTAACAACCTGTATAGCCCTTCTGATGCGCTGATCAAAAAGAGGTCTTATGATCCTGTCGATCTGTCTTCCCGAAAGAGTGGCTTCGTCTGATGGACGACCCTCTCTTCTAATAAATTGGGAGCCTAAAATCTTGCCTGCTGCATAGAATTTCTCTTCATAGTCTACTGCCAAGGGAAAATAGTCCCTGTCTGAGTCAAACTTGTCCATAACCACAGTCGTGAGAACTACTGTCCCCCCATATGTGGTCATAACAGAGGCGTTGGTCTGTTTAGCTAAATCAGAGACCTCTAGTTTGAGGTCTCTTCCTGCAATTTCCTTCTTAAATATCTTTTTATTTAAATCCATTATTATTATGTTTTCTTTCTTCCTTTAGTTCCGCTTATTGATCTTGAGCTTGATGTTTTAAAAATCATTTTTGGCATTTCATCGAGATCGATAAAATTGTCTGCCACATCTCGTAGTAGAGAAGATGTTGTTTTACCAAAAGCAGCCACCTCTACCCCCTTACCAAGACCCCATTGGAGATATTTTACTAGTGGCGCAAAGTCTCCATCTCCGGAAACGAGGATCGCTACGTCGAACATGCCAGATGTCCTAATGGCATCAACTGCTATTCCAACATCCCAGTCAGCCTTTTTGGCTCCGCTTGAGAAAATTTGAATATCTTTACTAATAACCTCTATGCCACTTTCCTCAAGAGCCTTAAAGAAGGCATCCTCCCCTGTGGCTGGGTCACTCTTAACGACGTATCCAAGAGCCCTAACAAGTTTTCTTCCGTTTGTTAGTTTTTTAAGAAGTTCACTGTAGTTGACTCTGCTGTCGTAGAGATTTTTGGCAGAGTGATATAAGTTTTGGATATCTATAAAGACTCCTACTCGTTGTTCCTTATTTGGAATTATGGCCATTACTTCTTGAGCCCAAGCTTTGTAACAAGTTTCTTGTAGTTAATTGGAGACTTGTCTGCAAGGTACTTTAATAGTTTACGCCTTTTATTAACTAATCCCAAAAGACCTCTACGAGAGTGCTTGTCTTTAGGGTGTTTCTTTAGGTGATCAGCCAATTCGGTGATCCTTCTGCTCGCTATAGCAATTTGAACCTGTGGAGAGCCAGTATCTTCTTTATGAACCTGATGCTCCTTAATTGTATTTTGTTTCTTTCTTTTACTTAACATATTTGTATTAAAAGTAGAGTCATAATAACTTTTTTATACCCATCTGTAAATACACTAAAATTTAGCGATAGTCAAATTAAGTGTCGCAAAATATTAGTGATATACTTATATATATGGATGTTAATGAGGCTATCAAAGACTATTTGGACTATTTAGATGTTGAGAAGAATAGGTCCAAAGCTACTCGTAAGAGTTATGCCAGGTGTCTTGAAAGGTTTGTTAGACAGACAAGAGCGCAGAGCATATCAGACATATCAGAAGGAACTATTAGGGATTTTAGAGTCTATCTAGCTAGCTCCAATGCGGGCCTCAAGAAAAGAACTCAATCATATTATGTGATCGTTTTGAGAAACTTCCTTAAGTATCTAAATAGAGAGGGCAAAGAGGCTGTCTCCCCAGAAAGAGTGGAGTTACCCAAGGTTTCTAGTAGGCAGATTAAAGTCGTGGAGTATGAAGATGTAGAGAGACTTCTCTCTGCCCCTAAAGGAAGTTCTCTTAAGGCTCTTCGAGACAGAGCAATCCTTGAGACTCTCTTTTCAACAGGTCTGCGTGTATCAGAACTTTGCTCTTTGAATAGGTTTGTGAATATTGATAGGGGAGAGTTAACAATACGAGGGAAGGGAGAGAAGTTGAGAATTGTTTTTCTCTCAGAGAGAGCAAGAAAAGCAATTAAGGAATATTTGGATAAGAGGATGGATGCTGAGGAGGCTATGTTTATAAGTATCTCTAGAGGAAAGGAGCCAAAGGTCTTAGGGCGCATCATTCCAAGAACTATTCAAAGACTAGTTAATAAATACGCTAGGGCAGCTGGAATTCCAGACAAGATAACACCGCACCAATTGAGACATCAATTTGCAACAGATCTTCTTTTAAATGGTGCTGACATCAGATCGGTTCAAGAGCTTCTTGGCCACTCAAACATCTCGACCACACAAATATATACTCATATAACTAATAAGGAGCTCCGTCAGGTTCATAAGGCATTTCATGGAAGAAGAAGGAACTAGGATTGATTTAGAGATAATAGTTTAATAAAGTATTTCAGTAAGCGGGCGTGTGGCGGAACTGGTAGACGCGCTAGGTTTAGGACCTAGTGGGAGTAATCCCGTGGAGGTTCGAGTCCTCTCTCGCCCACAACGATCCTTGAAATAATCCCTATGAGGAGGATTCTGTGTCCAATGAAAGTAAGAATGGATTTTGGAGCAAGCTCTTTGGTTCATTTGCCCAAGTGGCAAAGGCGATCAAAGAACTTCTCCCCGAAAGCGGTGTTTTCTGGGGAGCACTAATAGGCTCTCTAGATCCAGCAGTACGCCCAAGAGCAGAAGAGTTTGCCTTCAAGGCACGAGAAGCATTCGAAGCTCTTCTCGAGAAGCTAAGAGAACACGGCGTCAAGTTGGATTTCGACAAGATTCGTGGGCTCATCGAGGGTGTTGTCGGGGCGTTCAGAGGAGGGCTAGAAATGGCTCTCCATGACAAACTTTCCAATGAGTTCCTGATCGTGCTTTCTGAGAAGATCCTTGTTGATCTTCCGGATCTTGCCGCCAATATTCTCTTCTCAAGCGAAGAGGAATACCGAGTGCGTCTGGCCCAAAAGGCCGCGACAAGCGAAAAAACCGCTATGAGACTTGGTATTTCTCCCGATCAGCGAGAAAAGATCAATGGAATCATGA
>PFAG01000017.1:0-360 GCA_002773755.1 Candidatus Colwellbacteria bacterium CG10_big_fil_rev_8_21_14_0_10_41_28
AGGAGGGTCAGATCGCCAACTTTAATATCTCAGTCAAGCTTTCAGACAGGTTTATGAAAAAGGTTGTTGAGAGTCCTGATGAGAAATGGGTTTGTAGTTGGAACGGAAAGAAGATCAAGCCACACAAGGTTTTAAGAAATCCTAATGGAAGCGTTACTGCTGTTGAGCCACTAGATATAACGGTTGGTGAAGTTTTTGAGAAAATTTCGGAGTATGCATGGAGGAATGGTGAGCCAGGTGTTGTTTTCATTGATAATGTGAATAAGACTAATCCATTGCCAGACTTAGGAGAGATCCTAACCAGTAACCCATGTGGAGAGCAGTTCTTGCACCCATATGACAACTGTAACTTGGGTTCAC
>PFAG01000017.1:413-11531 GCA_002773755.1 Candidatus Colwellbacteria bacterium CG10_big_fil_rev_8_21_14_0_10_41_28
TAAGAATAGGAGAATCGGACTTGGCATTATGGGATTCGCCGACATGCTTTATAAGATGGGAGTTAAGTACAACTCAGAGGAGGGGTATACTTTGGCTGAGAAGGTAATGGAAACTATTCAGAAAGAGTCTCACAAGATGAGTCAAGAGTTGGCAAAAGAGAAGGGAGAGTTTCCAAACTGGAAGTTATCTGTCTTCGCAAAAGGTGAGAAGAAGGTGAAGATGAGAAATGCTGCTCTTACAACTGTTGCTCCAACAGGGTCTATTTCAATGATGCTTGACACGTCAAGTGGATTAGAACCAAACTTTGCTCTTGCCTACGTAAAGCAGGATAAGGATGCCCAGTTCTATCACTATCTAAACGAGCACTTTAAGAATGAGCTTGAGAATAGAAAGTTCAGCGATAAAGAGATAGAGGCAATTAAGAAAGAGGTTGTAGATAGAGGCTCAATCCAACATCTAACATACCTACCACAAGATTTGAGAGATACTTTTGTGACATCTATGGACATTGATCCAGAAAGCCATGTAAGAATGCAGGCAACCTTCCAGAAACACGTTGATAACTCGATTTCGAAAACAATCAATATGCCAAATGAGGCGACGGTGGAGGATGTTAAACAAGCATATCTTGATGCGTGGAGACTTGGATGTAAGAGCTGTACTGTATACAGGGATGGAAGCAGAACAATCCAGGTTCTAAACGTAGGTGACGAAAAGAATATTACCAAGACTACAGAAGCTCCAAAGGCAAAGAGCGAACTGGAAACAGGTGGTGAGAAAGAGGTTAGAGTTGAAGCTACGCTTGGAGAACGAGCAATTATAGCTCCAAAAGAACGTCCGGAAACTCTTAGTGGAAAGACCTATAAGGTCAAGACTGGTTACGGAAATCTTTATATCACAATCAATGATGATAATGCCGGATCTCCTCAGGAGGTGTTTGCTATGCTCGGAAAGACTGGTGGATATTTCCAGGAGCAAACAGAGGCAATCTGTAGGTTGATCTCGCTTGGTCTTAGATCACACATAAGTCCTGAGTACATCATTAAACATTTGAAGGGGATTAGGGGTCCAATGGTTACGATGACGACCAGGGGAACAATTCTTTCTCTTCCAGATGCTATCGGAAAGATTATGGAAGAACATCTAAACAACAATATTAGGGAAAATGTAGGGTTGTCTGAAGAGGAGGTGATGGTTGCAGCTCAAGAGAGTGTTGCTCGTAGCGAAGCCTTAGAAAGCGATTCCGGCAAGTCCGTTGCGGAGTATGGGTATATGCCGGGGTGTCCTGAATGTGGATCTAAGATTGTAATGTCCGAGGGCTGTGTAGAGTGCCCAAGCTGCGGATATAGTCGCTGCGGATAAGTTTAGAAATATATATTTTCAGACAGGCACCCCCTAAAACAAGGGGGTGCTACTGTTAGATACCGAGACGGGATACTTTTTGATATGATGATTTAAGATGGATAGCGATAAAAATACAACTTGGTTTGCTCTTATAGTCATTATTACTTTAGCTAGTTATGGTCTGTATTCTGAAACTAGAAAATCTTTGACGGAAACTAATGTTGAACTTCAGCAGGCTCAAGAAGAGATAGCAAAACTTATAGAGGAGGGTGAAGAGACTATTGTTAGCCAGAAGGAGATTATTGCCTTGCAAGAAGATGAGCTGATAGCAGCCGAAGAAAGAGAGGGGGTATTGGAGGGTGCACTAGAAGAGATGAGAGAAGATAGCGTGTCTAGCCCAGCGGGAGGATCTATTAGTGGTTTATTGAGCGATTTTGCCCCCTCGGTGGCTCGTTTAGTATGTTTGAGTAATTCCACAACAGAAAGCCTTCAGCAAGGCTCAGGAGTCCTTTATAAGGGAAATTCGAGTATCTCTAATTTATCTCAATATTATGTCCAGACTAGTCTTCATGTAGTCGAGACAGAAGACGGTTCAACTTCTCAATGTGCTATAGCTGTGTATCCAGATCCTAACAATACTAGTGACTATATCGTATATAAATCTAGGGGACACAAGGTGTATGACAATGATGTTGATATCGCCTTTTTGGATATTGAGCTGAATGAGAATAATAAGAGAGCAGGGACCTTTGATGAATTGGATAAGTATTCTAGAGACGCAAGGAGTACTAAATTATGTAGTGTGGTTAGTATTGGAGACAACATCTCTGTTTTGGGATATCCAGATATTGGAGGGGATAGCTTAACCGTCACTGATGGTATAGTTTCTGGTTTTGAGACTAGAGAGGGCGTGAGATACATAAAGGTGTCAGCAAAGATTGATAGGGGTAACTCTGGTGGTCTTGCCATTAAGGATTCTGGTTGTGTCTTGGGGATTCCAACTTTCGTTCAGAGTCAGATAGAGAGTCTTGGAAGGATATTGGATCTGTATGACCTCCTTAACTAGATGTGAGTGGTCCCTGGGGGATCCTCTCATGATCCAATATCATGATGATGAGTGGGGTGTGCCTGTCCATGGTGAAAGAGAACTTTTTGAATATTTTGTTCTGGATGCATTCCAGGCTGGTTTAAGTTGGCTTACCATATTAAAGAAGAGGGAGAATTTTAGAAAAGCTTTTTCTAATTTTGACTATAGAAAGATAGCTAGGTATGGAAAAAAGGATTTTAATAGGTTGATGTCAGACGAGGGGATTATAAGAAATAGATTAAAGATCGAGGCAACCATTAACAACGCACAAAGATTTATGGAAATCCAAAAAGAGTTTGGAAGTTTTGATAAATACATCTGGCAATTTACTAAGGGAAAGAGTTTGAGGAATAGATGGAAGAGCGCATCTAAGATCCCAACAAAAACTGAGGAGTCTGACTTGATGGGTGCTGACTTGAAGAGAAGGGGTTTCAAGTTTGTTGGATCAACTATCTGCTATGCCTTTATGCAGGCTGCAGGAATGGTTAACGATCATACAATAGACTGCTTTCGTTATAAAAAAGTTTAGACAAACAAAAAAGCCGCTTTCGCGGCCCTTTTGTTATTTTCTAGTAGCTTTTCCGATTATCATGAAGAGTCCAACTCCCACCGCTACTGTTGGCCAGAATGGAAGTTCTGTATCTATCCATCCCATGTCTCTCGCAAAAGAGAATCCTCCCAAAAGAAGTAAGAGGACACCGAGGTAGGAGACTCCTCTGTGGCGATTGCAACACCACCAATCACACTTATTATTGTTCTCCATTTTTGATTAGGACATCTATATCCTGCATTGAATTATATCAAAACTATCTATTTTTTCTACCCCTAAATTGATCCAGTATTACTGTGGGAATTTATATATATCTAAACACCTAAGAGGGGATTATAGAGTGAGTTCCCCTAGTGTCTTGCGAGTTCATAATGCGTATAAAAACCTGACAGAAAAAAAGAAAGAACCCGAGTGGGTTCTTTCTTTTTGTGTCTTATTTAGACTCTTTTAACCTTTACAGCGCTTGGGCCTTTTGGACCATCAGCAACTTCAAAGGTTACCTTCTCACCTTCTTTCAAGTCATCGAATTCTGCATCGATGAGCTCGTTTGAGTGGAAAAAGAGATCTTTCTCTTCGCCCTCGCGAGAGATAAACCCGTATCCACGATCAGTGAGTCGAGCAATTGTTCCTTCCATTTATGTTTATTTATTTGTTGTGTACAAACGTCAAACAGACTACTGAAAGACAAAACTCGACCACCTTTTTACCTCAGTCCTTATTTGATCGACTTAATAGTGGCATAATTAATCTTTTATGTCAATCACAAGAGGGATCTCCTTTCCTTAGCGTGTAAACTGGAGTTTCTGAAAGGTTCCATAGCTTTTTCCATCCACTAGAATCTCCTACTAGGAAATCCATCTTTATCGCACCTAGCTCAAGAGCTTTTTTGATGTGTTCTAATATCATCCACTTACCAATGTTCTTATGAGTAGGGTTGAAGCCTCCATTTAGAAGATAGTAGGTGTCTTCGTGAAAGAATCCCATCTCGACTCCTATGATTTCATCAGATAACTCAACAATAGATGTTTTTAAAATACCATCTTCGCTAAAGAGCTTTGTGAAGGCATTAAAATCTTTTAGAACCTCATTATCGTTGAAGTCAGATTCTTCAAGGAACCTTTCTTTGTTGAGTTCTATTAATTTTTCAGATTTATCATTATTGTTTTCCCACCTCACTCCATATCCAAGAGATAATAGCTTTCTAATATCGTATAAGAGATTCTTTCTATGTTTTCGGCTGAATGTTTTGAGATATTCGTTTATGTCTCCATTAAATATGGTTAAGTCCAAGGAGTAGCTGAAATCTTTTTCTATAAATAAATCTTTATATTCTGGGAGGGAGTTGGTAATAGCTTGGAAAGACTCATCGGTAATATCAATAAGAGCCGTTGGCTCAGGAAGATTTTCCCATAGATCTGGGAAGAATTTTGGAGGAATCCACAGATTCCTATTCTCTGGATAATTACCTCCAAAGAAATAGTATTTCTTATAATGTTTATCGTACCAAAGAGGAAGTAGGCCAGACTCGTTTTCTGATTCAAGGAATATAAAATGAAGAACATGATCTTCTGGGTTGTACAGTGCGAAATTAGTTTTCCACAGGTCCCATACTCTTGTGTTTGTAGAGAATTGGTTCCATAATTTCTCACACTGATTGATGTTATCTACAATTGATATTTTCATTTAATGGTAACTTAACGTCAGCTCAAGTATATGGACAATAATAACTATATTCTAGGGACTAAGAAATTCCTATTTGTGTCTTTGGAGAGTCTAAGTGGTGACTTGGCTTGGACGTTGGTAAAGGAGGGCCACGAGGTTAAGTCGTATATAAAATCTCCTGAAGATGCGGGTGTCTATGATGGATTTATAGAGAGAGTTGATGATTGGAAGGCCTATGTTGATTGGGCAGATCTTATAATATTTGATGATGTTGAATTTGGATCTATAGCAGACGATCTTCGCAAAAAGGGAAAGCTCGTTATTGGTGGAACTGAGTACACAGACAAGCTTGAGATAGATAGGGAATTTGGACAAGCAGAACTTAAGAAATATGGTGTAAACGTTCTGCCAAGTTGGCAGTTCTCTGATTATGATGAGGCTATAAAATTTGTTAGAGAGAATCCTGGTAGGTATGTGTTCAAGCCAAGTGGCAATACCCCTTCTGGTGGGAAGGGAATGCTCTTCTTGGGACAAGAGGATGATGGAAAAGATATCCTAGAGCTGTTGGAGCAGAATGCTTTGGTCTGGAAGAAGCACACTCCAACATTTTTACTTCAGAAATATATTTCAGGAGTTGAGGTGGCCGTTGGGGCATTTTTCAATGGACATGATTTTATATACCCAATAAATGTTAATTTCGAACACAAAAGAGTTTTTCCGGGAGACATTGGTCCATTCGCTGGAGAGATGGGTACATTGATGTATTGGAGTGAGCCGAATGTATTGTTTAAATCGACCCTACTTAAAATGTTGCCTTCTCTTAAGGAGTCTGGATATGTCGGATATATAGATATCAACTGTATCGTTAATCACAGGGGAATATATCCACTTGAGTTTACGGCTAGGTTTGGTTATCCAACTGTTCCAATTCAGCTTGAGGGGATAAATATGCCAACAGGAGAGTGGCTTTATAGAATGGCCTTAGGTCAAGATTTTTCTCTGAAGACGAAAAAGGGATTTCAGGTTGGAGTTAGGATTTTAGTTCCATCATATTTTGCCTCAGACAAAGATGCGGAAATTGTTCAAAGATACAGAGATTTGGGAATATCTTTTAAGAATCCTCTGATTAAGGATGGGATTCATATTGAAGATGTAAGAAATGATAATGGAATTTGGAGAGTTGCTGGATGCTCAGGAGTAGTTTTAGTTGTTACGGCTAGTGGGACAACTGTTGATGAGTCTAGAAGGTTAGTTTATAACCGAGTCCAAAACATAATAATTCCCAACATGATTTACAGAACAGATATTGGTTCTAAGTGGGGGACTGATAGTGATAGGTTGCATACCTGGGGTTATCTTAATTTAATAAATCTTGGCTAGGAGGGGTAATACAAAGGCCACCTAAGAGGTGGCCTTTGTGAGGGTTTTATCCACAAACTATTTTTTCTTTTTGGCTTTAAGCATCTCGTGCTTTATAGCCAACCTCTTTTTAGTTTTATGTGAGCGGGGTTTCTTTCCTTTCCCGATTCCTGTATCTCTTTTTGCCATAGTTAGACTATACACGTTTTCTGTTTCTATTAGAACTTGTCTATAATAGTCAGAGTGAGTATGAAGAGAATAATAATAATCTTATCCATTGGTGTGCTAATATTTGCTGGAGTATATTTTTTAAGAAAAAATAATCAAAATAGTATGGAAGAGAAAATAATAGGAGATGTAGTGCTAAAGACTTCTATGGGAGATGTTGTTATAGATTTATTTGAGGATGAAGCTCCTATAACTAGCGGCAATTTTCTTAAATTAGCCAAAGAGGGTTTTTATAATGGAACCAGATTTCACAGGGTGATTGAAGATTTTATGATTCAGGGAGGGGATCCACTTTCAAAAGATCCAAACCAGAAATCTTTATGGGGAACGGGCGGTCCAGGATATCAATTTGAAGACGAGGTTGTCCCTGGTCTATCAAATGTTTCTGGAACCATATCAATGGCAAATGCTGGTCCAGGGACAAATGGTTCACAATTCTTTCTTAATGTAGCTGACAATTCTTTTCTAGATGGAAGACATACTGTTTTTGGCAAGGTTGTTAACGGAATGGATGTGGTCATGGCTATGTCGGGGGTGGAGACTGAGGGGAAGGGAACTATGGATAGACCAAGAGAAGACCTTATTCTGGAGGAGATTAATGTGATTGAGGAGTAGGGAATATATACCCTAAATAAGACTAACTAACCTATCTACGCCTGTGTGGGCTTATATAATGACGGCTCTGTCATAGATCAGGTACTTCAACGGCTTCAGTACTAGATAAAGAGAATCAGTCGGCCTCTTTCTAGTAAATTCTAATCAAAATAAAAACATGAAAAGAAAATACATAATACCTGGTTTAATGGCTATAGCTCTATTTGCCCTTCCAGCTGTATCTCTCGCAAATACGTATCAGTTTGTAGATACGAGCGGAGACCTACAAAGCATGGAAGCTGCTAATTCTTCAATAGCACTTAACACAGCTCCTGAGCTTGGCGTTCACAGCGGTGTGATCCTAGTAGAAGAAGGTGGCATAGGTGGTTTGGTGCTACCTGACGACAATCCACCCGCTAATTCTGGCTCTGATAATTATTATCAGTTCGTAGATACGAGTGGCGACATCCAGGGAGTATGGGCTGCTAGTCCTTCAGAAGCACTTAACACAGCTCATGAACTTGGTATCCACAGTGGTGTGATATTGGTAGATGGTACGATCCTAGTAGACTAGAACATTTACCACAATAACCCAGTGTAGCGTTCATACTAATATCCCCAGATGCGCTACATAAAACAAAAGAGCTGCAGCAATGCAGTTCTTTTGTTTTGTATGGTCTGGAGTTTTAAGGAGCTCCCTGTTAGACAAGTTTAAAACCTATTTTGACGATACTTATGATATATTGGGAGTATGAATAAAAACATTAATAAATACTCCACATATATTCTCGGAGCCATTTTTGTTTTGACACTAATGGTCCCAACAAATACTCTTGCCCAATCAGAAACAGCCAATTATGAGGCTGCTTTTTTGGCTCAAGTTGTTGATGCTGGCGTTTTGCCAACTAGCCCAACGTACTTCCTCAAAGAGTGGGGGAGGGGGTTAAGGCTCTTTTTTACTTTCGACAAGGAGAAGAAGCTCGAATACCAGTTAGATATTGTTGATGAGAAGGCTGCAGAGCTAAATAAGATCGAGGAGTCTGGTGGCGGAGAATCGGGCGTTGATAAGGGACTAGAGAACTACAAGAAGAGTGTAGAGAAGCTCAATTTAGATATTCAAAAATATGAGCCAAAAGAAGGCTCTGATAACAAGATTGAAAGTTTGAAGCAAGAATTTGAGGGGAGACTAGCCGTTCATCAACAACTACTCCAAGACTTAGCGGCTAAATACGAAAGTGCTCTTGAGGAAATTGATAGCCTTCAGGGAGAACTCAGTTCTGTTTTAGAGGAGAATCAGAAGTTAGAGGCGAAACTTAGAAGCGCATCCGACACAGATACAAGAGAGGAACCAGAAGATGATGATAGCGACTCAGATGCATCTCCTCAAAAGAAGACTTGTTCTAGTGGATATTACCTAGAAACTGATGATGATGGGAGGCAGAAGTGTTTCCCCTTGGGGAAGGACGAGCCCGGGATAAGTTATTTCAGAGGGGGAGAGGTAAGTCAGAATGATTATGACTACAACAACTGGGTATTCGAATGGTCCAGTAAGAATACTAGCTATTGTACACTGTACGCCAGTAAGGGAGGAGAGGGCGAGCTCCCATTAAACAAACACTATGCTTCCTCGGGGAGCACCACAGTAAACTTTGGAGGGACCAGAAGCACAACAGTTTATCTTAACTGTTATAACTCCGCGGGTGAGTCCACTCAGGCAAGTGTGGCAGTTAAAATCGATGATCCAGCTCCTACCCCTAAAATAAGCTATTTCAAAGCGGATCCAGTTAAGAGCGGCTCTGAAACATATACTTTCTCTTGGAATAGTAGTGACACTAAATCTTGTGAGATTGAAGATATTACTGGCAATGGAAGTAATTATGTCTTCTCACAGAAAGGATTTGGACCTTCTGATTCTTCAACAGAAACACTTACCGGACTAACAACAGCTAGGTTTCGTATCCGTTGTTATGCATTTGATGGTAGCTATGACCAAGATGAACTTACCATTAATGGTCCTCCTAAAATAACTTTTTTCTTTGGGGGAGAGGTAAGTCAAAATGATTATGATTACTATAATTGGGTATTTGAGTGGACTAGTATAAACACTAGTTATTGCACGATATATGCGGACAAAGGTAGTGGGGACGAGCTCCCATTAAATAAACACTATGCTTCCTCGGGAACGGTTAAGGCAGATTTTACTGGAACCAACCATACCACAGTTCATCTCAACTGCTTTAACTCAAGTGGAGAATCTACCGAAGCTCTTGTCTCTGTAGATCTGTAGATGCTAAATAGAAAATAATGCTTTGCTCTCCCTAACAGACGACGCTAAAACCTATTTTAATCATTCCAACCAAACTCGCTATATAGCTGACCTCTATCTATAAGGTTCAGCGCCTCCTTGATGTAGGGGATCACGTTGTCTGGTAAATTAGATAGCTCAAACCAACTTAAATCGTCACACTTATGTGGCTCCATGTTTTTAATTTCGCCAAGCCAATTCTTACACCTAAAAAAGAAGTCTACTCTCTCATCCTTTTCCGAGGCCTTCATTCTATGCATTACGTGGACTAACTCTAGGTCTTTCTCGTCTATATCTATCCCAGCTTCTTCTTTAGCCTCTCGTATCATGGTTTGGAGTATTGATTCTCCCTCATCAACATGCCCTGCTACAACGCTATAGTTTCCATCTTCGTACCCAGTATTATATCTGCGGAGTAAAAGGATCTTGCCCTCTTTCTCTGGGAGCAGATAGGCAGCGCAGGTTATCTTATGATACGTCTTCATACCCAAAGTATATCAAAGCTTTCCCTCATAGACGAAGTCAGAACCTCTTTCTTAGTCACATTGCAAAATTGGTGGGGGCAGTTGTGTTGGATTATTCCCCACACATCGACTCCTTTGAAATGACACCCTTCAGCACCTGTGGTGCGCAGCCAGTAACTTCTGTGCTGCTTGCGCAAATGCCGATGACGCCTGAAATGGGATTGTGCTCGAGAGTAGCCTCCTCTTCGATTGAGAGTATGGGAGGTGAGCAAACACCACTTATGCACTGACCGCCGTCTATGCATAGCTCTCCCGCTTCCTTATATGAGACGAGGCATCTACTTGCTACCACATCCCAATCTCCACCTACACTCTCGCACCCAGCCTGACTTTCCTGAGGATTATTAGAGGGAAGTCGTGAATATAAGAAGCCGAGCATAATGCCAACGAGAGAAATGGCTGTAAGGATCAGCACTATTATCAAAATCTGCCGATTCATACTTTGAGTATACCAAAGAGTGTATCCTCCAGTAGACGGCGTTAGGACCTCTCTTTTGTGTATGTATAAAAGTGAAGAACCGCCGGGAAGCGATTCTTCGTCGGCGGTTTATGGGAGCCAGTAGTGAAGCCCCTTGAACTCTGTCATGCTTGGTCGTGGATCGAGATCCGTGCGCTCCTCACCAGCAGGGCAAGAACAACGGAAGAACTTCTCGCTTTTCCATACGAGCGAGAGGTGTTGGTGCCTCAGAGAGACACCTCCAGTATCCAGACATCTATTGCAGTCTGCAGCATCCATTTTTTCTCCTACGTTGAGAACTAAACTATTAATACAAAAAGGGAGGTTGATATGCAAGTATATGAGCTCCCCTGGTGGACGACGTTAGAACCTGTCTAATGGACTTGGTAGAGGAGCCTGCTCATAACCCTCCAACCAATAGCCATCCGCATCCGTAACTCTCCAACTTCCATCAACGCCTTGATTCAACCTTATATAAAATCCTGAGCCTTGTGTGTAAGACTTGAATGCATGGATATCTACATCTGCGACATTGACTCCATTGACTTGGCTCAGCTTGATGCCCAAAACATCGTAATTAGTGTATCCGTTTTGCACAGACCATTTTCCCAGAGCCAAATTAATTTGATTCTCAAGCAAGCTGTTTAGGGTGGGTACACCTGGTTGAACCTCACTATTTTCTTTTATGCGGACGGGGTCATTGTTTAGATAATCTTCTTCGCTAGACAATGTGGCTCCAAACTGAAGTAGCGCTATCCAGCTGGTAAATAATGTGACCGCAACTATTCCAACTAGCCTGAGTCGTTTTGCCCAAACTTTATCCCCCCCCCTTTTTTTACTGTACTTAACTACCCATGCTCCTATTATCCCAAACACCATGAGAATATTAAGGCCCCATATCCAATAGAGAAAACTATCGCCTGGCCACGCATTCAATATATTGAAGAAGATAGTTTTCATGCTTTAACTATACCAGAAACCTATTAACTAGCTCCCCCTAATAGACG
>PFAG01000020.1 GCA_002773755.1 Candidatus Colwellbacteria bacterium CG10_big_fil_rev_8_21_14_0_10_41_28
TCGTCCATATCTCTAGGGGCAGGGATGATTTTAATAATGGCCGAATCTACTTTTGGACTAGGCCTAAAAGAATTTTTTGATATGTATCTAACTATCTCAGGAGAGCCCCAATAGAGAACGCTTGCCGCGAGCAGGTTCATTTTGGGAGGTGTCGCACAAATTCTCTCAGCAACTTCTTTTTGGACGGTCAAAACTATTAAAGAGGGTTTGTTTTGAAGCTCACTAATTATTCTAAGGAGATGGCTGGTTAGGTAGTAGGGAATATTGCCTACGAGCTTATAGTCCTTTTCCTTAATCTTCGGTAAGTAGGTCTTAATATCACTGTTAACTATAGTTAAACTCTCATTCTCTTGAGATAGATCCACTAAGAATGTCTTTATAAGGTTCTCGTCTAGCTCAACGCCAATCAGCTTTTTAGGACCGTATTTTAAAAGCCTTCTAGTTAACTCTCCGTGACCAGGGCCAATCTCCACAACAATATCTTCTTTGGATATTTCAACAACCTCGGCGATGCGTTCGAGGGCCTTATGGTCTTTTAGAAAATTTTGACCTAATCGAGAGGGCATTAATCTAGATATATAGTTTCTTCTAGCCCGTCATCGACGTTGAACTTAACTAGTTCTGGTGGGATCTCATAAAGAAACCTGGAGGCGAGGCCATAAAAGCTAATAAAGAGATTGTTCCTGGCTCTTGTCATGGCGACATACATAAGCCTGCGCTCTTCTTCCAGATCGGCCTCTCGGAAATATGATCTTTGATGAGGAAGGATTCCTTCATTGGTGCCGGCTATATAAACATCATCGAATTCGAGGCCTTTGGCTAGGTGGATGGTCATGAGCTTAACGATCGCATCTTTACTTCCTTCTTGCCTTAACTTGTCTGCGATTTTCTCACTGGATTCTAATAGTGAGACCTTCTCTATAAATTCGGATAGGTCTTCGAAGGTGGCTGCGTAGCTAATAAGCTCTTGGACGTTTTCATTTCTGTCGGCGGAGTTCTCAAACTTAGCATTGAGGTGCGTGAAGTAGTCGGTTGTTTTAAGAACGTATCCAATTAACTCCATTAGCCCCAATTGCTTAGCGAGACCAGGAAGCTTTTCTTTTAACTCCTCCCTAACAGCCTTTTTAAAAGTTTTGTTAATTCTATCCTCACTAACCTTATCCTTTGGATTAAGAGCGTAGCGGAGGGGAGCCAAAATATCTTTAATCTCTTTTCTTTCGTAGAAGCGGACACCTCCATATATCTCGTAGGGAATTGAGTTATAGTTTAGCGATTGCTCGATAGCACGAGATTGGGCATTGGTTCTGTAGAGAATTGCGGATTCTCTAAAACCGCCGGATAAAATCTTTTCGGATATGATATCCGATTCATCAGAAGAACTTCTGGCTGCAATAACCCTAACTGGTGAGCCTTCGGGATTTTTGGTCCAAAGATCTTTTGGTATCTGAAAGCGGTTGTTCTTAATTACGCCTGCAGCAGCATTAACAATATTCTTGGTGGATCTATAGTTCTCCCCCAGGTGAACGATTTTTGTCTTTGGCCACTGTTTCTCGAAGCCTATAAAGGTTTCTATGCTTGCCCCCCTGAAGGCATATATGGATTGCTGGTCATCTCCAACTACATTTATGTTTCCATGGTTTTGAGCAAGGAGGCTAACCAGCTCATATTGAGCCTTATTAATATCTTGATACTCGTCTACTAGGATATAGTCGAATCTATCTTGATGTTTTTTGAGGGTTCCGGGTTGTTCTATAAAGATTCTGACAACCTTGGTTATGAGATCATCGAAATCAAAGGCATTCTGATTTTTTAAACTCTTCTCATATTCTTCGTAGATCAGTCTAATCTTTGGGTCAACATCCCCAAGATCACTAAGTCCGATTTTTATCTTAGAGATCTCCTTTCTGGCCGTTAGCGGTGTGATCCTTTTATTCTCATCGAAGTTTAGAGATTTTATTATTTGTCTAATAACTTTTTTGGAGTCTCCATCGTCGAAGATGATGTAGTTATAGTCTCTGCCAGCCTTTTTAGCCTCCTTCCTTAGTATGTGGGCGCTAAATGCATGGAAGGTTCCCACGAATGGAAGACCGCCTTTCCCTAAGCCACTCTTTATGAGCTCGCCAGCGATCCTTTTTTTCATCTCATCGGCGGCTTTGTTGGTGAAGGTTATGGCCAAGATTCTGTCCGCGGGAGTACCTTCTTGGATAAGGTGGGCAACCCTCTGAGTTAGGGTTCTTGTTTTACCGCTTCCAGCCCCAGCGGTGATTAAAAGAGGCCCCTCTCCATAGGAGACCGCCTCTATTTGACTATCGTTTAATTCCATTGTCTAAGACTTGATTTTTACTATGTACAGCATAATATAATTCTTACTATTAGTAGAATCGTAAATAGGGGAATCGACTGGCTAAGGAATCTACCAACCTTGCCAGTTTTTCTTGTTCTAGGACTTATGGCGGTGGACTTGGCCTTCTTTAGTCTAGTCAAGCCATCCGAGATCCCCGATATGAGTTATATTGAGGGCGACCTGATTAGCCAGAACCATTTAAATAATATAGATGCTGCTTATGTGGGGGATGTTCCAA
The DNA here is from genome assembly GCA_002773755.1 of Candidatus Colwellbacteria bacterium CG10_big_fil_rev_8_21_14_0_10_41_28. Taxonomy (GTDB): domain Bacteria; phylum Patescibacteriota; class Minisyncoccia; order UBA6257; family Colwellbacteraceae; genus 1-14-0-10-41-28. The sequence goes on from PFAG01000020.1 coordinate 2,583, forward strand.
TTGACGGTGGGATAGATAGGACCGGCGCAGGAGAAGACTTTGCCGGCTTCTTATTTCTTGAGAGGAGTGCGCTTGTGGCTACAGGAAGCCCTCTGGTTACATATAAGGAGGACGACCTGATAACTTATGAGATTCAGGAGGGGGATACCATATCGAGCATTGCTGATGGGTATGGAATTTCTATCGGCTCTATTTTGCAGATCAATGATATTGATAAGAGCTCTTTGATTAAGCCAGGAGAGACAATTGTTATCTTGCCAGTTTCGGAAGCAAATGGAGAGATTGTTGTTCCCCGGGGGCCTGTTGTTAGAGAGGAGTTGCCAGATTTTCTGAGACCAGTTAGTGGTGGGTGGAATTGGGGTCAGCTCCATGACTCTTCATATATGCCAGCAGTTGATATCTCATCTGCTTGTGGAACACCTATCCTAGCCGCTGATGACGGCGTTGTTACAAAGGTTGGAAGTCCGGCCTATTACAATAGTGGCTATGGAGGATATGTTGTTTTGCTTCATCCTAATGGAACCCAGACTTTTTATGCACACAATTCAGAGAACTTAGTTGAGAAGGGAGATAAGGTTGAAGGGGGTGATATTATTGCCAAGATTGGAAACACAGGGTTAACCAGGGGAGCAACTGGTTGCCATGTTCACTTCGGAGTTTCGGGAGCAACAAATCCTTTTGCTAGATAGATATGAGTAAGGGATATCTAGAGAACACAGCTATTAGTAGCCTTTTTATACTTTATGTAGTTTTTGACGCTTGGTTCTCTGAGAGTTTGCTCCCCTAGTCAGCCTTACACTCTTTACAGAGTGTAGACTCTGGATCTACAGACAGAAGATCTACTCCAATCTCCTTGTGACAACTTTGACAGACACCGTATACACCCATCTCTATTCTGGTTAGGGCATCATTTATTCTCTCAAGGCGCTCTTCGAGAAGATCAATGGTGCTCTGAGTGTTAGCCATCTCTTCGGTTTCGTCGGCATCTTCGTTATCTGTTCCAACAGCGTCGCCAAACTCCATATCGCTAAGAGTCTCTATTTTTTCTTCAAGTCTCTGCTTGTCTGAGAGAAGAGAGTCTTTTAGCTCTTTTATTTTGTCTTCTGGGATCATATATAAATCTTATACAAAATCTTTTAATTGAGAAAGCTCTTCTAGATATCTATAATTAAAGACAATGATCCACGGACTCACAGGAAAACTTAAAAGAGCTGCCCTCAACTATTTGGTGATAACTGTTGCCGGTGTTGATTACAAAGTATATGTAGCCCTTAGTGAAGACATAAGCATAAAGGAAGGCGAAGAGATTAGTCTCTTCACGTATCTGCACGTAACGGACGGAGCGATGAGTCTGTATGGCTTTTCTAGCCAGAAGGAGTTAGACCTCTTTGAGGCTCTGATATCTGTTTCTGGGGTTGGCCCAAAGTCTGCTCTTGGAATATTGTCTGTGGCCAGTCCGGATAAGATATCGGCCTCTATTGCTGAGGCAAGCCCAGAGCTTCTGCAAAGATCTTCGGGTGTTGGGAAAAGAACAGCAGAAAGGATTATTGTTGAGCTTAAAGACAAAGTTACTAGCGAGGGAAGTGGAGAGATCATGCGGTTAGCAGAGGCGGATAGGGATGTTTATGAGGCTCTGTTCGGATTGGGGTATAAGAGGGATAAGATTGAGGATGTTTTGAAACAGATAGATCCTGAGCTAGAGGATGTTAGGGATAGGTTAAGGGAAGCGCTAAGAAAAATAAGAGGATAGATGCAAAAGAAGTCTTGGCAAATAATAAATAAGATTTTGGAGAGTTTTAAGAAAGTCCCTCTTTTCCGTTGGCTCTACAAACTTCCCTGGGCTCCTTCTCTTTACCACTACAGCCTAGCCTTACTCGGAGCGATCATATATAGGATGCCTTCTAGAAGAACTGTGGTGGTTGGGGTTACTGGGACTAAGGGAAAGACGACCACGCTCGAACTTATTAACGCAGGACTTGAGGCGGCAGGCCTTAGGACGGCTCTTCTTTCCTCTCACAGGATTAAAGTCGGAGAAAAGAGTGAGAAGAATCTTCTGGGAAACACTCAGCCTGGTAGGTTTTATATCCAAGCCTTTCTAAGAGAAGCCGTTTCTCAGGGATGCACCCACGTCTTATTAGAGATACCTTCAGAGGGAGTGGTTCGTCACAGACACAGGTTTATTAGTTTTGATGGAGCTGCTTTTATCAATTTGCACCCAGAGCACATAGAGTCTCATGGAAGCTTTGAAAAATACAGAGATGCCAAGGTTAAATTTTTTAAAGACGTAGAGAGAGGAGTTCTCAAGAGCAAGGATAGGTTTTTTGTTGTGAACAGGGATGATCCAAATGCCAATTATTTTATAAAAGAGGTTGATAGTGAACGATTGATTCTTGCTACACGCACCTCAAAGAAGATTGGACACAGAGGAAAGTTCAATTTGGAGAACGCTGGTATTGCGGAGGCTGTGCTTCACAGATTGGGGATAGGTGATGATATCGTGACGGCCGCCTTCCAAAGATTTGATGGCGTGCCTGGCAGAATGGAGTTTGTTCAAGAAAAACCATTTTCAATAATTGTTGATTATGCCCACACACCAGACTCTCTCGAAGCCGTTTATACATCCCTTAAAGAAGAGGAGAAGCCAAATAAGTTAATTTGTGTGCTTGGATCTGCTGGCGGGGGAAGAGATAAGTGGAAAAGACCAGAGATGGGAAGGGTGGCCGGGGAACACTGTGACAAGATTTTTCTAACCAACGAAGATCCATTTGACGAAGAGCCAGATCAAATACTAGAAGAGATAGAGGGGGGTATTACTGCAGGAAAGAGAAGGAAAGTTAAGAGAATTATTGATAGGAAAGAGGCGATAGAAGAAGCGATCAAAGCTGCCGCCAAAGGAGACGTAGTCATAATCACCGGAAAGGGAAGTGAGCCGTATTTGAGGGTAAAAAATGGAGAAAAGATTCCTTGGTCTGATGTTGGGGTTGCAAAAGAGGCTATATCCAATAAGAATTAGGTTGATATGAAACTAACTTTTTTTGGAGGAGCCAAAGCAGTAACAGGAGCAAACTACCTTTTGGAGTCTGGTGACACAAGGATATTAGTCGATTGTGGGCTTAAGCAGGGCGGAGCTTTTTGTGAGAAGGATAACTTTGAGCCATTTAAATATAACCCAAGTGAAATAGACGCTGTTTTTGTAACTCATGCGCACATAGACCATATTGGTCTAATCCCAAGGCTTTATAAGGAAGGTTTTAGGGGAACAGTTTTTTCAACTCCACCAACGAAAGATTTTGCAGAAGAGCTTCTTTTGGACTCAGAAGATATTTTGGGAAGAGAGGCGGAGAGACAAGGGAAACCTCATATATATGACGAAAAAGATATAGAGGGGGTTATGAATCTCTGGAAGACTAATACTTATCACAGAGAGGTTGTAGTAAAAGATTTTAAAGCAACATTTTATGACGCGGGACATGTCTTGGGGTCGAGTTGTGTGATGTTAGAAGCCGAGGGAAAGAAGATTCTTTTCTCTGGAGATCTTGGAAATTCTCCAGCTCCACTTATAAAGGATCCGGAGGTAATTGAGGGAGCGGACTATGTCTTGATGGAATCAACTTATGGAGGAAGAGTTCACGAATCAAAAGAAGAGAGGAAGAATCTTCTGGAGGATGTTATAGAATCAACTTTCCAAGACGGAGGAGTTTTAATGATTCCTGCTTTTGCTATGGAAAGGACTCAGGAGATTCTCTATGAGTTGAATGAGCTCGTTGAAAATGGAAGAATCCCGGACGTGCCAATATTCCTAGACAGCCCATTGGCCATAAAGCTGACGGCTGTATACAAGAAGTATGTAAATGATGCCGATTATTTTGATAAAGAGGCTAGAGACCGCGTATCCTCGGGCGATGCAATTTTTAATTTTCCAAGATTAAAAATGACACTGAAGACAGAACAATCAAAAGCGATTAAAGACGAGCCAGCTCCAAAGGTAATTATTGCTGGAAGTGGCATGAGCCAAGGTGGAAGGATCGTTCATCATGAGACTAACTATCTACCCGATCCCAAAAACACAATTTTGATGGTTAGCTATCAGGCTGCGAACTCTTTGGGTAGAAGGATTTTTGAGGGAGATAAGAGAGTTAAGATAATGGGCAGGGATGTTGAGGTTAGGGCAAGGGTCAAGGCTATCGGAGGTTATTCTTCTCATGCGGACCAGAATGGTTTAATGAATTGGTTGAGGCCAATGAGGGATACTGTAAAGAAAGTTTTCTTAGTCCAAGGAGAAGAGGATCAGATGATTCCGCTACAGACACTTATAAGAGATAGGTTGGCTCTTGATACTATCATCCCCGAGACGGGTGATGTCGTTGAGTTGTAAAGTATATATAATGAAAAGAATATGTTAGGAGATCAGGCAAATATAAAAATATGTGTTTCCGGAGCAGCTGAGACAGAGCACTGTGGTGATGGGGCCATGGAAAAGGCTACTGCCTTGGGAAAAGCCATAGCCGAGAATGGGTGTATTTTAACCGAAGGAGCGACAACAGGTTTTCCATACTGGTCTGCGAAAGCGGCTAAGGAGGCTGGAGGGATTGTTATAGGATTTTCTCCCGCAGCAACGGAGAGTGAGCACTTGAACGAATACAAGCTTCCCTTAGATTATCGAGACCTAATTGTTTACACCGGTTTTGGATACTCTGGAAGGAACCTAATTCTTACTAGAGCATCGGATGCTGTTATTGTAGGCTGCGGAAGGATTGGAACTATAAATGAATTTACGGTTGCCTTTGAGGATTCAAAGCCAATAGGAATACTAAAAGCTGTATGGGAAACGGATGAGGTCTTTGAGCAGATTATCCAGAAATCTCACAGAGCAGATGAGATGAAGGACAGAATCGTAATAGAGGAAGATCCAAAAGTTTTAGTAGAAAAAATCATAGAGGTTGTTAAAAAGACCAGAGAAGAGAGTGGGGCGAGTGATGCTAAACACAACACTAAGTAAATGCCACTATTTACAGAAATTACAATTGCTCTAGTTGTAGCCGTGATTTTTGGTTTTGTAGCTTATCTACTTAAGCAACCTCCAATAATTGGGTTTATCCTCTCTGGAATAGCTGTTGGATACTTAGCTAGTCCCGGTGTTGGTGGTGTAGAGGTTATTGAGGGTCTTGCTCCAATTGGCGTTGCTTTACTTCTTTTTTTGGTGGGGCTCGAGATGAACTTTAAGGATATTAAAAATGTTGGACTACCAGCTCTTTTGACTGGATTGGGGCAGATTATATTTACATTTGGTGTCGGATATTTTATCGCTGGGTGGCTAGGGTTTAGCGCTATCGCATCTGTATATATTTCTATAGCCCTCACCTTCTCCTCAACCATTATTGTGGTTAAGCTCTTATCCGAGAAAAAAGATATTAACAGTCTTTATGGAAGAATTGTTATTGGATTTCTTCTAATTCAAGACTTTGTAGCAATTTTAGCCCTAATTTTTTTGGCCGGGCTCCAGAACGAAGCTACTCTGGGACAAGATTTCTTGTGGGCGATTGTTAAGGGGGGAGCTTTAGTTGCTCTAACATTCTCACTCTCTAGATTCATCCCAAGGATATTGGATAAGATTGGTAGATCTCAAGAGATGCTATATCTATTTAGTATTGCATGGGCTCTCGGAATATCTGCCCTAACAGCATCTCACTTCATTGGCCTTTCTATAGAGGTCGGTGGGTTTATTGCTGGAATTGCTTTGGCCAGCTCCGCGGAGCATTATCAGATTGGTTCTAGATTAAGACCAGTAAGAGATTTCTTTTTAATACTTTTCTTCTTAGGCTTGGGGGCAAAGCTTTTAGCTGGAGGGGTGGTTGTTCCAATTCTGCCAGCGATAACACTTTCCTTGTTTGTTCTAATAGGGAATCCATTAGTTGTTATGACGGTTATGGGTTTATTGGGATATAGGGCAAAAACATCTTTTCTTGCTAGCTTAACCGTAGCTCAAATCTCAGAGTTCAGCTTGATAATAGCTGCCTCTGGGTTGAGGCTTGGACATCTTGGGCCCGAGGAATCTTCTCTCATAACTCTGGTTGGAATAATTACGATCTTTGCTTCATCGTATCTAATAATTTATGGAGACGGAATATACGAAGCCCTTAAGCCCCTTCTTAAGAAATTTGAGTTTAGGAAAAAGTTGGTTGAAGAGACTAAGCTAGAGAAGGAGATGAAGGACCACGTCATTTTAGTTGGGGCTCATAGAACTGGATATAATATTTTGAAGTCTCTAGATAAATCAAAGAATGATTTTGTTGCCTTAGATTTTGATCCTATATTGGTTGGCAAGCTTAAGGATAGGGGCCACCCCGTTGTTTACGGAGATGTTACAGATGAAGAGATTAGAGAGCTAGTTGGTTTTGATAGGGCAAAGGCTATTATATCTACTGTTCCAAATATAAGAGACAACAAGATTATTTTAGAAGCGATTAAAAATAGCAATAAAAAAGCCAAGATCATTTTAACTGCTGACAACGAGATTGATGCCAGGGAATTTTATAAGGGAGGCGCTCACTACGTGATAGTTCCTCACTTTGTTAGTGGCTGGGAGCTTGCCCAAGCTTTGGGCGACAAGAAGGATTTTAGTAGTCTGATTAAACTTCAAGAAAGAGACAGTAAAATATTGGATCTAGGATTTTAGAAAAGAGCTTCTTGGTTCTTTTCTTCTTCAGGAGCGCCCACATCATTAAGGTGCTCTTTTTTTAACTCATCATACTTCTTTATTATTTTAGGAAGTTTTTGAAAACTCTTTTTAAGATCCTCTAAAACACTTGTACTCCTTAGGGCTGCTGCGGGGTGATACATTGGCATGAAGATTCTTTCTTTCCACCAAAAAACTTTTCCTTGATCCCGAGAGATTTTTCCTTGAGGGGATATGTGACTCATAGCAAACCTGCCAAGGGTGACAATTATCTTCGGGTCTATAATGCTTATTTGCCTTTCTAGATAGGGGGTATATGCGGCGATCTCTTCTGGAAGGGGATCTCTGTTCTCTGGTGGTCTTCTTTTTACAACGTTGGTTATATATACATTCTCTCTTTTCCAACCGATATCCTCCAGCATTTTATCTAGGAGCTTTCCAGATCTACCAACAAAAGGTCTTTGTTGCTGATCTTCATGAAATCCTGGCGCTTCTCCTACAAAGAGAACTTTCGCAGATGGATCTCCTTCTCCAAAAACTAGGTTAGCGCCCCTTAGTGGAAGGGAGCGATCATCTGCTAGCTCCTGCCTTAAATCTTCTAGGTTTGATGATTTTGCCATAGGATAATTATATACTGAGGAAAGTAATGAATTTATCTGAAAATGAAAAAGAGTCTGGAGGCATTTATTATGAAGACAAAATACTAAAACTTTCTCAAGTTGAAAGGTTAGTTGTCCAGGTTCTAAGAAGTGTGGCCATAATATTTTCTTTGATAGCCTCTTTTGTGTTAATTCTGTCCGACCTATTCATCTTAAGGGTGGTGGGGGTCATGTTCTTCGCATATCTAGCTTTCGAGCTGGGTCGTCTTGTCTATCTGGCCAATGACGATAGGAGGTTTAAGGGGGGCAATCTGGCTACATACATTAAACCTAGGGCTAGGGGTGTCATAATATCTGCATACAATAGATCAACAACCCTAACGGGAAGTATATATATCCATATTCTAAAGGAACTTGCTGAAAGAGAGTTTATTCAAAAGATACTTAAGGATTTGGGTGTGCGCCCAGGAGAGTTTATGAGTAGGGTGGAGAAGCATCTCTCAGAGGAGAAGGGGCTTAGGGAAACTGGATCTTGGAAGAGGGCCAGGATAAACGAGTTGGTTAGGGGGGCATTCATCCTTCAGCAGCCAGATAAGCATCCAGTAGGCGAGGTGGATCTTTTTAGAGCCCTAATTAATATTGATAGCGAGCGGGTGCAAAGGATTGTTGGCTTGTTTGAGATAAGTCGAGATGAGCTTGATTCGGTTTTGCGTTCATATAGGCTTATTAAATAGATGTTGGCTAAGATAAATAAAGTAATTAAACTTTTTGTTATATCAGACTTTCTTCTTTTTATGGGTTGGGGATTTATCTCTCCAATCTTTTCTTTATTCGTTTTGTATCAAATTGAGGGAGCTACTATCGTAACTGTCGGGATAGGGACTGCTGTATATTGGTTCTTCAGGTCTGTCATCCAGCCACCAACAGCATACTTTCTAGATAAACATAAAGGGGAAAAGGATGACTTATACGCCCTGATAGTTGCTTTGGTGGTTGTTGGATTTGCTTCTCTTGAACTAGCAACAGTTGTGTCAGAAATTCACCTGTATTTAATTCAGATAATTCATGGTGCAGCTTTTGGAATATATAGTGTTGCTTGGCCATCAATCTTCTCGAGACATATGGATAAAGGCATGGTCGCTGTAGA
>PFAG01000007.1 GCA_002773755.1 Candidatus Colwellbacteria bacterium CG10_big_fil_rev_8_21_14_0_10_41_28
AAGGGACTCTCTTTAAGACTAAAAGAGGAGAGAAGAGCATTAAGCCAAAGAGCGTAGATATGCTTGCGAAAACTTTAAGGCCACTGCCTGATAGCTGGTATGGATTGAAGGATGTTGAGGAGAGATTTAGGAAGAGATATTTGGATTTAATATTAAATGAAGAAGCCAAGGAGACCTTTATCTTAAGGAGCAATTTAGTTAAGCAGATAAGAGAGTTTCTTTGGGAGGAGAGTTTTATGGAAGTTGAGACTCCAATGCTTCAGCCTATTCCAGGAGGAGCTTTAGCTAGGCCATTCAAGACTAGGCATAATGCCCTAAAGCAGGATTTTTATCTTAGAATCGCTCCAGAGCTTTATCTAAAAAGGCTTCTGGTTGGGGGTATGAATAAGATTTATGAAATTGGGCGAGTTTTTAGAAATGAGGGTATGGATAGAGAACATAACCCAGAATTTACGATGCTCGAGCTTTATTGGGCATATCAGGACTACGAGGGCCTAATTAAGTTTACTGAGAAGATGCTCAAGCCATTTGTTAAAGAGAAATGGCAAAGGATTAGTTATAGGGATGCATTTAAGAAATATGGAAAGATTGATTTGGATAAGGTTAAAAACAAGGAAGAGATAGATGATGTATTTAAGAGAAAGGTGCGTCCTCATCTTAAAAAGCCAACGATAGTCTATGATTTGCCTAAGGCAATCTCACCTCTTTCTAAGTCTAAGGCTAGTGAGCCAGAGTTAACAGAAAGATTTCAGTTCATTCTTGAGGGCACGGAGATAGTTAATGGTTTTTCTGAATTGAATGATCCTATAGACCAAAGAGAGAGAATGGAGTATCAAGAAAAACTGTTTAGAAAAGGCAATGAAGAGGCAAGTCGCTTGGACAAAGACTTCATAGAAGCTTTAGAATATGGAATGCCCCCTGCGGCAGGGTTGGGAATGGGTATAGATAGATTAGTCGCCCTTATTACTAAAAGGGAGTCTCTTAAGGAAACTATTCTTTTCCCAACATTAAAAAATAAGGAATAAGATGTTAGATCCAAATTTTATTAGAGAGAATAAAGAGGTTGTGGCTAAGGGAGTTCAAAAGAGGGGAGGATCGCAGTCTTTGACTGAAGATTTTATTAAAACCGATGAGTCCTGGAGAAATCTTATTACTGAGGTTGAGGGATTGAGGGCCGATAAGAATAAGCTTGGGAAGGATGACAGAGAAGAGTCAAAAAAACTTAAGGAAAGGATCAAAGAGATAGAGGATAAGCTCAAGGATATTGAGAACAAAAGAATTGAGTTTCTTTCTAAAATTCCTAATGTGCCGGAAGAGAGAGCTCCTGTTGGTAAAGATGAGGAAGAGAATGTAGCTATAAGAGAGGTTGGTAAGCCAACCAAGTTTTCTTTTGATGCTAAGAGCTATCTTGATCTTGCCCACAACATGATCGATATAGAGAAAGCTGCTGAGGTGTCTGGGAGTAGGTTCGCATACATTATGGGTGATTTGGTGCTGCTAGAATTCGCTCTTGTAAGGTTTGTTTTTGATAAGTTAAGTAAATATGGATTTGTCCCAGTGGTTCCCCCAACTTTGATCAAGTCAGATGTGATGAGGAAGATGGGTAAGACTAAGTTTATAGAAGAGGGAGATGCTTTCTATGTAAGTGAAGACGATCTCTATTTAGTAGGAACGGCTGAGGATACAATTGGTCCTTTGCACATGAACCAAACCTTAGGTAAAGAGGATCTTCCAATTAGATACGTTGGTTTCTCAAGTGCATTTAGAAGAGAGGCAGGATCATATGGAAAAGATGCAGGTGGAATATTGAGAGTTCACCAATTTGATAAAGTTGAGATGTTCTCTTTTACTGAACCAACGAAATCTATTGAAGAGAATGACTTTTTGCTAGAGAGGCAAGAAGATATTATGAAAGATTTAGGCCTTCCTTATCAGGTTGTTCATATTTGTACTGGAGATATGGGCTTTACGGCGACTAACCAGTTTGATATTGAGACTTGGATACCAAGTGAGGGGAGATATAGAGAGACTCATTCTTGTTCAAATACAACAGATTACCAAGCAAGGGGGCTTAATATTAAGTTCAACCCTGGAGATGGTGAGAAAACAGAGTATGTCCACATGCTTAACGCAACCGGTCTTGCTATAGGAAGAACTCTAATAGCTATTATTGAGAATTATCAGACTAAAGATGGAAATATAATGGTGCCTAGGGCCCTAAAGAAGTATGTTGGTAAAAAAGAGATCAAAGGCCTACAGGCTTCTAACTAAAATAGCTTTTTTATCCTCTTTGGTTTTGCTAATAGGAGGTCTAATTTATCTATTCTTTTTCTCCGATATATTTAAGATTAAAAGTATCGAGGTTGAGGGCAGAGAATTGGCTCCCGATGTTGATCTTGGTGAGGTTGGAGAAAATATTCTATTTTGGAAGTTGAATCAGGATAATTTGCCATCCCTAGTTGAAAGCGTAGAGGTTGATAAAAAGTATTGGGATGGGAGCGTTTTAGTTACCTTCAATGAGCGAGAAAAATACCTTATATGGTGCTATGAGATTGATAGAAGTTGTTATTGGGTTGATAGGGATGGATTGCTGTTTTCTGGTGCTCCTGATTTAAGGGGTCCGTTGGTTTTCAAAATAGTTAGAGATCAGAAAGCGAGCCCTGTTCAGATTGGAGAGCAGGTTATACCTAATAAGATGTATGTGAATCTAGTAGCCGCTTTTGATTTTCTAGATAGGTACAATATTTCTGTAAATGAATTCGTTATAGAAGACATAGCTAGAAGAGAGGCTGTTGCTAGGGTTGCTGGAGATAAAGATATATATTTCAGCTTGACTGAGAACCCTGATTTTGGAGGGAGTGTCGTTAACTCTTTGAAGAAGTCTGGCGAGTGGAATCTAATTAGATATCTGGACCTAAGGGTTCCAGACAGAGCTTATTACAGTTTGTAGATAAAGATTGTTTTACCAACTATGGCGTAAGGAGAATGTGGGTTTTCCAACCAACTATAGCTATCTTGCGGAGGTCTTGTGTATCCAGGAGCTGTTGGGTTAACAGAGTTCTGAATGTGATTGATTGAGACGGCTAACCAATCTATATTCTCTAGCTTAGGGTTTCCCTTAGCAGAGTGCCAGGATACGAATTTATCACCGATATAATATTCTGGAGAGCTTGCGCCAAAGAAGTCTAAGGCAATTTTATCTATACCCTCTCTCTCTAAGAATGGCTCTAGCTTTTTCATATCTTGCCCCCAGTCATAGTTTGAGTCCGTCGCATATTGCCATCCGTTATCTATACCAACGATTTCGTTGTAGTAGGGAAGATAATTTGGGTATATAAGAAGCGATCCAGCAACAAACCAGATCATGAGGAAGCTGATTAAAGCGATTTTAATATTCTTATTGTAGAAACTTTCTTGAGTACAGGTTTTTATGCCCCTGAAGGTTAGGATGTATATAAGTGGAATGATTGGGATTAAATGCCTCACCCCTATATTAAGTGGGCTTGAGACGCTGTAGGCCACATATATAAGTATGAAGAGTAGGGCCGAGACTTCATATGTATTGGTCTTTAAGTAATCTAGAAATCTAGTTTTTCTTTTCTTAATTCCTTTTATCCCAGAGTAGATTCCATAATAAAGGGCATAGATAATCATAATAAGTAGAGGGATAGGTTCTTTTAGGATATATACGGTTGGGAAGTAGGTCGGATTACCAAGATTGTAAACCTGTCCCATGAAGTAGGACGTGTTTCCTCCACTAGATCTTTGAATAACCATAAGTAGCCCTAAGGCATATTGGGAGAGAGGTCTAATAAGCGGCTTATCTGCACCCCAAAGAGTTAACCTTGCTAGACAATCTACTGGCCCACATGGGCCGTCCTCAAGATCTCCTAGTATATAACTGGTGTCCGCTAGCTGCTTTTCTGGGGGATAGCCAGCTGTTGTTAGGAGATAGGCTGGATAAATAACTATAGCCCCAATCATAAATATGAGGATTAATTCTCCGAATCCTGAGAAGAACTTTTTAGATATAGAGGAGAGAGATCTCCCCTTATTCTTAAGGATATCTATGAATAGATATATAAGGATTAGGAATATAAAATGGCCAACTAAGATAGCAGATGAGAATTTCATTAATTGGGCTATACCAAAAGTTATTCCTGCGTAGATAAGATTCTTTTTTGTAGGTGAGACTATGTATCTGGTAAAGAAGTATAGTGATAGGATTATTCCAAAAGCTGCTCCGACATCTGTTGTCACATAATGTCCGTGAGCCAAGATATTTGGGGTAAATGCAGTTGCTGCTGTTGGGAGGAGGGCCCACCACTGTCCCATAATCTCTTTTGACCACAGATATATAAGAAAAGTTAAACCTAGAGCTAAAAGAATGGGGAAAAGTCTTGACCAGAATATGATTGCATCCGCATCGTTACCGCTTTCATATAGGAATAGGCGACCCATATCCCACTGGGCGTTAGTCTCATTTTGCCAGTATGTTGATTCTGTTGGGAAGTCGAGGTCCATAAATAGCAGAGGAGTGGCTGCTAGGAGTTTGATAATAGGAGGGTGCTCTGGATTCAATCTATAATCTAAATACTTTGCATATCCATACCCTGATGGTATGTGTGCGAGTTCATCCATAGTGGCAGCCTCATTGAAAGAGGAACCAATCATAAGAAGGGATGAGGAGATTAGAATAAGCCCCAGTATAACTTTCGGAATTTGAGCCTTCATTATAGTAAAATTATATCACTATGAGAGAAATAGTTTGGACAAAGCATGCCGAGTATAAGATGAGAGAATATAGGCTCTCAGAGAGCAGAATTAGGAGGATAATAAAGACCCCTGCGCGTATCGAGGAGGGGATTGCCGAGAATACAATTGCTCTAATGCAGCCTAATGGTAGGGGCAAGGGAGAGCATGAGATATGGGTTATGGTCTCAGATGCCGATGATAAGAGAAAGGTGGTCTCTGCTTGGAGATATCCCGGAAGGACGAAAGAGGGTGAAGCCTTGCCAAAGGCAATACTAGACGAGTTTAATAAGATTACTCTCTAAAGATTCATTAGAGTGATCGTCAACTGTAAAACAGTTGCGAATGATCCCCACAAGAGATAGGGGAGAAGAAGCAGAAAGTTTATCTTAGACTTCTTAAAGAATTCCCACTCTAGACAAGCTAGGGTTCCCAAAACTATCAATATATCTACAAAAACAAGAATATTGTTTTTTGTTCCAAGAAGGATTGGGGTAAAAGCAAAATTAGCTAATAGGTTAAGAAAATAGATTAGAATCACATTTTTATCTAACCTGCCCTTTTTCCATAGGTATAGAGCGTAGATGAAGGATATTAGAATTAGGGGATATATTATTCCCCAAGCAATACCAAAGGCCCATTCAGGTGGTGCAAAGGATGGTTTATCTAGCATTTGATACCAGGGTTGGTAGTCATATTCATTCATACATTTATTATACCTCAGATTGACTAATCTCTAAAAGAATGGTTTATTCTATTCACGGTTCTTTATGGGAGGTATCATGCTTGATTTTGGTGACTTGGCAAGAAATCACTGGGAGGAGAAGAGCAATGCGGTTTCGATCGGGGAGGAGATCTTTCTCAAGTCTCTCGTCTCCGCCGCAGTGACGTTCATCCTGCACGTCCTTTGGGTCGTGTTCGATGAGCGGGCCAGCCTTCACTGGAGCTGGTTCTTCATTTTCTGGGGAGGGTGGCTTCTGGTCTTCACTTTTGTGGAGGCGGTTACCAGAAGGAGTGAGAAGAAACTTCTCGATCGGTCAGACTGAGGCTCCGGAGCACAAGGGCTTTGTGTAACGGAGCTTTTGTGTTTTTATGCTTGCCACTTTGGATACTATATATGTAAACTGTTTATATACCCCCTTATAGAGTACAAGAAGGGGGAAGTTTTTCATGTTCAAATTAATTTCTGATAATAAGCCAGCAGGAGATCAGCCAGAAGCCATAGAAAGCTTGGTGGATGGATTAGAAAAAGGTTATAGAGACCAGGTTCTTTTGGGTGTTACGGGTTCTGGGAAAACCTTTACCATGGCCAATGTTATTAATAAGACTCAGAGAGCCACTTTAGTTATTGCACACAATAAGACTTTGGCAGCTCAGCTTTGTAACGAATTTAGATCTTTTTTCCCAGAAAATGAAGTCCACTACTTTGTTTCATATTACGACTACTATCAACCTGAGGCATATATGCCGGGGAGTGATACATATATATCAAAAGAAGCTCAGATCAATGATGAGATTGACAGGTTGCGTCATGCCGCGACCACAGCTCTTCTAACAAGAAAGGATGTCATAATAGTAGCCTCTGTATCTGCAATATATGGACTGGGGACCCCTGAGATATATAGAGAGAATATTGTTCATCTAGAGGTGGGGGATGAAGTTCAAAGAGAAGAGCTTGGGAGAAGCTTAGTAGCCAAGCAGTTTACTAGAACCAATGCAGACTTAAAAAGAGGGACGTTTAGATTGACTGGAGATAACTGGGAGATCATGTCTGCTCACGATGACGTCATCTATAACCTTGTCATGGATGAGGGAAAGATCAAGGAGATATATATAATCGATCCAGTTAAAGGTTTTAGCTATGAGAATACTCCTAGAGTTGACGAGGTTAATATTGCTCCAGCAAAACACTTTATAACACCTGATCAGGATAGAGAGAGGGCTGTTAAGGCAATTAAACAAGAGCTTAAAGAGCAGCTCAAAAAGCTAGAGAAGGAAGGGAAGCTTATAGAGTCAGAGCGTCTTGAGAGAAGAACCAAGGGAGATGTCGCGATGATTCGTGAGGTTGGATACTGTAATGGAATTGAGAACTATTCAAGACATCTCTCTGGAAGAGAGCCTGGGGAGGCCCCAAGTACGCTAATAGATTATTTTCCAGAGGACTTTCTTCTTTTTATCGATGAATCACACGTGACGGTTCCTCAGATTGGAGGTATGTACGAAGGAGATGCTTCAAGAAAGAGGACATTAATAGAACATGGGTTTAGGTTGCCTTCGGCGGCAGATAACAGGCCTTTGAACTTTGAGGAGTTTGAGAAAAAGATAGACCAGGTTATATATGTATCTGCTACACCCCGTCCATATGAACTTGAGAGAAGTAAGAATACGGTTGAACAAATAATCAGGCCAACTGGTTTAGTTGATCCAAAGATTACAGTCAGGCCTGCTAGAAACCAGATAGAAGATCTTATCCCAGAAATTGAGGGGAGGGTTAAGAAGGGCGACAGGGTGTTGGTTACCACTTTAACCAAGAAAATGGCGGAGGACTTGAGTGACTATCTTCACGATATGAAGTTTAAGGTTAATTATCTCCACAGCGATGTGGACACCCTTGATAGAATCAGAATTATAACTGGATTAAGAAGGGGAGAGTTTGATATTCTGGTTGGAGTTAACCTACTAAGAGAAGGGTTAGATCTTCCCGAGGTATCATTAGTAGCAATTCTAGATGCTGATAAGGAAGGCTTTTTAAGAAGTGAGACGGCTTTGGTCCAAACTATAGGTAGGGCTGCTAGAAATATTGATGGAGAAGTTCTAGTCTATGCAGATAATGTAACTGGTTCTCTGCAGAGAGCTATTGGAGAAACTGAAAGAAGGAGAGCAATACAGCTAGAGCACAATCGTAAGCATAAAATAACTCCTAGAACCATCATTAAGAACATCCAAGATATTCTTCCAGAGCTTGAGGAGAGAAGGAAAGAGGTTGGTGAGATATTGAAATTGGAAGAAAGTGCTTTACCGAAATCTAAGAAAGTTCTAGAGGAAATGATTAAAGACAAAGAAAGAGAAATGAATGATGCAGCAAAGTCGCTAGACTTCGAATTAGCCGCGATATTAAGAGATGAGATACGATTGCTCGGCGAGCAGTTAAAACATTTCAGTAAAAAAAATGGCTCGAGATAAGATAATCATAAAAGGTGCTAGAGAGCACAATCTAAAAAACATTAATCTAGAGATACCAAGAGACAAGATGATCGTCTTCACTGGTCTTTCAGGTTCGGGAAAATCTTCCTTAGCTTTTGATACCATTTTCGCAGAGGGACAGAGGAGATATATAGAAAGTCTTTCGGCATATGCAAGACAGTTCTTGGGGAGGCTTGATAAACCTGATGTAGATGAGATTGAAGGACTTTCACCTGCAATCTCTATTGATCAAAAGGCCCACTCATCAAACCCGAGATCAATTGTGGCTACCATAACAGAAATCTATGATTATCTGAGAGTTCTTTTTTCAAGAGCTGGTGTTCCGCATTGTCCGATTTGTGGAGATGAAATTAGGAATATGAGTCAGAGTCAGATAGTAGACGCCATCATAAGTGCTATATCTCAATATGAGGGCACAAAGGAGCTGGCTATTATGGCTCCAGTTGTTGTTGGTAGAAAGGGAGAATATTACCAACTCTTATATGATCTTCTTGGTTCTGGTTTTTCTGAAGCTAGAGTTGATGGAGATTTTATGTCTTTGAGGGATAGGATAAAGATGTCTAGACACAAAAGGCATGATATTGATCTGATTGTAGATAAGTTCTCTGCAAAGATCGATTTTAGCGATAAGGATGCCAGAATAAGACTTTCTGAGGCAGTTGAATCTGCTCTCAAGTATGGGAATGATTCAGTGAAGATCCTATACAGCAAGACATTAAGTGGAATATATGCCGGTCAGACCAGGAAGAAGAATGAAGATATCGAGATAAGTTTCTCGGCTAGATTTGCTTGCCCAAGAGACAATTTTTCTTTTCCAGAGATTGAGCCAAGGCTTTTTTCATTCAACAGTCCCTATGGTGCCTGTGAAGAGTGTCATGGATTGGGGACAGAGAGCCTTTTTAGTGAAAAAATTTGTAAAGAGTGCCTTGGCAAGAGGCTAAAGCCAGAAGGCCTTAGTGTTACTTTGGTTGATAGGAATATCGCTGAGATTACAGCGCTCTCTATCTCAGAGGCAGTAGACTTTGCAGAGAATCTTTTAGATAAACTTCCTGAGACTCAAAGAGAGATTGCCGAGACTCCCTTGAGAGAGATTAGATACAGGCTTAAATTTATGAACGATATAGGTCTTGATTATCTAACCTTAGACAGGAAAGCCGGAACTCTTTCTGGCGGAGAGGCTCAGAGAATAAGGCTTGCTTCACAAATAGGATCTAGACTTGTTGGTTCTTTGTATATTTTGGATGAGCCGACGATAGGTCTTCACCAGAAGGATAATGCAAAGTTGATTAAGACTCTCCAGGACTTAAGAGACCTTGGAAACACCATAATCGTTGTTGAGCATGACGAGGATACGATTAGGAGCTCTGACTATCTTGTAGATATTGGCCCGGCTGCCGGTATTCATGGAGGGGAAATTGTGGTTCAGGGTGAAATACCTGAAATATTGAATGATAAGAGTAAGAAGTCTTTAACCCTCGATTATCTACGAGGAGATGTAAAAATCCCTATCCCAGAAAACAGAAGAAAGGTTAAAACCCCTGGAGACTTTTTAAAGATTAAAGGAGCGACACAGAATAATCTCAAGAATTTAAATATAGAAATTCCCCTAAGGAAGTTCACTGCCGTTACGGGTGTCTCTGGTTCTGGAAAGAGCACTTTAGTCTACGACGTTCTATACAAGGCTTTGGCTAACAAATTTAATAGGGCTAAACATAAGCCTGGAAAGTATAATGAGATTACTGGCTTAGAGTATATAAATAGGGTAGTTAATGTTGACCAATCTGCCATTGGGAGAACTCCAAGATCAAATCCAGCAACATATGTCGGTGCGTGGACATATATAAGAGAACTGTTTGCCGCCACACCCGAGGCGAGATTTAGGGGATGGAAGCCAGGGAGATTTAGCTTCAATGTTAAGGGTGGAAGATGCGAGAACTGTAAGGGGCATGGACAGATTTCTATTGAGATGCACTTTCTGCCAACAGTATATGTTAAGTGTGATATATGTAAGGGAACAAGGTTTGCTAAGGAGACGCTCCAGGTAACATATAGAGACAAAAACATTTATGAGATCTTAGAGATGACAATAGAGGAGGCTGCCAAGTTCTTTGAGGATATCCCTTGGGTTCACGAGAAGCTAAAGATTCTGGATGAGGTTGGTCTTGGATATTTGGGCCTCGGTCAATCTGCAACAACACTCTCTGGAGGAGAGGCTCAGAGAATTAAGTTGGCTAAAGAACTGGGAAAGAAAGACACAAGAAGAACAATATATCTTCTTGATGAACCAACAACAGGACTTCATTTTGATGACATAAAGAAACTGCTAGTTGTTCTTCAGAGGTTGATTGATAGGGGTAATACGGTAGTAGTCATTGAGCATAACCTTGATGTTATTAAGAGTGTCGATTGGGTTATTGATCTTGGTCCCGGTGGTGGTGAAAAAGGGGGAGATCTGATTGTTGCTGGCACACCCGAGATGGTGGCAAAAACTAAAGACAGCTATACCGGCCAATATCTAAGAGGGGTTCTTAAGTAAGATGGATAAAAAACAGTTATTAAAAAGTATCCCTAATAAACCAGGAGTTTATTTAATGAAAGGGGGTAGGGGTAAAATTATTTATGTCGGCAAAGCTGGGAGTTTGAAAAAGAGAGTAAGCAGTTATTTTCTTAAAGCTCATGATGGAAAGATAGAGAAATTAATTAGTGAGATTAAAAAAATTGACTATATAGAAACGGCTACAGCTATTGAGGCTTTAATCTTGGAGTCTCAGCTAATTAAGAAATACAATCCTCCATATAA
>PFAG01000022.1:0-2661 GCA_002773755.1 Candidatus Colwellbacteria bacterium CG10_big_fil_rev_8_21_14_0_10_41_28
AAGCCACCACGCGCTCGGCGCGTGCGTCAGTCATCAAAATCCTGCGGATTTTGCTCATACAATGTTCGAACTTCGTCCAAAAAACACCGCATTTATTGTTAAAAGGGCCTAAGGATTCGAGTCTGGTCCCTGGAGTTTCTAATCTTTTATATATTTCTTCTTAAGCTCCTCTATCTTTTGCTCGATAGGAGGCACGTTATATCTCCCTCTTTCCTCATCGCTAATATCATCCCTCATAGGAAGTGGTTCTATGGTGCCGTCTTTTAAGATCTTGAATTGTGTACCATATTTCTGCTTTTTTCCTTTAAATGTCAGCTGTCTGTCTACAGCTGCCGCATACAACCACTTTGCATTTTCGTATCCCATATCCATACTCTTCTTGGCATATTTAACCGCGTTGTGGATTTCTAAATCAGAATGTTGAAAAAGCATTGCTAAGTGATAATAGTCTTCTCCATCTAAATCGCTTTCCTCTTCTATAATCTCTTTTGCTCTCTTGTGGCGAACCTTGTCTTCCTTAAAAAGATTCCTAGCATATTTCTCAAACCCAGGGTCATCAAAACGAGGAGCATTTAACCTTGCTCCCTGATCAGCGTCATACATTTTTTTAATCTCCACGTTGTTCATAAAGGATATGTTCTTAAGATATAAAAAGAGAGCCCAGCTTGCAATCGGGGAGCTGGGCTCTCTTTTGCATGCTGGGCATGTCAATCGTCGACAGCGACGTCGATGTGCTCCTGGACCCCAGTAAGGGAGACACCCGATGTGGTGTCGTCGCGAATCTCGGGCGGAAGCTTGTCCTTGGAAGAACTGTTCTCCATAAGCCCCAAGAGAAGTGGCCCTTCGATGCCAGCGTCATCCGCCGGTAATTCGATGAGAATTTCCTCAGGGATTGCCTTGAGCAACGTCGAGGTTGTCATTTTTTCACCTCCTTTAATGAGCTCTCTCTAGAAAACATATTCTAGAGATGTAATCACAGTATGAATTATTACTCCAAAATACGTCAAGTAGTTGGGTCGGCAAGAATCCTGGCTATAGACTCGGATATCTTCATACCCGTGAGCCCCTCAATCCAACCCCACTGACCACTCGGGTTCACCTCCAAGAAGATGTATTTCCCGTTTGGGGTAACAATCAAATCAATTGCCCCGTATACAAGACCCATTCCCCTCATCATGTTTAGCAGCTTGTGCTTTACATCCTCGGGGAGTTCGAATCTCTCGTGGGCAACATTGTCGAAGTCATATCTACGCCAGTCTTCCTTGGCCACTTCGCTGTTCTGAGAATCAATAGAGCAGGCGAATATCTCATTACCCACCACAGTAACCCTCAGCTCAAACTCCTTGGGGATATATTCCTGAGCCATAATCGAAGAAATCCTTATGGCATCCTTCCGCGCAATGAGATCTTCGGTAGAAAGAGTGTTCGTATATACGAACATCAATTCTTCACTTCCCTCTCTTGCAAGAATGTTGGCCCTCATGACCTTTACGGCAACTCGGCCTCCGTGCTCTTCAGAAAAAGCGATCAGCTCTTCTGGAGAACTAGAGACAATCGTATCTGGAACAAGGATTCCAGAATCGAGAGCTGCTCTCATCTGATACAACTTGTTCCCCTCTAGTAGGCGTGCGCCTATCAGGGGATGATTCACCCAAATAGCGTTGGGTAGGGTTGTGTAGAAAGACCACAGGGCAAAATGGGTTTCGCCCTTCACGAACTTTGCATACCCAGGATGCATTGAGTCCGCAGTCTTGGTTTTATCTGACCTGCGATGCCAACAGCTCTTTATCTCTTTGGCGTCGATTGTCCTTTCGCCATTCGATATCTCGCCACCAAGAGACCCGCTTCGAATCACATTCGTTGTCCAAGATTCAATTGGAGCTCTATCTGTATTCAATCTGAAGTATTTCTCTCCCATTTCATCCAGAATGGGGAGAACTGTCTCAACTGCCTGGTCATAGGAGGCAGTTACAACCAATATCGTTCCACTCACGATTCACTCCTTTTAATGTAAATGAGCCTTAGCTTCTTAATACATAAACTAACTACTTGTGTCAATAAATACGCAAACAGCTTCTAACTTCGTCTATTAGGGGGAATAATTTATTGACACAAAACCATTATGTATGGTTCCCTGATTGCAGGACGTTAGGAGAATTATGGCATTGTTCATAAGCTGCAGGTATCCGCCATATCCCGATAACTCATTTGAAAGATGGGAAAGGGTGTTGGATGAATATCACGATCTTGAGACGATGGCTCGCGCGCTCACTACATTGTCGAGGGTCATGCAATTGACCCCCGAACAGGAGGCTGTGCGAAAGAAGTGGCTGGAGGCTAAGAAGCCCCTCAGACCCCCTGAGTGCAAACCGATGCGACGTGGCCGTCGTCACAAGAAGATATATGGCATTCGTCAGCACGACCTGGTTGGATCTGGTCCCTTTGCCTTCCTCGGGCGACGATGCACGATGTGCGGTCTAGTCAAGGTCAGATAAGTAGCGGCAGCCCCAATCTGCGATACGAGTCACAACTCTTTCGTTAGGTTGGGGCTCGTTTCGTTTATAGATACTCGACAATGGATATATGAAGATAAGTGGGTATAATAGCTTTTAAGATAATGATTCTTTCAGATAGAGACATATTAAAGGCATTAGACAATGG
>PFAG01000022.1:2684-3240 GCA_002773755.1 Candidatus Colwellbacteria bacterium CG10_big_fil_rev_8_21_14_0_10_41_28
TAAGCACTTTCTGATTTTCGATACTAATAGAAACTATGTAATTGATCCTAAGAAGCCTGTTGATGAAATGATGAAGGAGATTACTATAGACGAGGAAACTCCTTTTATCCTTCATCCAAATGAATTCGCCCTGGGTATGGTGCATGAGACTACCGGAGTTTCCCCAAAATACGTGGGAAGACTTGAAGGGAAAAGCTCTATTGGAAGAATGGGACTTTTGATACATATAACGGCTGGATTTCTCGATCCAGGGAATTCTTTGAAGATGACTTTGGAATTGCACAACACAGCAAGTATTCCAATAATGCTCTACTACAAAATGCCCATCGCCCAGATGGCCTTTGAAGAACTTTCTTCCGAATGCGAAAGACCATACTCAACAGAGATTGGCAGTAAATATGTAGGCGATGTTAAGCCTATGGCCAGCCAGATGTGGAAAAACTTTCAGAAGGAAGTTTAGTTGCTGATATACTTATATATATGTTTATAAATTTTCTAGAGAGTCTAAATCCAAAATATTTTGATATTCTAGGGCTTTTTACATTTGTATATGTAA
>PFAG01000022.1:3266-12661 GCA_002773755.1 Candidatus Colwellbacteria bacterium CG10_big_fil_rev_8_21_14_0_10_41_28
AATATCCTGTAGATAGGTCCTCGTAGCTCAGTTGGATAGAGCGTCAGTTTGCGGAACTGAAGGCCGCAGGTTCAAATCCTGCCGAGGACACATCTCTTGAAGGAAGGAGCTAATACGTATATCTTTTATTAATAGGCTATGCCTAAGGAAACAATACAATCTATCGTCAGCGTAATAGTCCTTGTGGTCATATTCCTGACTGGACTATACCTGTTTGCAGAGTATAAGCAGGGTCGGTATAAATCAGCTGGAGATCCTAACTTTATAGGACCAACTGGCCAACCCTTCACGGAGGGGCCAGATAGCGCACCACCTGGATCAATCCAGTAGCGCGGGAGTCGTATAGTGGTAATACGTCAGCCTTCCAAGCTGAGAACGCGGGTTCGATTCCCGTCTCCCGCTCCATGAATGTCAGATTAGTAACACTATTAATAGGAATTGTATTGGCAGGTTCTTTCGCGGCCTATAATCTTTTCTCTGAAGACAATCTCTCAGAGCCGGCCCAGATGGTAAATTATTCCATGCCTAGGGAAGAGGTGGAGCTGGAGGAGAAAGAGCCTCAGGAGGCAGAAATACCTCAAAATGAGGTGTCTAAAGAAGAGGACGAACTTCAAGAAGAAGATCCTGTGACTGAAGTGGAACTAATCCTCGAGGGATTTGATAAGATGAAAGAGGAGTACACCTCTTTAGACGGCCTTAATCCTTTTGCAGAACAAGTGCCGAAGTCATCAGAAGAGGGTAACTAATAACACTACTAATTCGTTTTAAATGTTAGAGGGTGAAGAAAACCTCGTAGAAGAAGCTAAGCAGGGTAATCCCGAGGCTTTTGGTCAACTCTACGATCACTACTTACCTAAGATATATAGGTTTGTGCTGATTAAGGTGGCATATCGTGAACAGGCAGAAGATATCACCCAGCAGACGTTCTTTAAGGCCTGGAGGAGCATGAAGCGTTATCAGAGTAAGGGATATCCATTTGGAAGTTGGCTTTATAGGATTGCCAGAAACTCGGTTATAGACCATTACCGTAAAACAAAGGAGGAGGTTGATATAGAGAATGTATCAGAGGAAATCCTTGGGGTTGATAACACATTAAGCCAAAATTTGGACTCTAAGTTTGAGTGGGAGACGATCCTCAAATCAATAAAGAGTTTGAATGATATAGAGCAGGATGTTCTAATCATGCGATTCGTTGAGGATATGCAGCACAGCGAAGTAGCTAGGGTTGTAGATAAAAGCGAAAATGCCGTTAAGGTGATCCAGCACAGAGCAATAAAGAAGCTAGAAGAAAGACTAAAATGAACGAACAGCAGCTTATAAAACAACTTAATAGCTTGAAAGAGATTAGACCCGATGAAGGGTTTGCTTCAACGTTGAAGGCTCAGCTAGCAATAGAGGAGATGGACTCAAGCAGGTTTTATCTATTATCACAAAGTCTTGTATCAAGCTTCTCTGTTGGGGTGGCAATATTACTATTCATTTTCATTGCTTTGGGTGGTGTGGCCAACACATTAAAGGGACCTCTATTCCCTACCCTAGAGGGAGTTGATAAGAATACTCTCGCAAGCGAGGCAAGCGATATTCAGAATAAGATTGATAAGAGTATAAATGATGTCGACTATCTATCAGAAGACAGAAAGCTAGCAAGAGCCAACATTTCAGACACTTCCTATGAGAGTTCTGAGGATGAGGAAATAGATCAATTGCTAGAAGATGCAATTAGCTACTAATGATTAAGAATATTTTTAAATTGATGATGGTTGCGATGGTTCTTTTGGGCCCTGTTTCTGCATATGCTCAAACACCAGACCTGTTTAATAAACTCGCTGTGGCAGAGGATCTTTCCGAGCAGGAGAGGTTGGTAAAGAAGGTTAGTTTAACAGAGAACGCTCTAAATCAGGCTGTTGCAAGAGTTGAGAAGATTGAAACAGATCTTAATGCTCTTACGTTTGCAGAAAATTCTAAGGAGACTACTTCAAGGCAAGCCTTTTTAGCTGATATGGAAAGTCATAAAAACTTCTATAATCAAAAATTGGAAACGCTAAGTCAGATAGGGTCACTTTCTGATGTAAACACCCTAATCCAAGAGATTATCGATTACAGAGAGACTGTTTATTCTCCTGCTACTAAATCTGCTCTCGAATTTCTGTTGGTTTTTTCATACAGCCCAACTGCCCTAGAAACAGCTAACAACAGACTATCAAAGATTTCTGAAGATCTCACAAAACTGACAAGACTAAATCTCATAGAGCGAGAAGAGTTCTCAGCCCTAATATCAGAAGCCGAAACAAAGTTAACGGGGGCAGAAAGGCTACAAGCAATATCAAGAGCCAAACTTTTGGGAGAAGAGTTTATAGAGGAAATTATAGAGAACACTACATCTACTGAAGAAATTATTATTGAAGAAACACTTAACGAAACCGAACTTATGCTAGATGTGACAACATCCACAGAGATTATAGATAGCACACCATCTATAGAAGAACTTGTCCCCGAAGAAAGTCCTGAGCTCAGCTTAGAAACATTAAACGCATTGGGCCCTCTTGACCTAGCTCAAATGAGCTTGGATCTAATCAAAGATGTTTACTCCACTTTCATGGAAGCTGGAGATAGGATAAAAACTATTTTAGGGATAGTGGATCCAATAGAAGAAGCTACTGAGCCTGAAGATGCTGCTCAATAAGTAAAGAGCCCCCTATAAAAAGAAAAGGAGCCCTGATGGGGCTCTTTTTCTACTTATAGTAAGAATACTCTTACGCGACTGCGTCCTTTAGGCCTTTTCCTGCGCTAAATTTTGGCACAGTTTTAGCAGCGATTTGAATCTTCTCACCAGTCCTTGGGTTTACCCCCTGACGAGCAGATCTGTGTGAAACCTTAAAGGTTCCAAAGCCTGTTAGGGCTACGTCTTCACCTTTGCTCATAGCTTTGGTGATAACCTCAAACACAGCATCTACTGCTGCCTCTGCATCTTTTTTGGTCTCAAGACCCGCAGTGGACATTACTTCTTCAACTAATTCAGTCTTTTTCATTAGTTAATTTTTAATGTTTAAACGACCTTTTTAATCGTTAATCTTTAACACGTGCTTATTATACCAAAAAATGGCTTAAATACTACAATATGCTCTATTTAGCATATTCAGTGGCTCGAGTCTCACGAATAACGTTAACTTTTATCTCTCCTGGATAGTTCATATCTGATTGAATTTTGTGGGCTATATCCCTAGCCAATTGAAGGGCTCCAAAGTCATCGATCTTCTCGGGGACTACAAAAACTCTTAGTTCTCTGCCTGCTGAGACGGCATATGACTGCTTAACTCCATCAAAACTACCCGCTATCTTCTCAAGATCATCTAATCTCTTTATGTAGTTTTCTACCGTTCCTCCTCTAGCCCCTGGTCTGGCTGCAGAGATGATATCAGCCGTTGTAACAACAAAAGCTTCTGGTGTTGAGTGTGGATAGTCGTCGTGATGAGACTCCATTGCCTTTATAACCTCGTCTGAAACCCCATATTTTTTAAGAATCTTTCTTCCTATTTCTACATGGGTCCCCTCAACCTCATGGTCAATTGCCTTGCCTATGTCGTGAAGTAATGCTCCCTTCTTAGTCACCTCTACATTAATTCCAAGTTCAGTAGCTATCATCCCTGCGATGTGGGCCATTTCAATCGAATGGGTTAGCACATTTTGGCCGTAACTGGTCCTAAAGTTAAGTCTTCCAAGCAGGTGAATAATCTCTTTAGGAAGATCGAAGATGCCTATCTCATATGCGGCCTCTTCCCCAATCTCATACATTCTTTTATCTAACTCTCCCTTAGCTTCATCAACTTTCTCTTCGATTTTTGCTGGCTGAATACGACCGTCTTTAATTAATTTCTGAAGAGTTAACCTGGCTATCTCTCTCCTTAAAGGATCGAATGATGAGATGAGGATAGTATCGGGTGTTTCATCGATTATTACCTCTGCTCCAGTTAATCTTTCTATAGTTTTAATGTTTCTACCCTCCCTACCTATAATCTTCCCTTTTAGGTCCTCCGAGGGAAGAGTGAAGGTTGAGGTTGTAAGATCTGATATGTGCTCTCTTGCATATCTTTGAATTGCATTGGTAATGATCTCTAGGCCCTGTTTTTCAATCTCCTCTCTTCTGTCAGTAGCTAGTTTGTGGACTGTTTGGTTAAGATCATCTTTGTACTGTTCTTTAATCTGTTCAACAAGACCCTCTTTAGCCTCTTCTTTTGAAAGGCCGGATAGGGTGCTTAGCTCGTTACTGATTTTATCTCTTAACTGTTTTATCTCCTCCTCAGATTCGGTAATAGACTCCTTCTCTTTATTAAGAAGCTCTTGGAGACCTTCTATCTTAGCCTCCTTCTCTTCTAAATTCTTCTCCTTCCCTATAAGACGTTCTTCTATTTTGGAAATAGAGGCCTTTCTCTCTTTCTCCTCTTCTCTGGCTTCGTCGAGAAGAGCAACTGCCTTGTTTTTCGCTTCTAAAATAATCTCTTGGGCCTGCGTTTTAAGGTTAAGTGATTCTTCTTTTAGTCTAGTCTCTAGAGAGTTCCTGTTCCTTATAGCTATTGCTTGCCTGACGAAGTAGCCCACAGCTAACCCACCCAAGCCAACTAGAGCCAGAAATACTGTTTGATTCATGATTCATATTTAAGTTTTTGTTCATTGGACTATGAATCAATATTATCTTCCCGCTAGCTGTTTTGTCAAAGATCTAGATAAGTATCCAGGCAGAGAATAGAGATACCACGAGAGATATTCCCCCAAAGATTCCTAAATCTTTATATATATTCTGTTTGTTAAACCTATTTTTTAGGTGGTGCACAAGAAGATTGTGCGAGAACATAGTTGCCAGAGTTATGAATGAGGTTCCTATTATGAATATGGTTGGGAGAAATGAGGTTACCCATACCATCTGGATAGCTATCATAGATTCTATGACTGATATCAGATTGGAGGTGTTTTTATCGACCTCAGTATTTATTTGATAGAACTCTTTGAAGAGGAAGAATATTAAAATGAAGTAGACTATCTGAGAAAGAAGACCCATAACCACTAGGGCTGTTAATCCAAAAAAGGCTAGAACATGGAAAAGGTGATATACGTGATTTCTTTTAAGGAACACTAGATTCTTCACACCGAAGATCATGTATCCCATTAAAATGAGTATTAGATTTAGATAAAAACCACTAGCATCTCCTATTTTAGGCGCAAGAGTTATTACTGTTAGGAGAGAAATTGCCGAAGCCCAGTACTTTGTTGTGTTGATCGCCGGCCGAAGATATAGAAAAAGAAAGATCAAAATAAGACTGATCAGTTTCAGAAAGCCATAGCTATCACCTCTAAACCAGAATAGGGCTAGTCCGAAGATTGAAGTCTTAAGCAGTAACGCTAATGCCGGACTTCTTAGAACTGATCTTAATTTTGCTTCCATCTTTAATGTTGCCTCCGATTATCTTGTCAGCCAGTTTATCCAAAATCATCTTTTGGATAACTCTCTTAATTGGTCTTGCTCCATAATCAGGATCAAAGCCATGCTCAACAATATATTTCTTTGCCGAAACATCGATTGCGACCTTTATCCCTCTTTCTTTGAGCCTTTCAATAAGCTCCTCTAGTTGAATGTCCACAATTCTTCTAATTGCTTTTTTGTCCAAAGAGTTAAAGATTACAACCTCATCAATTCTGTTTAGAAATTCTGGCTTGAACTGCTCTTTTAGAGAGGATGTTATCTCTGATTTGTATACACTTTCCTTCTTTCTTGCCTCAGAAGCACTGTCAGCGGCAAACCCGACCTTAGACATCTCCTTGGTGATATGGCTACCGACATTGGAAGTCATTATTATGATGGTGTTTTTAAAATTAACTGTTCTCCCCTTTCCATCCTTAAGTCTTCCTGCATCTAGGACCTGGAGAAGAAGGTTGAATACTTCTGGGTGAGCTTTTTCTATCTCATCGAAGAGGATAAGACTATACGGCCTGTGCCTAACTATCTCTGTTAATTGACCACCTTCTTCAAATCCAACATATCCAGGAGGAGAGCCTATGAGCTTAGCTGTATCGTGGCGTTCCATAAACTCAGACATGTCGATTCTAATAAGCGCATTTTCATCATTGAACATGAACTCTGACAAAGCTCTTGCTAGCTCTGTCTTACCAACACCAGTTGGACCAAGGAACATAAATGAACCCATTGGTCTGTCTACTGGAGCTAAGCCAGCTCTGGCCCTTCTTAGAGCACTGGCTACAGCTTTAATAGCCTTATCTTGGCCAACGACCCTATCTCTTAAAACTTCCTCTATTCTGGTAAGCTTATCTACTTCAGTTTCTAAAACACT
This sequence comes from Candidatus Colwellbacteria bacterium CG10_big_fil_rev_8_21_14_0_10_41_28, assembly GCA_002773755.1. GTDB lineage: Bacteria > Patescibacteriota > Minisyncoccia > UBA6257 > Colwellbacteraceae > 1-14-0-10-41-28. The sequence goes on from PFAG01000022.1 coordinate 9,608, forward strand.
CCTTAGAGGGATACCAGTCCATCTCGATATAACCCCTGCCACATCCTCTTTATCTACACCCTCTTTAAGAAATCTTTGACCATCCTTAGATCCACTTTCCTTAGGAGAAAAATATTTCTTCTCGTATGTTGAATATTCTTTCTCTGCTTTAGGTAGCTCGCCGTAGCTGATCTCTGCAACCTTGGTTAAATCGCCCTCTCTTTCCGCTATTTCTCTTTCTCTTTTTAGAGAATCTACCCTTTCTCTTAGGTTGTTCAATTTCTCGACGACCATCTTCTCAGCATCCCAGCTTGATGAGAGCTCGTCATTTTCTTTGTTTAAGTCTTCTAGCTCTGTTTCTATATCCTTAATTCTTTTTGTGTTTTTAACCGTCTTCTTTTCGTTTACTAAGGCAGCCCTCTCTACCTCCAGAGAGGTTATTGCTCTTCTGATTTCACCTATACTCTTCGGCAGACTTTCTGTCTCTAGCCTTCTTGATGAAGCAGCCTCGTCAATTACATCGACTGCCTTATCTGGAAGGAACCTTTCGTTTATGTATCTTGCAGAAAGGTTTACTGCTGCAATTAAAGCTTCATCGCTGATCTTGAGGCCATGATGAAGTTCGTACTTCTCTTTAAGGCCCCTCAGGATGGTTATGCTGTCTTCAATGTTAGGTTCCTCGACATATATTGGCTGAAATCTCCTCTCTAAAGCAGCGTCTTTTTCTATGTATCTCTGATATTCCTTGATAGTTGTAGCCCCGATTGCATGAAGCTCTCCTCTTGCGAGCGCTGGCTTAAGAAGATTGGAAGCGTCAATTGCTCCTTCGGCTGATCCTGCTCCAACAATCATATGAATCTCGTCTATGAAAAGAATGATTTCTCCCTTTGAGTTCTTGATCTCTCTAATGAAGGCTTTTAACCTATCTTCAAATTCTCCCCTGAACTTAGTCCCAGCAACAAGAGATCCAAGGTCCATGGAAACAACCTGTTTTCCCTTTAGGGTCTCTGGGACATCTCCAGAAATTATTCTTTGTGCCAAGCCCTCTACGATTGCTGTTTTTCCGACACCAGGCTCTCCTATTAAAACCGGATTATTCTTGGTTCTCCTAGAAAGAATTTGGATAACTCTTCTTAACTCTTCTTCTCTACCAATAACTGGATCGAGCTCCCCATTTGAAGCCATGTCGGTTAGGTTAACAGCATACTTATCTAATACCTGGTATGTGGCTTCGGGGCTTTCGCTTGTCACTTTACTTGCACCCCTCAACTTGGAAAGGATTCTTGTGACCTCGTCCTTCTTAACACCATTTTTCTCCAGAATGTCCTTAGCAACCGAGTCTATATCAAGAACCCCTATTAAAAGATGCTCGCAGGAAATGAATTCATCATTGTTGGCCATAGCACTCTTAGCTGCCCTATCAATAACCCTAAGGATCTCTCGGGAGAGATATATCTGACCAACTGCAGCAGCTGAATATATCTTGGATAACTTTGCCAGCTCGTCTTCTATTTCATCTCTGAACCTATCTATGTCCACTCCGACTTTAGTCAAAATTGGCATTATTAAAGACTCGCCATCTGAGAGAAGCGCTGACATGAGGTGAAGTGCCCTAAACTCTCCATGGCTTTGAGCTGTTGCTAGGTCTTGGGCCCTTTGAAGAGCTTCTTGAGCTTTTATTGTGAACCTGTTAAAAGAATTCATCTTGTGGCTAATAGGTTAATTAATCGGCCGAGATGGGTCAAGGCCTTTTATACGATTATAACACGCTGACTACCCTTTTTACGGTCTCTATTATCTGCTTTTCTGTATTATCTCTGCCCAGAGTAAAGCGTATACTACTGCCCGCTCTATCATCATCAAAGCCAAGTGATTCTATAACTTTGGACTTTTTAACTGCCTTAACTGAGCAAGCTGATCCGGTAGAAGCTGCTACGCCAACCATATCCAGTTTTATTAAGAGTTCTTCTCCTGTGGTTCCTGGAAAATATATGTTTAAGTTGTTGGGAATTCTTTGGGAAAGACTTCCATTAACCTCTATATCAAGATTTTTCTTCTTTAACTCCCTCAGGAACATGTCTCTTAGCTTCTCTGTTTTTTCTCGATTCGACACTCTATCCCTATCCACCATCTCCACCGCTTTACCCATACCGACTATGGCTGGGATATTGGGAGTTCCTGATCTTATGCTGAATTCGTGATGGCCGCCTATCATCTGCGGTCTTATTAGATCTTTAATTTCTTCTTTTAGATAGAGGGCTCCTACACCTTTTGGTCCATATATCTTCTGACCAGAAATCGTTAGTGCATCCAGATGAAGCTTATTAACATCGATGTCTATATATTGGAATGCCTGGACGGCATCTGTGTGAAAAAGTGGATATTTACTTCCGTTTTTTTGCTTATACTCCTCAATCATCTCACCAATCTCTTTGATTGGTTGGATCGTTCCTATCTCATTTGATGCATAGATTATTGAGACAAAACAGACAGATGAATCAAGGGCATCTTTGAGACTTTTCATATCCACAATGCCCTCCTTAGATACAGGAAGCTCTATGACTTCAAGCCCTTTTGCCTCAAGAGCTTTGGCGGCTTCACTTACGGACTCGTGTTCAATTGATGAAATTATTGCCTTTGGGCTACTTATACTACAGCCCTCAAAACTTCCTTTGATAAAAAGATTGTTAGCTTCTGTGGCTGAGCTAGTAAAAATTATCTCTCCAAACTTTACACCCAAGGATGTTGAGATCTTGCTTCTCGCTTGATCAAGAGCCTTCTGAGCCTTCTGACCATATGCGTGAATCGAGCCTGGATTACCAAAATCTTTGGAAAAATATGGCCTCATGGCCTTAAGCACCTTTTTATCCACGGGCGTAGAGGCCCCGTGATCTAAATATATTGTTTCCATATTATGTATGCTTATCTGCAACTGAGGTGGCGGCGTAACTGTATGGCTTAATAATGGGTTCAAAGTTATTAGCTCTTATCATCCCCGTTAACTCTTGGATCATATTTTTGGTTTCACCTTTTTCGCCAATATCTACATGAATCTCTAGCCCAAACTCCTTACCC
>PFAG01000022.1:12671-20420 GCA_002773755.1 Candidatus Colwellbacteria bacterium CG10_big_fil_rev_8_21_14_0_10_41_28
TGTCCCTTATGGTGTGAAATTTCTCAAGGAGAACTCTTCTATAGAAATACCTACCCCCACTACCCACCCTATGGATTACTATGGCTGTGACAAAATCTGCCGCAAGATTCGAGTATAATAAAGAGTCTGTCCCTATGGTTATTTTGTAATAGCTATCCCTATCACTGTTCATATAGGCGAATAGTTCTTTAGCCACTTCTTGGTGGGTAAAGGATTCGCCTTTTGGGTTCTTAAATACTATTTGCTCTGTGTTATCCATTTATGATTGCCTCAATCTCTATCCTCAGATTATCAGCAACCATATCATTTTTGGCAACAATGTTAAGTCTTATTAATGGCTCTGTGGCGGATTCTCTTAGATTAAAGGCGACGTCTTCTGTATATATAGAGATACCATCTATCTCATCTATTTTTGCCTGCTTATTTCTAAAGTGTTCTTTTACTTTTCCGATAGGATCTTTCTCCCTATCAATTTTATAATTGAATTCTTTGGTTCTATGTGGGCTGTCTAGAGAGTCTATCTCTTCAGAGAGGGGGCTCCCTGTTGATGAGGCCAAGTTAATTAAATGCACCAAGGTCAGAATAGCTGAGTCTTTGAAGAAGAACTCTTTGAAAAAATAGTGCCCAGAACCCTCTACCCCAAGAGTGGCATCATTTTCCTTCATGGCTTTTGCAATGAAGTGTCTGCCAGACTTACTTTCTATTATTCCGCTCTCTTTGTTCCAGAAATTGATTAGTGCTCGTGAATCAAGAATATATGGAGGCTTAAGGCCTCTTTTAATTAACTGAAAGATTTGGTACGCCTCAATCTCTCTACCAAGATTATCTACAAAAATAACCCTATCTCCATCGCTATCAAACACAGCTCCAAAATTAGCCTTTCTTTTTATAACTAGCCTTGAGACCTGGTCTAGGGCTCCATCTGCAGATGGATCTGGTCCATGAGTGGGAAATGAGCCTCTTGGCTTATGGTTGATTATCTTTACCCTCACATCTTTACTCCCCCTAAAGAGATCTTTTAGGACCATTCCCACAGATCCATCTGAGCCATCAAGAACTATCCCTATTTCCATCTGGGGGGCCAGGTGACTTTTAAGAAAATTTGTATATCTCTTTACGTATTTCATCTGATAAGATCAAGAACTTCTGCACCACTTATGTTGTCTGCATTTCTGCCAACCATCTTGAGACCGTTATATTCTTTCGGATTGTGAGAAGCTGTCACAATTATCCCCCCACCAAGGTTAAGGTCATTTACTAAGAAGTAGAGCATTGGGGTTGTCATAGATCCCCCCTCAAGAACCTCTACACCGCCTTCGTGGAGGCCCCTAATTACCTCTTTATATAGAGCGGGGGAACTTTCTCGTGCATCCATACCCACAATTACCCTCTCTTTGTTGAATTTTTTCTCAGCTAAAGCCTTGCTAATTAAGTAGACTAATTCTTCATCTACTACCTTGGGATATACTCCTCTTATATCGTATTTACCAAAAGCACTCTGCTTCTGTTTTAAGTCAGATGTCATCTTGAGATAATATTATCATAGGCATAGCTTTTAAGTAGACTGATTTTGTTGTTAAATTATTAGGTAGTGGCTAAAAAAACTAAAAAGAATAAAAAGGTACAGAAGGATGAACCTAAGGGACTCCATCCAGAAACTAAGGCCAGTGTACTGGCCATAGCATTCATTGGTATTGCCATAATTTTGATACTCTCTTCTTTTCATAAGGCGGGACTAGTGGGAGACTATGTATATAAAGGTCTCGATACTCTGTTTGGTTGGGGATACTTCTTAGTTCCCATAGCTTTAATTTTGGCTAGCCTAAATGCCCTGGCTAGCAATAAGTCTTTCTTGGCTACCCCAACTATAGTGGGAGCTATTTTTGTAATCATCTCAGGACTAGGAACACTCGACATAGTAGCTACTGGAAATGGAGGAATTCTGGGAGAGCTTCTTGGATCACTGGAAGTGCTCTTTGGGAAAACAGCTTCTTTAGTTATTAATATAACCGTTTTAATATCAGCTATTTTGGTAACTCTTAATGTTCCTATAAGACTAAGCCTTAATCTGCGACAGAAGAAAGAGAAAAGAGAAGACGACGAACCCAAGGTTATCATCCCCGGCGAGAATGAACCTGAGCAGGAAGGTGAAGATGAGGCAGCAGATGAACATGATCAAAAGCATGAAGGAAAGAATGAACCTAAACCGGGTGATGATAAGCGAGCTGGTGTTTTTGGTCTCTTCGGAGAGAAAGGATACGCAGCTGCAACTAAAGACTATAAATTCCCTCCTCTAAAACTTTTGAGAACTGGTAGTGAAAAGGCCACTGTTGGAGATCTAAGGGGAAGCGCCAATATTATAAAAAGAACGTTGGATAGTTTTGGTATTCCAGTTGAGATGGGCGAGATAACTATTGGACCTAAGGTAACTAGATACACACTAAAACCTGCTGAAGGAGTAAAACTCTCTAGAATAGAATCTCTAAACCAAGATCTAAGCCTTGCTCTCGCAGCTCACCCAATAAGAATTGAGGCTCCAATCCCTGGAAAATCACTTGTTGGAATAGAGGTTCCTAATAAGGTGGCAAGCATAGTTCGTTTGGGATCACTTATTAACTACCCTGAGTTCAAAAGCTCTAGTAGTCTAGGAGTTCCTCTTGGAAGAGATGTTGCGGGTGAACCAATCTTCACTAGTATCGCCAAGATGCCTCACCTACTAATAGCTGGCTCAACCGGAAGCGGTAAGTCTGTAACAATTCATTCTCTAATAACATCTCTTTTGTATAAAAACTCTCCAGAAACTTTGAGATTTATAATGATCGACCCAAAGAAGGTTGAGCTTTCTGCATATGAAGGAATCCCACACCTACTAAGCCCCGTTATCACCGAAGGCAAAAAGGCTGTAGCTGCTTTGAAATTTGCCATACAGGAAATGGAACGCCGCTATGAGATTCTTCTAGATGCTGGTAAAAGAGATATTATCGGATACAACAAGGATAGGATCGAAGACATAATGCCATATATGGTAATCGTCATTGATGAGCTCGCAGACCTTATGGCCACATTTGGAAGAGAGGTTGAGGGAGCTATTGTCAGATTAGCCCAGATGGCTAGAGCAACTGGAATCCACTTAGTTGTATCAACTCAAAGACCTTCTGTGGAGGTTATCACTGGTCTAATTAAGGCGAATATTACTTCTAGGGTTGCTCTCCAGGTTGCTAGCCAAATAGACTCAAGAACTATTCTGGATATGGCCGGAGCTGAAAAACTTTTGGGTGGTGGTGATATGCTTTTCATCTCATCCGACTATTCAAAACCAAAGCGTATCCAAAGTTCGTTTATTAGTGAAGAGGAGGTTGCTAGAGTTGTAACCTTTATAAAAAGAGAGAACCACATGATGCCCGAGGATGATCTTGGTGAAGAGATGGGAGAATCTCTCGAGAAACCACACTCAAGTGGAATGGATATGGATGAAGATGATGATGAATTATATGAAGAGGCTATTGGAGTTATAAAAGAAGCTGGAAAGGCTTCTGCCTCTCTTTTGCAGAGAAGGTTGCGCGTTGGATACGCCAGGGCTGCTCGTCTTCTAGATATTATGGAGGCAAAAGGTGTTATTGGTCCTTCCGATGGAGCCAAAGCCAGAGAAATATACCTAGATAGTGAGGGTGAAGATGTGTATGATGGTGATAACGAAAACGAAAGTGATAAAGAGTTCTATGGTTAATGAGCAAAAAACTATACAGGCAGCGTTAAGAGATCTAATGGCGGATAAAAATTTGAGTGCTCAAAAATTATCTGATCTTACTGATGTGCCAACAAGATTTGTTGATGCGATTATCAAAGGAGATTTCAATAAGCTTCCAGCAAAACCATATATAAGAGGGTATCTCTTTAAAATTGCCAACTCTCTTGATGTTGAAAATGATGATCTTTGGAGAGCATACAGATTCTCTACTGAGACAGCATCATCTGGTGAAAGCGATATGCTCCCAGGTAATCGCTTTGCTCTTAAGAAAATTAGTCCCAGCAAGGTTATTGGATTGATAGTTGCTCTACTCGTAATAATTTTCTTTATTGTAAGGTTTGACCGAATAGTAGGATCCCCCGATATTAGGGTTGTAACGCCAGAGATAGTCTCGGAAGAAATAACAACAATCTCCGGGGATATGGATCCTGATGATAGACTAACAATTAATGGAGAGCTTATATATGTAACTGATGACGGATCATTCTCAAAGGATGTTAGGCTCGAAGCAGGAATAAATACCTTCCAAATAGTGGCAACAAGAAAGCTTGGGAGGCAAACTGAGATAACCAGGCAAATCATATACGAGCCCAAAGAAGAGCCTGAAGAAATTGTTCCAGTAGAAGAAGTCGAAAATACTAACAACATAGAAGAAAATGGACAAAACTAAGAAAACACATAAGGGGACTGAGGCAGAAAAAAAGGACGAGTTAGAGATCCTTCTTAATACCCTGAGGACAAAATATGGAGAAGAGTCAATTATGAAGCTCGAAGATGCCGCTAGGGTAGATGTTGATGCAATATCAACTGGTTCAATTAGCTTGGACCTAGCACTGGGAGTTGGTGGATTTCCAAAAGGAAGAGTTGTTGAAATATTCGGACCAGAATCATCTGGGAAAACGACCTTAGCACTATCAACAGTTGCTCAAGCACAAAAAAAAGGAGGTAGGGCTGCCTTTATTGATGCAGAGCATGCGTTAGATCCAGAGTATGCAAAGAATATTGGAGTTAAAACCAATGAGCTATTAATCTCTCAGCCGGGAAGTGGTGAAGAAGCTCTGAACATCTTAGAAAGCCTAATTAGGTCAGAGGTAATTGATATTGTGATTATTGATTCTGTCGCCGCATTAACACCTAAGGCTGAAATTGAAGGTGATATGGAGTCTAAATTTATTGGCCTCCAAGCCAGGATGATGTCCCAGGCTCTCAGAAAAATTGCTGCCATCGCAGCGCGAACAGGAACTATGGTTATCTTCATTAACCAAATAAGAGAAAAGATTGGGATCATGTTTGGTAATCCCGAAACTACCCCTGGAGGTAGGGCTCTTAAGTTCTACTCATCTGTAAGAGTTGATATCAGAAGGAGAGCTCAACTAAAGAAGGGCGAAGAAGTTGTTGGCTCAAGGACTAAGGCCAAAGTGGTCAAGAACAAAGTTGCTGCTCCTTTTAAGGTTGCTGAGTTCGACATCTTATATGGAAAAGGAATCTCTTACGAAGGAGATGTATTAGGACTAGCTATTGAACAAGGTGTGGTAGAGAAATCTGGAAATAGTTATAAGTTTGATGGCGAGAGAATTGGTGTTGGGATAGAAAAGACGAGAAATACTCTTGAAGAAGATAAGAAGCTTCTAGATAAGATAGAGAAGGAGACCTTAAGGAGAATTAAAGAGTTAAAGTAGTCTTTCTTTAATATACTCCCTTATCTTTTCATAATTATTAACACCCTCTTTGGGGATTAATATGTACATCTCTCCGTTAATGCTATCTATGTAAGAGCTCTCCAGAAGACCTGTGCTGAAATCCAGAACAATACTATTGAACTTAACTCCATCTCTTTCTCTTATTTGAGAAACTAAACTACCAAAAGAAAAGTTGGCTGAAACTCTATCCAGCTCAGGAAGCAATTTGAAAGCAATGGCAGTTTTCTCTGCGGGAGAAAGACTGTTGAACTTCTTGGAGATAGCGTCTATAACGGAATGTTGGTTGTGCTCTCTAAAGAAATCCCCATCTGGGGCAAACCTGTTTCTGATTAGCCAAACCGTATCTACTCCAGAGAGAGCATTCTCTCCGCCTGGCAAACTAAATCCAGTAATAGGATCTGTTACCCTATCTTCCAGGGTGACTGTTATTCCTCCAAGCTCGTCTACAATTCTCTCAACTGTTATTAAATCCACAACAATATAATTATCTACATCCAGACCCGATATGCCTGACGCTACTGATAGAAAATCTTCTATTTTGTTCTCTACTATTACACTATTTGCCTTGTTTGAATATTCACCAATATCTCCATAAAGATCTCTTGGAATTGAGATCAGATTAACAACACGTTCTTCTGGTTTATAGTTGGCTACAATTATAGTGTCTGCTAAACCCGGGGCCTGGTGCCACTCTCCCCCCTGGCCGACACCAACTTGTCCAAGAATTAAGAAGTTTATCTCCCCCTCGTCATTTATAACGACCTCTCTATTCTCAAAATAGGCTACCTTATCCCCTAAAGAGCTAGTTATAAAGACTATTCCAAGTAGAACTGCTGATAATGCGACTATTATAAATACTCCTTTTTTATTCATTAGAAGAATCGTTTAGCTTATAGAAATTTTCGAAGAGTTTTGCTACCAATATTGGGCCTGTGCCACCAGGGGTTGGTGTGTATGCACTTAGTTTTTCATATGCCTCTTCGCTTAAATCTCCCTTTAGGCGACCGTTATTTATGGAATATCCATAATCTATAACGATTGCACCCTTCTTAAGGTGATCTTTCTTTATCAGGCCAGCTTTTCCAGCACCGGTTATAACTAAATCACACTCTTTTATTGGTAGATAGCTGTCTCCCTCATCTATTTTATAAAGCTCTCTAGATTTTTGAGAAAACCAGATACTGATAGGCTCTCCCACAAGCTCTCCAAGACCCACAATAGCCACATTAATAGAAGGTAGATCTAATTTTTCTCTTGAAATGATTTCTTCAAGTACAGCCACAGATGGTGGTAGCGCTTTACTTTCGCCGGCTCTAAATAGTTCTTTGGCCTCACTTGATAATAGATCGATATCTTTCTCCGCTGGTATTAGTCTAAGGATCCTATCTTTATCTAAACTCTCTGGGATGGGGAGCTGTATAATCACACCTCCAACGCTATCTCCACTAACTGAAATAGAAATCTTCTCTTCTATCTCTGCTTGTCCGAGATCTGGATTGAGTTTTTCTATCTGAAAATCTAAACCAAGATCTTCTGCAACTATCTGTTTCCTTTTTAGAAAGCTTTCTGAGGCTGGGTCTTCTCCTATCAGAAAAGCCACTAGGCTCTTTTGGGGAACTGGAAGCTTTTTAAGCTCCCCTATTATCTCTAAAGATATTTCTCTGCCGGAAATTTCTCGCATAGTTTTTTAACATCTTCTTGTATACCCTTGTCTTTCTTAAGGCCCCCATCGATTAATCGAGCTAGAATCTTCATGTCCTCTTCTCTTAATCCTCTAGTTGTAACTGATGGTGTTCCCAATCTAATTCCTGATGGTTTTAATGGAGAGGTGTCACCAGGGATAGAGTTTCTATTAGCAAGAATCCCAACATCTTCAAGTCTCTTTTCTCCCCCTAGACCATCTATGCCACTTTGGCTTAGATCAATGAGAATCAGGTGTGTGTCTGTTCCCCCTCCGACAAGATTATATCCAAGCGATATTAGCTCATCAGAAAGAGCTTTTGCATTTTTAACTATCTGGGCCCCGTATTCCATAAATTCACTTTGACTAGCCTCGAAAAAAGCTCGCGCCTTAGCTGCGATGATGTTGTTATGTGGGCCTCCTTGGAGCCCGGGAAAAACTGCTCTATTTATCTCTTTTTCTATATCCACCCCTTTATTTTTGGCGGTTTCAGAACTCTTCTTCATAAAGATCATGGCTCCACGTGGGCCTCTTAGAGATTTATGAGTGGTTGTGGTTACAATATCGGCATGGGCAAATGGTGATGGGTGTGTTCCTGTGGCAATTAGGCCCGCAATGTG
>PFAG01000022.1:20452-28066 GCA_002773755.1 Candidatus Colwellbacteria bacterium CG10_big_fil_rev_8_21_14_0_10_41_28
AATCTTTCAAAATCTATCTCCCTTGGGTATGCGGTGAAGCCGGATATGATAATAGTTGGTTTTTCTTCTTTCGCTAACTTTTCGACTGCATCGTAATCAATTAAACCGGTTTCCTTATTAACTCCATATTGAACACTCTCCCAAATGCGGCCAGTGGCTGAAACCTTGTGGCCGTGAGTTAGGTGTCCACCGTCTGAAAGTTTCATGCCCATTATTTTGCTACCAGGCGTAGCCAAGGCCAAATAAACGGCCATATTAGCTGGTGAGCCTGAATATGGCTGAACGTTTACTGCCCACTCTTCTTTGTTTAGTGAAAAAAGTTTTAACGCTCTCTCTTGAGCAAGAATTTCTATCTTGTCCACGACACTATTGCCTGGATAATATCTTTTGCCTGGATAACCTTCTGAATATTTATTTGAGAGGGGGGTTGCTAGTGTGGCAAGAACCTCTTTCGAGGCAAGGTTCTCTGAGGCTATGAGATCTATTGTGTTCTTCTGTCTCCGAACCTCGTCTGCGATCAATTTTTCTAATTCTTTATCTTCTATCATCTGTGGCAATTCTACATCTTATTTTCTACCAATATCAAACTCTGATTATCTGATATCATTATTCTTGTAATATGTCACTGGCTTTAGATATATCTTTATTGATCCTTTTGTTCGCCGCATTGGCGATAGTTTCTAATTTGGTCGTCGAAAGGGTTAAGTACATAGCCTCTATTTTAAGGGTGCGTCTTTTCGTATTTGGCATACTTCTTGGCTTTGTAACCACCTTGCCAGAACTAGCCCTGGGAATAAGCACCATAATGGACGACGTTCCCTCTATATCTTTGGGCAACCTCATCGGAGGGCCTATTGTTATGATTGGTCTTATATTGGGGTCTAGTCTGTTCTTCGGTCGTAAGATAGGAACTGACGGTAGCTTAAAAACTCTCCTTCCCATAGCTTTAGTTGTCTTTCTTCCTATCTTATTGGGTTTAGATAGCAGGTACAGCTTGTTAGATGGGGCTCTGATGATCTTTTCTTATGCAGCTCTTCTGGCCTATTTGTATAAAGCCAACCACTTTGACCATCATCCACAAATAAAGATTCCAAAGAAAAACAGAATCGCTTCTTCAATATTTATTTCGATAATCGGTACTGTGGGAATAATAGTTTTTTCTAATTGGATTGTGGAGATAACCCTAGATTTCCTAGAATACGTAACTCTTGGTAGGCTAGCTATTGGACTAATGGTCTTTTCTATCGGCACAAATCTTCCTGAGATTAGCATTTCATTAATCTCTTGGCGCAAGAAAAGTTCTGAGCTCTCCTTAAGCCACCTTCTAAGCTCTGCTTTCACTAATACACTTGTGCTTGGCATCCTTGCCTCGACAAGCCCAATAGTTTTTGTGATTAGTAAGACCTATTGGGTTACTGGATTCTTTTTAATGCTAATACTGGGCTTGTTACTCTATTTCTACCATAGTGAAAAAAAGATGGATCGCAGAGAGGGAGGTGTTCTTTTACTAACCTATGTTCTCTTTATGAGTGTAGTTATTTATCTGAGTATCTCTGTCTAAGAGATAACATAAGCCGAAGCAAAGACTAGGAGGGCGAACAAGATGACAAACCAACCAAACTCTATTTTTTTAGCTGCCCTTAGGAGCAGGTGAATGGTTAAAAGACCGAAGACAAATGAGAAAAGAAGGGCTAACAGAGATTCTGGCGTAAAAATAAAGTTTTTACTTTGAAGAAAGATATTTCCCATTAGAACTATTGGAAGGCTCATGATAAAGCTCATTTTGAGAGATTCATTCTCATCCACATTCCTAAGAAGAAGAGTTGAGACAGTAAGCCCCGACCTAGATAAGCCAGGAAGTGCAGCAAAACCCTGAGCAAGCCCAGCTAAGACTGCGTCCACCATATTGATATCCTTTGCCTCTCTTTCTCCTCCTGACTTACTTCTTAGCTGCAATACCCCAGTTACAAGAAGCAGGAAGCCTAAGATTATGATAATCGTCTTGCCATTGAAGTCTGTGACGTCTTCTAATCCAGCGATCCCTTGAAGAATTAGATATCCAAGCCCTCCACTTACTAGTGTGGCTACAACATAAAAGTTAATTATATTCCTGGTCCCTTTGCTTTCCTTGGTATAGTTAAGTGTTTTTAGAATCAAACTCCATAGGTCTTTTCTGAAATAAATTAAGGCAGCAAGAAATGTCCCTATGTGGAGATATAAAGATATTCTAATAATCTCTGTTGCTGTAATACCTTCAAAAAAATTAACCGCGAGGATAGCTGTTAGCCCCTCTGAGCTAATTGGAATCCACTCTGCTATTCCTTGAGTTACTCCTAGTATTAATGCTTGTATATAATCCATTGTTTCTATTTATCCTTCTTGTCGAGCTTATCTAGCTTGAGACCCTTAAAGGCAAAGTAGATTACTGCAGCTATAATCAAAAAGTCTATTAAGACTGATATGAAGTGTCCGTATGAAATGTTGTAAAAAGTTAAGCTGTTTAAGCTATCTGCCTGCTGACCAATAAAGGTTCCTATTAATGGGTTAACAATGTCATTCACCAGGGCCGTGACAACGCTACTTACAGCGCCACCGAGAATAAAACCGATAGCTAGACCCATGACCCCCTGCTCTCTTATAAAGTTTGTGAATCCTTTCATTGGCCTAATTATATCAGACAATTTATCCCCTTAGAGAAGTTTTCTTGGTAGTAAATAGACAAACATTGCTGCCGAGAAGGACAAAACTGCCATGGTGATGAAAATTGTCTGAAAGCCAAAAGATGAGGCTATGTATCCCCCAACAATTGAACCAAAGGCTGCGGTGAAATAAAAAATTGACTCCCATGCGCCCCACTCTCTTCCCTGCTTATTCCTATCTAGATGTTTCGAATAGACTGCATCAAAAGCTGGATACTTAATAGCTGTTCCCATTCCCACTATAACTTGGGCGATCATAAGTCCCCCCATACTAGACACTGTGGTGTATGTAAGGAAACCAATGCCGGTTATTGTGAGGCCGAGGACTATTATGAGTTCCGCCTCCTTAACCCTGTCAATTAGGTTCCCCGAAATGAGAGTTACAATTCCTGCGGTAAAGGAAAAAACTCCAAAAGTTATCCCGGCGTCTAGAAGGTTCCCCCCTATCTCCTCAACAAAGAGTGCATAGATAGGCCCGAGCATCGCTGTTGCTACAAGTATTAAAGAATCTGCAAAAAGCATTGACCTTATAGCTTTATTAAAAGCGTGTCTCGCATTGTGTATTGGCCTCATAGACTAATTATATCCAATATTCTGTTTGCTGAGCTACTTCCTTCTGAATCTCAATACATCTCCAAAGAGATATGTGATGATCAATTCTGATTCGCTCGCTTTAGCAATATTGTAGTAGAGAGGATCTCCTAATTCAGGAGTCTTCTTCAGATAGAGACTATTCTCAAATTCTGGATTTATATCTAATTCTTCTTCGTTTAAGCTGGTTAAGACTTCCCAAGAACCACCATCCACTACATCTCCGTCATACACATCTCTATATGAACCATCTGAGTTAATGGTCATCTCATACTTTTCATCGTCTACACTAATCCATTCTCCCGAAAGGTTGTCCTTGCTAACTGATGATCCTTCTTCTTTTATTATAACCTCATCTTCGTTGGCTAAACCCCCGCCGATAGCTTCGTATTTTTCATCAGCATTTTGGTCCATTACCCCATCCTGAGAGTTGGAAACAACGTAATAACCGACCAGTATGATTGCTGCTGCAATAATTATCGGCACCATATATTTGTTCATATTCTAAGTATACCAAACCCTCTGCTCAGTTTTACGATGTCATCATAACTATTCTTAGGAATGACAAATATATTGTGCCAGCAGTTACTCAAGACTGGACGTCGTTAGAACCTGTTTAATATCTCTGCTAGAGCATTGATAAATGGTTTGTACCCCTCGTCGGTGAGATGAACACCGTCTTCCGCATGGTAATTTACACCCTCATTAGCAAAATCCTGATAGATAATAAATGAATCTATGCATTCCATCCTCATATCTCCACAGAGCCCCTTGATTTGTTCATTATATTGAACAAGGGTTTGGTTGATATTATCAGATTCTTCTTTTTTATTTGGATCATTTACTGGTGGGGAAAGCCATACAACCACTCTCGAGTCGTTAAATGCTTGAATGATGCTTCTCATGTTCTCCTTGTGTTCATTTACATCCAATTTGTACCTCCAAATATCATTTAAGGCGAAAGAGGTTATAACGGCATAGTCTGGATTTAGTTTTGCAATATACGCTGCCCTATCTTTGCCGTCTGGAGAACCAAAACCACCAGCAGCACAATTATATATTTCTATGTTGGGTGTAGCTGCTTTTATCTGATTCATTAAATCTATCCCTACACGTCCGAGAAGACTATCGCCGAATAATACTAGGCTTTTCATATAAAAACTATATCACAATGTTGACCCATACCAGGGTCGGGGACTGGACGTCGTTAGAACCTGTGTGATAATGGGGAGCGATACTTAAAAGTACCACTCCCCATTGGTTTTTAGTCAGAGAACTCTTCGTAGAGTTTTTTCCCTACCTCGAAGATGCTCTTCAGGGTAGGCATCCCTGTTGGGTATCTCTCTGCTTGCTCCTCACCCAGCTCAATTTTTTCCATCGCCTCAACGATGAAGTCTCTAGGAATAGGTGCTTCCCCTCTGGCTTCTGCAGCTCCCTCAACAAGCTCTGATGGATAGAACACGTTGGTGCCTCCTAGTTTTAAGGATCTGAGCGCCGACACTCCGTCAGCGGTAATAAGCAATTCCTATTACTCTTAATTATATCAAGATTCTATTTTTTTTATCGATGGGTCGGGGATTGGACGTCGTTAGAACCTGTTTGGTTAAAGAATCTCTAACCCCTTGAGGATAACAAAATCAGCTACTAAAACGATTGCCATACTTAGGGCAAGCAATGATATTGCATACTTTGACCTAAATTTCCTAATGCCTGTGACTACAGCTGCATACACTAATAAGCCCAAGTGGACTACTAAAGTAAGTATTGGGGCTACTACAACACCCCCGCAACCCATAAGAGTCTTGAAGGCTAAGGTACCATCGTCGTTATAACTTCTCGCATTACAATCCAAAACCCCATCTTGGGGGTAATAGTGTAAACCCTCATATGAGTTAATCAAAAATAAGGAAGCAAAAAGAAAGGCCAATGGTATTAAAAGAAGCAGAAGTTTTCTTACCATGCTCTAACTATACAATAATACCCCCTTGCTAGGGTCGGGGACTGGACGTCGTTAGAACCTCACCATTGTCTCCGTAAAAGTGAAAGCCGCCCCTTAGGCGAGCGGACAGTTCACTCTGGGGCGGCATGTTTACGACTTGCGGCTCACAATCGAAATCACATCTGCAGGATTCTCTGCCCCATGAAGTTATCCTCGTGGCCTGCGCCAGTTCATTTCTTGCCCACACCGTTTCGGGAAGTAATCCAAGCGATGTAGAAAGAGAATACGACGATGGAACCGTCTATAACCCAACCCGCCATACTCCAACTCAAAAGAACACCTCCTTGTTTGCTGTGAATAATATAAATTGTTGTTTAGTCGGTCAAATACCTAAATTCCTATGGGTCGGGGACTGGACGTCGTTAGAACCTATCTGGTATACAGTAGATAGTACCAAAGGGAGGCGAT
Organism: Candidatus Colwellbacteria bacterium CG10_big_fil_rev_8_21_14_0_10_41_28; assembly: GCA_002773755.1. Classification (GTDB taxonomy): domain Bacteria; phylum Patescibacteriota; class Minisyncoccia; order UBA6257; family Colwellbacteraceae; genus 1-14-0-10-41-28. The sequence continues at coordinate 26,150 of PFAG01000022.1, forward strand.
ATTGAGATTCCAAGACCTTTGCCGCAACTGCGGCGAGGAGACCAAAGTCCGTGAGGACGGCGAAGTGGTCCATTCTGAGACCCAGAAACGTGGATGCCGTCGGACCAAGTGTCCGAACATGTGCCACGGAATGAGTATGAGTAAGTGTCGCTACTGCGACGACAATCTCTGGGTGTACGAAGGGAGGCCTGAGTTCGACCCAACCGTTGTGGCAGAGCCATACGGGTCTTCCAGCCCCGCAACTGAACCAGTAAGTTGACCCCCAACGCCCACAGAGACCCCCTCTGCTGCGGCGGAGGGGGTCTCAACATTTATATACCTTTGGGTCGAGGACTGGACGTCGTTAGAACCTCTCTTTTAACTGGTTAAGTGCTTTTCTACGCATACTTACCTTCGCCTGATTCTTCTCTTCGGGGTCCATTTCACCAAAAGTCTTATCATATCCTTCTGGTAAGAAAATTGGATCCCAACCAAAACCCCCATCTCCCCTAGCATCGACTAGCTCACCCTTAACCACACCTTCAAAAAATTCAATATTATCTTTGTCTTTGGCATATCCTATGATCGTTCTTGCTTCAGCTCTAGTGTCTCCAAAAGCTTTAGCCATTTTGACTAATCCTTCATTGCCAACAGTTTTCATGAACCACTTTATAAGTGGGCCTGGGAGTCCACCCATGCTTTCCACGTGCAAAGACGTATCTTCTACAATAAACTCGCCATCTTGGTGTTTATATGCTTCTTGGAGCTTATGTTCGATGATTTCGTGTGGATCTAGGGATTGGATTTCATCCAAATCTATATCTAGCCCCTCTACGTCGGGCAAAACAGATTGAACTTCTTTAAGCTTACCTTCGTTCCCCGTGATGAATATCAATTTCATACTAAAATCCTACCACAAACCGATGGGTCAGGGACTGGGTGTCGTTAGAACCTGTTTATTGAAGTTTGGATGTCAAATCTAATCCCAAATAATCTGTAGCTTTGGCCACTTTTCCTCCCACTTCTTGCTTTTTACTCTTTTTATATAAGTTTCTTTCGGTATGTAATCAGATTTAGGTGTCTTCCTAACAATTAGATTCACCAAATCACTAATTGTCTCGTTAGAGCCAGTTATTTTTACATTACCGCTATGATCTATCGATGCCCCAATGCAGGTAGGTGTTTCCACCCATCTTGATATTGCGTCTTCCGAGGATTGATATTGTGAAACACCGTGCATTTTGTGCATCCTCGCCTGATTTATTACTTCCCAAAAGACATCTGGTCTTTGTCTTTTCAGCTTTTCTTCGATTTCCCTCTCTTTCTTTTTTGAGAGATTGTGCTTGTCATAATAGACGACATCCACATCGGCTAATGGTGTTTTCTCTTTGTACCCATGCAGAACATCCCACACTCTATTACGGATAAAGCCAGCCGCAATCCACCAGTCAGGTAAATTGAGTTCTGAAACAAGCTGAAGGACATCCATCATCCAATCGTCGGCTTTGATGAATTCGACAATGTCTTCTCTGGTCTTTAATTCCATACCAAAATCCTACCACACCCCAAGCTCTCCGGATGGGTCAGGGACTGGACGTCGTTAGAACCTCTATGTTGTATGTATAAACAAGAGCGACCACAAGCATCGCTCATGGTCGTTGTGTCGTGGAGCACTATCTGAAGAGCCCGCAAAGCCTCTGAATGAAACTGCGTGGGCGCCCTTGCTCCTGTCGCTGCTGACGCCTTCGTTGTGCAGTAGGAGATTTTCCGAGAAATCCGTAGACAACCCTCAGCCTCTCAATGTCGTCTTCGTTGATAGTCCCATCGGGGTTTTCCCTGATCTGGACAAGACCAGGTTCATTCAATGGAACTTTTACGTATTCCACTATCTCGTCCTCCTAAGGTGCTGAATCTATATTATAGGGATACCAGTTCTGT
>PFAG01000022.1:28122-28274 GCA_002773755.1 Candidatus Colwellbacteria bacterium CG10_big_fil_rev_8_21_14_0_10_41_28
GCTCGCATATGGATGGAGAGAAGAGCCTTGCCACTGCTGCAACCCAGAGGGCAAGCCCAATCCCTGACCCCGTTTTCTACGGAGGTTCGCATAGCACGAACCCCGTGAGGAGGCGGGGTTTTGTGTTTTTACGCTTTTAACACTTAGTTACT
>PFAG01000015.1 GCA_002773755.1 Candidatus Colwellbacteria bacterium CG10_big_fil_rev_8_21_14_0_10_41_28
TGAGCGAGAGCTACTTTTACTAAATTAATCATTGAATGGTAATAGGTCTGTAATTTGATCCTGTACTCCACTTAGTATACTCCTAATATTGCTTGGCTCTATAACATATTCACCTATAGCATCGTTGAATATAGTCTCAACATCCTCTCCTGGTCTTAGAGAACTTCTTGCCGATAAGGCCTGTTTTATATAAATGCTTGTACCCTTAAGGTCAGTATATTTATTTGATAACTCTTTTAATGCTGGAAGTCTATTTGCTCTTCCAGTATAGCTCTCCATGATGTCTGGATCGGTAGCGGTGTTAAAAACGAAATCCCATGCTATATCTGGCTGGTCAGAAGTTAGCGCAACAGCTATCCCTTGGTAATCTGGATAGTTTATAGGACTATTTGGGTCCTCTTGGAGCATTTCTGAAACTGCATATTCAAAATCGGGCCTAAGCTCGTCAAGTTCACTCAGCTGATAGTAGTAGAGTGGCTGAAGGGCCAGCTTTCCTTCGGCAAATGCCTCCAAAGAGCTCCCTAAGCTTGTTGAATATGCGTGTCTATCCGTTCCCGCAGAGCCATAAGAAACATATTTCTGGATCAACTCCCTACTTTTAGTTGTGTTAACAGTGGATTTTGTATAGGTGTTGTTGGTTATAGGGATATCGTTCTGCTGGAATAGGAGGCCTAAGACGTCTGGGCCATTTAGGGTTATGTCATCTGTATATCCCAAAGATATTGCCCCCCGCACCATCTTTTCTCCATTAAAAACTGTTATCTGTTCGATCACGTTATCTAGATCATCCCAAGATCTAGGGGGCGAAAGAATGCCTGACTTGTCTAATAAGTCTCTATTATATATAAGGGCAAGCGTGTCCATGTTTACCGGCAAGGCATAGACGTTGTTAGAAAGAGTGAAATCTTGTTGCGCAGATTTAAAGTACAACTCACTAAACTCTTCTACTGCTATAACGTCACTAGGAGCAAACTTCATCTTATTCCCGTGCTCCAAAAGCCAGTTATTGTCTACCATAAATATATCTGGGCCCCTGCCAGCTGCTAGGGCATCTATTAAGGTCTTTTCGTACTCAGGTTGATTAATGGATCTATATGAAATCTTTATAGATGGATTTTCTTTTTGATACTTACTAATGGCAGTGCTCCAGGATGAGGATCCATCTACACCCCAGAAGTCTATAGTTGTGACCTCGCCCTTATTCCTAGCCCCGGGAAAGACACCCGCGAGCAACAAAATAAATATGAGCGTAAGTATCCCCGAGACAACCAAGAAGACCTTCTGTGGAGTTGTTAGGGTTGGTATTTGTATCTCTATTTTCATCAGAAGCTAGAGAGCTACTGATCCAGCAATTTTATCTCCCTTCTTTAGAGTTATGATCTTAACTCCCTGGGTAGCTCTGCCTGTTTGTCTTATATCTTTTATCTTACTCTTCAGAACTTGGCCCTTAGTTGTTATGGCCAACAGTTCATCTTCCTCGATTATAACATGCGAAGAGACTACTTTTCCGGTTTTTGGAGTTACTTTGGCTGTAACAATTCCAGTCCCGCCTCTCTTTTGAACCTTGTATTCAGAAAGGGATGTCCTCTTGGCATATCCATTTTCCATAACTACCAAGAAGTTGTCCTTTGAGCCTGGCTCAATAACACTGAATGAAACCAGCTCATCCTTAGCTTTTAGACTAATGCCCTTTACTCCAGCTGCGGAGCGGCCCATAGCGCGAACATCTGAACCCTTGAATCTAATGGCTTTCCCATCAATGGTTGTTAGGATAATTTCTTCATCTTTACTAATTAGCTTAACCCACCTAAGAGCATCTTCCTTGTTGAGCTTGATAGCAATAATTCCACCTTTTCTAACATTGTCGAACTCGGAGATCCCTGTTTTTTTAACAACACCCTTAGCAGTAGCCATAGCAAAATATCTATCTTTTCTGTCTTCCTTGGAGTCCTTGTACGTGATTATGGCTGCTATTCCCTCTTCACTTGGGAGCTCAAGGAAGTTGTGGATTGCTCTTCCTCTGCTTGTCCTACTCCCTTCAGGAATCTCATATACCTTAGTTCTAAGGACGCGTCCTCTGTCTGTGAAAAAGAGAATACTGTCGTGGGTGTTGGCTGCTATTATGTGAGCTAGAATATCCTCCTCTCCAACAGCGCTACCTATCAATCCCTTTCCCCCTCTTCTTTGGCTTCTGAAAATAGATGGCGACAGCCGTTTAATATATCCGTCTCCGCTCATTGTAATGACGGCTTCCTCTTCTGGAATTAGATCTTCTGCCGCAAAGTCTTTTAATTTCCTGCCAACAACTCTTGTTCTGCGATCATCTCCATAATCTTTCTTAACCTGGACTAGCTCGTCTTTAACTACACCCAAAATCTTGACCTCACTAGCTAAAAGATCTTTTAGCTCCTTAATTAAAGTCCTCTTCTCTTTCAACTCCTCCTCTATCTTTTTGGTCTCAAGGCCAGACAGAGTTTGGAGTCTCATTTCCAAAATGGCGTTTGCTTGAACCTCTGTTAATTTAAATTTCGCGATAAGATTTTCTCTTGCCTTGTCTCTATCAGAAGACTTCTTAATGGTCTCGATTACCTTATCTATATTCTCAAGAGCTTTTGAGAGCCCCTCCAATATATGTGCTCGCTCTTCAGCTTTCCTTAAATCATGCTCGGCTCTTTTAGTAACAACTCCTTTCCTGTGCTCAACAAAGTATGAGAGAACGTCTCTGATAGACATGGTTTCTGGCTTTATTCCATCTGCCAAAGCAACCATGTTGAGGTGGAAATCTTTTTGTAGATCGGTGTGCTTCCAAAGTTGATTCATTATCTTCTGAGGAATAGCCGTATTCTTTAGATCAATAACAATTCTGACTTGATCATCTTTGTCGGACTCATCCCTAATGTCTCTGATTCCCTCAATCTTTTTATCGTTAACTAGCTGAGCCATCTTAATGAGAAGGTCTGATTTATTAACTTGGTATGGGATCTCGCTAACTACAATCTGTTTTTCTCCAACCTCTGCCTTTCCTCTTAAAGGAATTGATCCTCTTCCTGAAACATATGCTTCTTTTATTGCCTTCTCGTCGTAAACAATTCCACCTGTTGGAAAATCTGGACCCTTAACGAATTCCATTAGGTCTTCGGATGTCGCTTTCGGATTTTCGATGAGGTGGGTGGTGGCATCAATAACCTCGGTTAGGTTGTGTGGAGGTATTTTTGTGGCCATACCGACAGCAATACCATCTGAACCATTTACTAGAAGGTTAGGGAACTTGGCTGGAAGAACATTTGGCTCTTTTCTGGTGTCATCATAATTTGAATTGAAGACAACGGTTTCTTTTTCTATGTCTGTGAGAAGAGCTTCCGAGATCTTGGACAACCTACACTCTGTATATCTCATAGCAGCAGGCCTATCTCCATCAATATTCCCCCAGTTCCCTTGACCATTAATGAGTGGGTATCTTAAAGAGAAGTCTTGAGCCATTCTGGCAAGGGCTTCATATATAGGATCGTTTCCATGAGGGTGATAGCGACCCATAACTTCTCCGACTATATTGGCAGACTTCTTATATCTAGATGAGAAGGTTACTCCCGAGTCCCACATAGCCCAAAGAATTCTTCTGTGAACAGGTTTTAAGCCATCACGAACATCTGGCAGAGCACGACCAACGATGACACTCATGGCGTAATCTAAATAAGACTGCTTGAGCTCTTCGGTAATCTCAGTCGTTCTGATGTGTTTTTCCTTTTTTAAATCTCTTTCAGCCATACTATCTTAACTCCCTCTTCTTCATTAATATCTTTTGCTTTGAGGGTTAATTTTTCCTCCTGGGTGACTTTTTGACCAATCTCCTCCATCAGGTTTTTGGCTCCCTTGTCTGTTAGAGGAATTATTATATTAGGTTCAACCTTTTTAATAAATGAATTTATCTCCTTGAAGTTCAAGCTAGAGTTTTCAGTATTCACGAAAAGGATATCTATCTCCCCGAGTTTTTCTAGATCCTCCTGAGAGGGTATCTTCTCCAGATTTTTTATAAAACCAAGCTTTATGTCGTCGAAAAATACAGAGTATCCTGTGGCCAAATTTTTCTTGTCGCTGGCGGGAAGAGCTATCCCCTTGATTCTCACGCCCTCTATCTCATACTCTCCTGGTCCGTATATAAACCCCTCTTCTCCTTCAACAGATCCCTCTAAAGAGACCTCTGTAAGAAGAGTTATATTTGCCTTCCTTTTTGAAGGCGGGTCTACAATTAGGACAAAATCAGCCACCTGGCAGCGTATGCCAGTTGATCCAATAAGGTTAATTACCATCCCGATTATATTACTCTCTAAGGCATTGCTTTTCAATGCTGCTTTCCTTATAATCAGCGTGCTTTGGTTAGACTAACAGCTAAAAAACAAGATTCGTTGGAGTTTCAAATGTTGAAATCCAACCCAGGTTTAATGCCAATCCTCCGTGAGGGGGAAATTATTAATGTGCGGGTTATAGAGCGCGCAAACAAGGCTGTCTACTTCGCCGTTCCAAGAATTGGGACTGGTGTTATTTATGGGTTAGAGCTTATTAATGCAAGGAATATATTAAAGAAGCTTGAAGAGGGGGATGAGATTGCTGCTAAGGTGATTATGCCGGAAAACGAAGATGGGTTTGTAGAACTTTCTCTAGTAGAAGCTGGCAAACAGAAAGCTTGGCAAGAGCTCAAAGAGCTTAAGGATGCGGATGAAGCTATTAAGGGCAAGATTGTTAACGCAAACTCTGGTGGATTGATTGTGGACATAAGGGGAATTCAAGGATTCCTTCCAGCCTCACAACTATCAAACGACAACTATCCAAAAGATGCTGAGGGAGATAGGTCAAAGATCATCGGAGAACTCGAGAAGATGGTTGGTGGGGATATAACTGTGAAGATTATTAATATTAATCCTCGAACAAATAAACTAATTGTATCTGAAAGAGAGGTAGAGGTTGACGACGTTAAGGAGCTCCTGTCTAAATACTCTGAGGGAGAAGACGTCTCTGGAATTGTTTCCGGAGTTGCAGATTTTGGTGCATTTATTAAGTTCGCTGACGAACCAAAAATAGAGGGGTTAATCCATATCTCTGAACTTAGCTACAATATTATTGATAATCCTAAAGAAATCGTCTCTGTTGGAGACATGGTTAAGGCCAAAATAACTGAGATTAAAGATGGCCGTGTTTCTCTTTCTCTAAGGGCTTTGCAGGAAGACCCATGGGAAGAGGCAGATAAGAAATTTAAGGCCGGTGAAATAATAGAAGGTGAAGTATATAAACTAAATCCTTTTGGAGCCTCGGTAAGATTGGGTCATGGATTAACTGGGATGATTCACGTTTCAGAGTTTGGCTCAGTTGAAGAGCTTAAAAAACATCTTAACCCGGGACAGACTTACAAGTTCTTGGTAGACTCAGTAAAAGCAGATGAAAAGAGGATTACTCTTAAGCTAGAAAAAGGTGGCACCAAACAACCAGAACAACAAAAAGGAGAACAGGAAGTTTCCGAAGCTGGAGAATAGTCTCTATCGAAGTATATTTCGTGGAGTTATTATACTTTTCACGTTCGCCCTCATAACCTCTTTCCTATATCAACCCTCTGGAGAAATAGAGAAGGTTTCTTTGTCGGATGTTGCTAGGAGAATATCAGCAGAAGAGGTCCAGAGTATAGAAATTAGTGGAGATAGGTTAATCATTTCTTTAAAAGAGGGTGAGACCACTCTTGAGTCTCAAAAGGAGGCTGGGACAAGTGTTGTTGAAGCCTTCGTAAGTCTGGGCGTTGATTCAGATAAACTATCTGCCGTAAACATAGCGGTCAAAGATGAATCTGGGTTTGGTTTTTGGGCTGGAGCGATACTACCAACATTAATTCCCCTACTAGTTTTTGTGGGAATTTTTTGGTTCTTGATGAGGCAAGCCAAAGGAGGAGCAAGCCAGGCATTCACTTTTGGAAAATCCAATCTAAGCCTTTTCACAAACTTTAAAGAGAAGGTTTCTTTTGATGATGTGGCTGGGCTCAAAGAGGCAAAACAGGAATTAAGCGAGGTTGTTGGTTTTCTTAAGGAGCCAAAGAAGTATTTGGACATGGGCGCAAAGATTCCAAGAGGGGTTTTGCTGATGGGCGCTCCCGGAACAGGTAAGACTCTTTTGGCCAGAGCTGTGGCTGGCGAAGCTGGTGTTCCATTCTTTCACATATCAGCATCTGAGTTTGTCGAGATGTTCGTTGGTGTTGGTGCTTCGAGGACAAGAGACGCATTTAATACAGCAAAGAAAGCTTCTCCATCTATCCTTTTCATAGATGAGATTGATGCGGTTGGAAGAGAGCGTGGAACAGGAGTTGGTGGAGGCCACGATGAGAGAGAACAGACTCTTAACCAAATCTTAGTTGAGATGGATGGATTTAATAGAGACACCAGGGTAATTGTTCTTGCAGCAACAAATAGACCCGACGTTTTAGATAGGGCGCTCCTTAGACCAGGTAGGTTTGATAGGAGGGTTCACCTTGATCTTCCTGATATAAAAGAAAGGGAGGAGATTTTAAAGATCCATGCCCAGAACAAACCTCTTGCAAAGAGTGTAGACCTAAAGAAAGTGGCAACAAGAACTCCTGGATTTTCTGGAGCAGATCTAGCCAACCTTATTAACGAGGCTGCTATTCTTGCTGTTCAAGAGGAGAGAAAAGATGTTGATCAACAAAATGTTTTGGACTCTATTGAGAAGGTTCTTCTTGGGCCGGCCAGAAAGAGTAGAATCGTTTCAGAAAAAGAGAGGGAGATTGTTGCCTATCACGAAGCGGGTCATGCGATTGTCGCAGCGAGCCTTAAGGACTCTGACCCCGTACACAAGGTATCAATCGTTTCGCGTGGAAATGCTGGTGGATACACCCTAAAACTTCCAGAAGAAGATCGAACTCTTAAGACCAGAAATCAGTTCTTGGCAGACCTTGCAGTTGCAATGGGGGGATACGCGGCCGAGAAGACCACCTTTGGTGATGTGACGACCGGTGCAAGCAATGATCTAAAAGAAGCCACGAAGATTGCCAGAAAACTAGTAACCAAATATGGCATGAGTGAAAAGCTTGGGCCAACTGCCTTTGGGGCAGATTCTGACAACGTCTTCCTTGGAAGAGAGATGGTTGCTCACAAGAACTACTCTGAAGAAGTTGCTTCTCAAATAGATGGGGAAGTTAGAGGATTTATAGATAGGGCTCTAGAAACAGCAAATAGGGTTATTGATAAAAATCAGAAAGTCTTAAAAGGAATTGCGGATACTCTTATGAAAAAGGAAGTCTTAGAGCAGGATGAGTTTAATAAACTAGTTAAGAAGCTTAAGTTGAAACCGGTAGCTGCTTAAGCTATATTTTGCTTAGCTCTATGGGCCAGTAGCTCAATTGGTTAGAGCACCAAGCTTATACCTTGGCGGTTGATGGTTCGAGTCCATCCTGGCCCACATTGTTGACTGAAACTATTTTTTTAGATATAAAGAGAATCTGCACATTCCCACGGCAACCACGGCGGTAGTAGCTTAAGAGGCAGAGCGTTGGCTTGAAAACCCAGATATGGAGGTTCAACTCCTCCCGCCGCCACGAGGTCCGAACAAGATTAGTATCATGAATGGCGTTTTGGGACGCTAAACGACTTAGGTGTCGTCTACTAAACTTGTTCGGACCCCCGTCTCTGTAGCTCAATCGGATAGAGCAATGCGCGCAAGCGCATAGTGTGGGTTCGAGTCCCATCAGAGACGCGGGGTCCTCGCGAGGGTTAGGTCTTCACTAGTACTAAGACCTCTTGGATAGACGTCGGCGCGGCTTCGGCCAAACCAGCTAGCTTATCCAGTGAGTGGGTGGCGGGCACGCTAACCACTCAACCCTCCGGGGGCTCCACGAAACTACAAGCCCTCGCTATGCGGGGGCCCTTCTTTTATGTAGGCTTGCCTTTGATATACGCGGAGACTAAAATACGCATAAGTTATGGGTGCTTAGCTCAGTTGGCTAGAGCGTCTCGTTTACACCGAGAAGGCCGGGGGTTCGAATCCCTCAGCACCCACAGATGAGAAAATTATTTCTTTTAATTCTCAATTTAAAACTAAAGATTTTTGCCAAACTAATTCTTTGGAGATACAAGCCAACCATTGTTGGAATAACCGGGACAGTAGGAAAGACTTCTACAAAGACAGTTCTGTACACCATGCTAAAGAGGCGTGATCTGCGCGTAAGAATGGCTGGCGGAAATCTTAATAATGAAACAGGCTTACCTCTTTCGGTTATAGGAGAGTTTGAGAAAATTGATAGCTTCTATATTTGGTTTAAGGCCATCCTGCAAGCGATCTGGGTTTTGATAGATCCCATAGGCAAAAAGAAGTATCCAGAAATACTTATTCTAGAGTATGCAGCCGATCACCCAGGAGATATTAAATATCTGACAAAGATTGCTAAGCCGGATATAGCAATTGTTACTGCCGTTGGAGAAACCCCCGTCCATATAGAGTTTTATGAGAACCAAAAAGAGGTAGCTAAAGAAAAGGCTGGGCTTGTTGAGGCTCTGAAAGATGGCGGTCTCGCTATTTTAAATGCAGATGATGGTGATGTGTCTAAAATGGCTAAGGATTTAAATGTTCAAGTTAAAACCTTTGGAGAAAACAAGTTAGCAACCGTACGAATATCTGATTTTAAGAATATTTCTGAGAAAAGTGGGCCCATAGGAGCATCTTTTAAGCTTGGAGTTAGCGATAGAGAGGAAACTATATTAATAAAGAATCTATTTGGTGAAAGTCAGGCATATGCTTTTGCCGCAGCCTCTATAGCAGCTATGGAGCTGGGGCTGTCTTTCGAACAGGCAGTCGGGTCAGCTTCTATATATAGAGGAAGTCCAGGAAGATCTCGTTTAATTAAGGGCGTGAAGGGGTCTACAATCATAGATGATTCCTATAATGCATCCCCCCTATCTATGAAGGCAGCCCTGGGAGTGCTCTCTAGCCTAAGGGGAGAGCGGAGGATAGCTGTTTTGGGAGATATGCTAGAGTTAGGCAAACATAGTGAGCAAGAGCATATAAAGATTGGTAAAAAAGTCTCTGAGGTGGCAGATCTCTTTATCGGCGTTGGAGAAAATATGAAGGTAGCGGTTGAAGAGGCAAAGAAAAAAATGGGTTCGAATGCTAGGCACTATAAGAAGATTGATGAGGCTACAAAACATATTGAAGAAATTATTAGATCAGGAGATATCGTTTTGGTTAAGGGCTCTCAGTCTATAAGGACAGAAAAAATTATTCCTAAAATAATGCTTCATCCACAGGAAGCTAAATCTTTACTGGTAAGACAGTATGGTAGTTGGTTAGAATAGTAGCTACATAATTAAAATCTAATTAATCGATGGATATAGAAAATATTCCCAGGCACGT
>PFAG01000002.1:0-665 GCA_002773755.1 Candidatus Colwellbacteria bacterium CG10_big_fil_rev_8_21_14_0_10_41_28
AAACTGGGGAAGCTTTTAGATACTTAAAAAGTCTTTTTCAGAAAAGAGATATTGAAAAAAGATACAGAGCCATAGTGGTTGGTAGGCCAAAAGAGAATAGTGGAGTCATAGACAAAGATATAAGCATTAAACATGGTTCTATCAAAAGAACTGTCCATGAAGGCAGACTTCCTAAAAAGGCAAAAACTCTTTACGAAGTAGCAGAAGATCTAGGCAACTATTCTCTGGTAGATGTTTATCCCAAAACAGGTAGAACCCATCAGATAAGAGTTCATCTTAATGCCATTCACAACCCAGTTGTGGGTGATGGGGTATATGGTGGAAAACCAGCTAGGGTTAGTGGCATAGAAAGGCAGATGCTACACGCCTATTCTTTAAAGTTCAAATCTCCCCAAGGAAAAGAATTAGAAGTTAAGGCCCCCATACCAGAGGACTTCGAGAAGGCCCTAGAAGCCTTGAAAAGTGGGGGATAGTCATGTAAAGTTGCACATGCATTTATGTTAGATAAAGAAACCATAGCTCAGATAAAACCTGGAATAAGAGTCCGTATTCAAGATAAGAACGGAATGTTCGAGGGAATTGTTATTTCAAGAAAGCACGGCAAAGAGGCTGGGGCTACTTTTACCGTACGTGGAGAGGTTGCTAGTGTTGGTGTGGAGAAGGTT
>PFAG01000002.1:687-9329 GCA_002773755.1 Candidatus Colwellbacteria bacterium CG10_big_fil_rev_8_21_14_0_10_41_28
TGTATAAATAGCCTTAATTGCCCAGGTGGTGGAACGGTATACACACTAGGTTGAGGGCCTAGGCTGCTTAGGTGGCGTGCGGGTTCGAATCCCGCCCTGGGCACATGTTATATACAGGGAAAGGAGATGATGGGACTACTAAGATAATTGGTAGTGAAAAAAGATTTACCAAAGGATCAGAAATCACTGAGGCTCTGGGTTCTTTAGACGAGCTCAACTCTTTCCTCGGCATCTGCAGAACAAAATCGGGGGATTTAAGTTTTGATTTAGATAACGAAGGATCTTTTAGTTCTACTATAAGATCTGTCCAAGAGAATCTTTTTATAATCCAAGCTCAACTTGCAGGAGCTGATAAGATATTGGGCGAGGGAGCCCTTAAGGATATGGAGGCCTTAATAGAGAAGATAGAGAACACCATCCCTCCTATTAAGGGGTTTTCCATACCAGGTGGTACGGAGCTCTCAGCATTTTTAGATACTGCGCGGACATTGGCGAGAAGAACAGAGAGAGAGGTTATAAGAGCCAAAGATAAGGAGTTTATTAAACCAGAAGAGAACACACTGGCTTATCTAAATAGACTATCCAGTCTACTATTCGCACTTGCTCGTTTCGCGAACTTTAAAGAGGGGGTAGAGGAGGAAAACCCTAGTTACTAATTCTCTAGAACCCAAAAGCCCCACTTTTTAGTGGGGCTTAGGGCTAAGATTTTCAGTTTCAGCTATAAAACTTCAACTTCAGCGTTATGGACACCAAAGTTGAAAGCTTCTGTTTCTGATTCAAGCCAGACATCTAGCTTATGGTCATTTCTCCTGTGCATTCTGTCCTCAACAACGAAAACCCTATCTCCAAATAATTTGGGGATTCTGACTTTAGTACCAATCGGTAGCCAATTAGCAGCCACAACACCTGGTCTAACTGTAGTTCCAGAGGCTGTGATAAATGGTGTGCTGTCGGTTTGACGAACTGTACTAGAGTACGCCGTCACCATTACAGTAACCACTCTCTTCACATCTGGATCATAATCAGTCTCAGGAGTAATTATGGGACTATCATTTAGCAGAGCATCGCTTTGCTCTGCGAGGACTATTTGTCCTGTCTCTGCCACTGGGGCAGCGCTACCGACGAGGACTGAACTTAAGGTTCCCAATGCAAGTAGAAGTGTAGCCGAAATTAAGTATCTACTCATTTATTTTGGCCTTAAGAGATTAAGGCAAATTAAAAATCCCTCTCTCGGGATTTGACAAAATCTTATCATAATGTTCTTAGAATGTCAAGCCCTAGGGATAGTGGTAGAATTTAGTTGTCAATGACAGAGCATTACCTAAAAGCAATCATTTTGGATAGATCATCTTGGGGTAATCAAGATGTTCTACTAACTCTATACACAAAAGAACTTGGGAAAATAAGGGCTTCTTCAAAAAGTATGCGTAAGATAACCTCTAAACTCTCCGGCCAGCTTCCGATAGGCTCTCTGGCAACAGTAAGGCTTGTAGATAATGGCTATCTTAGGCTAGTAGATGCGCTAAAGGAGGAGCAGTTTGATCTAACGGACGATACTATAAAGCATTTGTATTTCTTGGACGAAGTAATTCCCTTTAATCAGCCAGACAGAGATCTCTGGTATACAATTTATGAAATTCTAAGAAGTGGTGTTATCACGCCAAGGATATACGGCCATCTGCTTGGCCTAATGGGCTTTATCCCTCAAGAGGGACAACTTATCTGCCAAGGTTGCAGAGCGAACAAAGTTGTCTATTTTGACCCTAGAGATATAATGTTCTTGTGTACTAATTGCTCAGAAAGGGGAATCTCGGACATAGAGAAATATATAAAGATAAGTGATTAATTTAGATACAGAAGAGAAAATAGACACCCCACCCAAAGACCGAAGAGGTTTTAGCAGTAAGGTGTTGTTAATATCAGTAACCGTAATACTCCTAGGTGTAGGAGTATTTCTATATATAAGCCAATTGGGGACAGGAGATGTTCAAATAAGTATAGAGATTCCAGACAACGTAAAGATGGGTCAACCATTTGAGGCAGAAGTAAATATTTCAAACAACAGTTCAGAGAATATTCTTGAATCCAAGCTAACTATCTCCCTACCAACTGGCATCATACTTCTCGACTCACCAGATAAGAGAAACGATGTTAGAGAGTTAGAAGAAATCCCCAACACCAATGTTCTAAAAGAAAAAGTTAGATTAATAGCAGTCCCCACAGATTCAGATAGGGGACATGAGCTAAGGGCAAGCCTAACCTATACAACAAAATCCCTATCAGCATTCTTTAACAAGAATACTGTCGTCAATGTTTCTCCTCAAAATACCACCTTTGATATAGACATGACCGTTCCCTCCGTTATTTTCTCTGGACAGGAGTTTAGCTCAAAGATTTTGCTTAACACTAGTCAAATTGAATCAAAAGAAGAATTTAACGACATATCAGAGAAGATTAAATACTATCTTATCTTAGAAAACGAAGATGAGCTTGACCTAGTATCATCAGAGCCCAAAAGCAGCTTCAATGATTTAAAGTGGGAGATACCCATAACTGAAGAGAAAGATTATGAACTCAATTTTGTTGCCAGGGCGGTTAATGTCTCAACAGATGTTTTGAGCCTTAAGCCAAGAATTATCCTAAACTTTGCAGACGAAAACTATGAACTAGATAGAATCGATGAGAACCCTCTTCTGGCTCCATCTCCACTAACTCTAGGCATCAGACTGTCCGACCCAAAGAGCTATGCTTTCGCAGGAGAGGAGCTCACATATATAGTTACACTCAAAAACAACACAGAAGTCCCATTAAGGAATGTTATTGTGCGAACACAACTTATAGGAGAAATGTTTGATGGAGAAACCGTAGACACCGATGGGAAATTCAACAGTTTAGATAGTTCTATAGTGTGGTCTTCAGCAGACTTTGATGAGCTCTCATCACTAGGTGTGGGTAGGCAGGCAACATTCTCTTTTGCAGTTACGGTTAAGAAAGACTTCCCAATCAGTCAGATAAACGACAAGAATTTTGTTCTAAAGGTTAACGTAACAGCCGAATCACCAACAATCACCCAAGGGGTATCAACAGACAGGACATCGACCGATGCAACTCTTCAGACTAAGGTTGCCGGCGACCTTGATCTAAAAAACTCCATATACTTCGATGAATCAGAATATGAAAATAGTGGATTAATTCCACCTAAAGAGGGAACTAAGACAACTCTTTCCGTACACTGGTCCGTTGAAAACAAGGGGACTGATGTAAGGGGGGTGCAACTGAGGAGTCGTCTTGGGTCGAACGTTTTATTCGAAGAGGTGTTGAGCTCGCCAGAAGGATCAACTATTGAGTATGATGAGTCAACTCGTGATCTTTTTTGGAATCTCGGGGACCTTAGCGCTGGAGCGGGCATTATAAGCAAAGATCCAGAAGCCATTTTTAAGATTTCTATTACTCCAAACAATTCAGATATAGGAAACTTTATACACCTAATGGATCTTGTCACTATTTCAGCAACTGACGAGTTCACAGGAATCTCTCTCTCTGGATCTAGTGCATCTGTAGATACGAGTGGGCTAAGCGATAGTGGATTTGACGCAGAGGATGGTAGAGTAATTAGTAATGAGTAGAGAAGCTGAAAAGATGAATAAAATAATAGCCCTCGCTAAAAATAGGGGGTTTATATTCCCCGGATCCGATATATATGGTGGTTTAGCTAACTCATACGATTTTGGTCCCCTTGGGTCAGAGCTCAAGAAGAATATAAAAGATCTTTGGTGGAAGACTTTTGTTAGAGACAGGAAAGACATCGTTGGCATAGATGCAAATATCATAATGAACCCTAAAATATGGGAAGCTTCTGGACATATAGACAGCTTTACAGATCCTTTAGTCGAGGACAAAAAAACCCATGTTAGATATAGGGCAGACCACCTCCTCGAAGATGCAGAGATTAATGCGAGTGGAATGACTCTCGAAGAAATGGGAAAGATTATAGGGAAGAAAGGAATTAAAAGTCCTGATGGCAATGAGCTAACGACGCCAAAACAGTTTAATCTCATGTTCAAAACCTTTATGGGTCCTGTTGAAGATAAAGATTCAATTGTTCATCTAAGACCAGAAACAGCCCAAGCAATGTTCGTAGACTTTGCTGAGGTTTTAAGAACCAGCAGAAAGAGTATTCCCTTTGGTATAGCCCAAATTGGTAAAGCCTTTAGAAATGAGATAACGACAGGGAACTTTATTTTTAGATTGAGGGAATTTGAGCAGATGGAGATCGAATACTTTATTGCTCCACCAAAGTCCAAGAAAGATTGGGAGAAACATTTCAATAATTGGCTAGAAGAGATTAGAAAGTGGCTTGATCTAGTGGGCATAGATAGAAAGCTCATAAAGGAGGTTGATGTGCCGGAGTCTGAAAGGGCCCACTATAGTGAAAGAACTGTTGATATAGAGTTCGAATATCCGTTTGGCCAGAAAGAGCTATATGGATTAGCCTATAGAACGAACTACGATCTTTCTCAGCATGAGAAAAGCTCTGGTAAAAGTCTTAAATACAAAGACTTAGAAAGCGGAGAGGAATATATCCCTCATGTTATTGAGCCATCAATGGGTGTTGAAAGAACCATTCTAGCCATCCTCGTTTCAAGCTATAAAGAAGAAAAAGTTAAGGGAGAGACAAGGGTTGTTTTAGCCCTACCCAAAACCATAGCGCCATTTAAGGTTGCTGTTCTGCCTCTGTCCAAAAAGGAAGAGCTTCAGAAGCTCTCCGAAGATATAAGAGCAGATCTCTCAAAAAGTTTTGTAACTGACTATGACGAAACTCAAAGCATAGGAAAGAGATATAGAAGACAGGATGAGATTGGAACTCCATTCTGCGTTACTGTAGACTTTGATTCTCTTGAAGATAAAATGGTAACAGTTAGAGATAGAGACTCCATGAAGCAGGAGAGGGTTGCCATAGATGAACTCGAGAGTTATCTCAAAGAAAAATTAAGTTAAATATGGAATTAAAGAAAAAAGTTTTAAACAATGGTATTCGCGCTGTCGTAGTTCCGCAGAAAGATAATCCTGCGGTGACAGTTCTTGTTCTAGTAGAGACTGGATCAAAGTACGAAACAAAAGATATTAGTGGAATTTCTCACTTCCTCGAGCACATGTGCTTTAAGGGGACAAAGAATAGGCCAACTCCACTTGATATAAGTGGAGAGTTAGACAGACTAGGTTCTTCATACAATGCTTTTACCGGGCATGAATACACAGGCTACTATGCCAAGGTTGATAAGGGGCATTTCGAAAAAGCTTTAGATATTGTATCCGACATATACCTAAATCAGATATTCGATGAGGAGGAAATAGAGAGGGAAAAGGGTGTAATAATCGAAGAAATAAATATGTATGAGGATATCCCTCAGAGAAAAGTAGTAGATGATCTAACTAGCCTCCTATATGGAGATCAGCCTGCTGGTTGGAATATTGGAGGAGACAAAGATGTTATAAAAAAAATTACTAAAGACGATTTCCTCGCATACAAAAAAGACCATTATGTTCCAAATGCTACGACGGTAGTTGTCGCTGGATCAGTTGACCCAGAAGATGCTCTAGAAAAGATAGAGAAGATATTCTCTTCCATGGAAGAGGGTGACAAGAAGGACAAGCTTCCAGTTAAAGAAGAGCAATCAAAGCCAGAAATGCACATGCAGAAAAAGGATTCTGAGCAGACTCATCTCATTTTAGCTGTTAGAGCCTATGATACATTTCACAAAGATAGGTTTGTGGTAAGGCTTATAGGAGACATATTAGGTGGTGGGATGAGTTCAAGACTTTGGGCTAAAGTCAGAGGAGAGCTTGGCGCTGCCTACTACGTAGGGGCAGATTCCGATGAATTCACTGACACAGGAGTGCTTTCAGCGAGAGCCGGAGTAGAGCACTCAAAATTAGAAGTCGTTATAAGCGCTATCCTTGCTGAATTTAAGAGACTGAAGGAGGAGTTAGTCTCAGAGGAGGAACTTCAAAAGACTAAAGACCACATGATCGGGTCCATGATGTTGGGCCTTGAGACATCAAACTCAGTGGCTATGTACTATGGATTTCAGGAGCTAATTAAAAAGGAGATGAAGGATCCGAATGAAGTGGCGGATATGTTAAGGGCTATTACCCAAAAGGATATACAAAGGGTGGCTAAAGATATTTTCAAAAATGAAAAACTAAACCTGGCCCTAATAGGTCCAGTAGAAGAGATGGGGATGTTGGAGACTCTGCTAAAAATAGATTAGAATCTAGTTAATGGGAGAGAAAACATTAGATATAAGCTGGAGATCCCTTTGGAGGGTGATATTGATGCTTGGTTTTGTTGTAGCACTCTTTATGATGCGCGAGACAATAGCCGTTTTGCTCTTAGCCCTCCTCGTTTCAACAATCTTCGATAGACCTGTAGATTTTCTTGAGAGAAAGGGTATCCCAAGAATCCTGGGGACAATCCTTATGTATCTAGCCACATTAATAGTCTTGGCCATTCTTTTCTATACAATCATCCCCATAGCCGTAATTGAGATTAATAATTTGGTTAAGAACCTAGATAGTGTAATAGCAGAATCTTTCGGATTAAATCTTCCAACAGACCCCACCAGTATTATCAATGCCGATATCCAAGAGTTCACAACAGTTCTTCTCTCTGGAGGGATTTCTTTCATAGAGGTCCTAGGTGGTTTGGTCGGAGGAGTAACATTTGTCTTAGCAGTACTAGTCCTCTCTTTTTACCTAACCGTAAGCAAAGATGGTGTTAGTGATTTTCTGATAGCAGTCTTTCCCGAATCAATGGAGGACAAAATCCTTGATCTATATCAAAGAACCAAAAAGAGAATTGGGAACTGGTTCCAGGGGCAGATGATGCTCAGCTTAATTGTTGGGACCACAGTATTTATTGGACTAACCCTACTCGACATTCGTTTCGCTCTTGCCTTGGCTTTAACGGCTGCTGTCTTTGAGTTAATTCCAATAGTTGGACCAATCTTTGCTGGAGCACTTGCTGTTAGTGTCGCGCTTTCTCAATCAATAACCCTTGGAATATCCGTATTAGTTCTCTTCTTAATTATTCAACAATTAGAGAACAATATCCTCGTTCCGCTTGTTATGAGGAAGAGTACAGGAGTTCATCCAGTAATGATCCTGGTAGCTATCCTAGGAGGAGCTCAGATAGCGGGGTTTGTGGGAGTTCTTTTAGCCGTCCCAGTGGCAGTATTTATCCAAGAGATAGGAGAAGAGTGGATTAATGTAAAGAGTAATAGACGCAGGAATCGTCTCTCGGTTTAGCCTCTAGCTAATTACCAATTCCGATTAAAGATTAATGAAGGATAATTTCTACATAACGACATCAATAGCATATACAAACGCTAAGCCGCACATAGGGTTTGCTTTGGAGTCTGTCCAGGCTGATGCAATGGCCAGATGGAATCGCCTTCAAGGAAGAGAGACCTTTTTTCTAACAGGGACAGATGAACATGGAGTAAAGATAAAGAGAGCCGCTTTTGATGCGGGAAAATCAGTAAAGGAATTCGTTGATGAGCTCTCTGACAACTTTAAGGGATTAAAAGAAGCTCTCGACTTAAGCTGGGATCAATTTATTAGAACCTCTGATAAGAAGAATCACTGGCCAGGAGCCCAGGCTCTTTGGAGGAAACTAGAAGAGTCAGGTGACATATACTGGAAAGAATACAAGGGCCTATACTGTGTTGGGTGCGAGAACTTTGTTACCGAGAAAGATTTAGTTGACGGGAAGTGCCCAGATCACAAGAAGGAGCCAGAAGAGATTGAAGAAAAGAATCTATTCTTTAGGTTGTCTAAATACGGCGAGAAGATAGCTGAGCTAATTAAGTCCGGAGAGCTTGAGATCTTGCCCGAGGGGAGGAGAAATGAAATCCTTTCCTTTATAGAGGGAGGGCTTGAGGATGTAAGCTTCTCAAGATCAAAAGACAAGCTGGACTGGGGGATACCTGTCCCTGGTCATGAGGACCAGGTAATGTATGTGTGGTGCGATGCCCTATCTAACTACATCTCTGCTATCGGATATGGTAGGGACGAAAAGAATTTTGAAAAATGGTGGCCAGCAGAGATCCATGTTATTGGAAAGGATATATTGCGCTTCCACGCTGCTATTTGGCCAGGGATGCTTCTTGCAGCGGGGATTCCTCTCCCAAAAAAGATCTTTGTCCACGGTTTTGTAACCGCAGAGGGAGAGAAGATATCAAAGAGTATAGGCAATGTTATAGATCCGTATGAGTTAGTCGAGAAGTATGGGACAGACCCCGTCAGGTACTACCTTTTGAGAGACCTCCCATCAGATGAAGATGGAGACTTTAGCACCAAGAGGTTTGAAGAGAGATACAATGCTGACTTGGCCAATGGTTTAGGCAACTTCGCCTCTAGAATAACAACTCTAGCTGAGAGTGTAGGGGATCTATCGGGCCAGAATGCTAGTGAAGAAGTTCTTCAGAAGATTAAACAAACCGCTGAGCAAGCCGCGTTAGCTTCAGAGAAGTTTAAGTTGCACGAAACAGTTTCCACAATATGGTCTCTTATCAAGTTTGGTGATGGATATATAAACGAGAATAAGCCCTGGGAGGATAGCAATAAAGAAGTTATATACA
>PFAG01000002.1:9355-9514 GCA_002773755.1 Candidatus Colwellbacteria bacterium CG10_big_fil_rev_8_21_14_0_10_41_28
GGATGGAGATAAGGTTATTGGGGCCAAGAAAATAGAGAACCTCTTCCCAAGACTAAATGCCTAGATTGATAGACGCCCATACGCATGTTCCATTTCCAGCATACGGGGATGAGGCTGGAGAGGTAGCCAAAAGAGCGCTCGATCAAAACATCTGGTTGG
>PFAG01000002.1:9558-10131 GCA_002773755.1 Candidatus Colwellbacteria bacterium CG10_big_fil_rev_8_21_14_0_10_41_28
CAGTGGGGTTTGCTGAAAAATATGAAGAGGGTGTATATGCGACCATAGGGCTCCATCCCAACAATACTTCTCCTGGATACCACGATAAAAATGAACTGGGGGATTCTGATGAGAAGGAGCGCGGTGGAGAAGACTTTGACTACGAAGCGTATAAAGAGTTAGGGAAGAGCGATAAGGTAGTAGCAGTAGGTGAGTGCGGGCTAGATTACTTCCGAATGGAGGGGGATACGAAGAGACAACAGAGAGAAGCTCTTATCAGCCAGATTGATCTGGCAAAGGATCTAGATATCCCGCTTATGATCCACTGCAGAGATGCATTTGATGATCTGATAGAGCTTCTTAAGGAGAAAAGAGCGGATTTGAAATCAGTAGCTCCTGGCATAAATCACTTTTTTACCGGTTCTATCAATAATGCTACAGAGCTCATGGATCTAGGCTTCTATTTCTCCTTCGGAGGAGTCATAACTTTTAGTAGAGACTATGATGAGGTGATAAGACACATTGGACTTGATAGGGTTCTTCTAGAGACAGATGCTCCATATGTCGCGCCAGAGCCACACAGGGGGAAGCGAA
>PFAG01000002.1:10546-10831 GCA_002773755.1 Candidatus Colwellbacteria bacterium CG10_big_fil_rev_8_21_14_0_10_41_28
CCAGAGTACTATAGATGGACTCAATGGATCTTCATCCAAATGTGGAGGCAGGGCCTTGCATACAAGAAGAAGGCTAGCGTTAACTGGTGTCCATCTTGTAGGACGGTTCTAGCTGATGAGCAGGTTGAAGGAGGTGAGTGTGAGAGATGCAAAACTGAAGTTACTAAAAAAGACTTAGAGCAGTGGTTCTTTAAGATCACCGACTATGCAGAAAAGCTACTTAGTAATCTGGATAAGATAGATTGGCCAGAGAATATTAAAACTGCTCAAAGGAACTGGATAGGT
>PFAG01000006.1:0-8715 GCA_002773755.1 Candidatus Colwellbacteria bacterium CG10_big_fil_rev_8_21_14_0_10_41_28
TAGATCTTTCACAAATCCTCATGAGGAGGGAGAGCAATTGCAAAGCAATTAGTTACAAGCTATACTGCCAGTGAATTTGATCTCTCTTTAATGGTATTGGAAACAAACAGCCCAGGTGGCGAAACTGGTAGACGCGCTAGTTTCAGAGACTAGTTCTCTTTAAACGGGAGTGTGGGTTCGAATCCCACCCTGGGCACAAAGCAAAAATAAAATAAAAAATGCCTACAAAAACAACAACAAGTACGGAGAAGGCTTCGCCTAAGAGGTCTACCTCATCACGCAGCTCCTCGACGAGCACAACAACAAGAAGGGCTACCGCCAGGAAGACCGCACCGAAAAGCAGTCCTAAAAAAACCTCTTCGGAGAATAAGCTTCGCTTTATTCCACTTGGTGGACTAGAAGAGATTGGAAGGAACATGTCGTATGTAGAATATGGAGATGAAATCGTCATCATGGACATGGGTCTCCAATTCCCAGAAGAAGATACTCCTGGAATCGACTATATAATCCCAAATATAAGCTCTCTAATCCCCAAGAAGGATAAGATCAGGGCAATTGTTATAACCCACGGTCATCTCGACCACATAGGAGCTATCCCATACCTAATAGAAAAACTTGGAAATCCCATCATGTATGCTCCTCGCATGGCTAAAGCCCTTGTAGAGAAACGTCTCTCAGAATTCCCTAACCTTCCAAAGGCGAATTTGGTTGAGGCTAAGTATGGAGACAAGATTAAGGTTGGAGCTCACTTTACCCTAGACTTCTTTGGCGTTGAGCACACTATTCCTGATTCAATGGGAGTCTGCATAGAAACCCCTGTGGGAAATGTCGTTAACTTTGGTGACTTCAGATTCGACAGAGACGAAAAAGGAAACATTCGGATGTTCGAGGAGGTTGAGCGTATCGCCAAAAAAGGCGTCCAACTGTATCTCATGGACTCAACCGATGCCATGAAGCCAGGACACGGAATAACTGAGAAAGAAGTTGAAAAGAATATTGAAGAACTGCTTAAAAAGGCAGAGTACCGAATTCTTCTAACTACCTTCTCTTCTATGATCACTCGTGTTGCAGAGATCATTAAGATCGCAGAGAAGCTTGGAAGAAAGGTTGCTATTAACGGACGCTCTATGCGAGAGAATATAGAAATCGCTAAAAGCCTTGGCATACTAAAGACCAAGGAAGGCACCATGATCTCTCTTCAAGAGGTCAATAAGTACAAAGATGGTGAAATTTTGATCATAACAACCGGAGCTCAAGGAGAACCAAACTCGGGGTTCATGAGAATAGTTAGTGGTGAGCACCCACAGCTACACCTTAAAAAAACCGACATGGTTATTTTCTCTTCTTCAGTAGTTCCTGGAAACGAGCGCAGTGTTCAAAGTCTAACCGACAATATTGCTCGTCAGGTTGATGAGGTATATAACTACCGATTCATGGATATTCACGCAGGTGGTCACGCCCCTAGTGAAGACCTTAAGATTGCCCTCAAGGCCCTTAAGCCTAAATACCTTGTTCCAATCCACGCCTACTACCACTTCAGAAAAGCAGCCAAGAAGCTTGGGCATGAAGCTGGCGTAAAAGAGGGGAACGTATATCTT
Source organism: Candidatus Colwellbacteria bacterium CG10_big_fil_rev_8_21_14_0_10_41_28 (assembly GCA_002773755.1). Classification (GTDB taxonomy): domain Bacteria; phylum Patescibacteriota; class Minisyncoccia; order UBA6257; family Colwellbacteraceae; genus 1-14-0-10-41-28. The sequence continues at coordinate 1,599 of PFAG01000006.1, forward strand.
CCCGACAACGGTGATGTCTGCCTAATTGGAGAAGATAGTTTCGAGATTAGTCAGGAAAAAGTTGATACCAACTATGTCATGGTAGATGGCCTTGGTGTCGGAGATGTTGAAGAGGTTGTTCTAAGAGATAGGAGAATGTTAGCTGAAGATGGAATGGTTGTCCTTATTGTAACCATGGAAAGAAAGACGGGTAGAATAGTTAAAAACCCAGACATCATCTCGAGAGGATTCATCTATCTCAGAGAGAACCAAGACCTACTAAAAGACATGCGAAGTAGAATCAGGGGAATAGTTAACAGGATACCTCGTAACAAAAACATTGATACAGACTATCTCAAGTCTCTCTTTAGAGATCAGGTGGGTAAATTCTTGTACAAAAAAACTCACAGGAGGCCAATGATCCTGCCTGTAATCATTGAGGTCTAAAAACGAAAGAAAAGGGGTATAGATTGGACCCTCTCCCCTTAGATATGCCAACCCCTTTTGTGCACACAAAAGCCTTTAGCCAGGGTATAATTAAATAAAGGTCTAAACAAAATTTATACAAATATGGACAAAAAAACATTGGTCTATGGAGTTGCAATTGTAGCCTTGATTGCCATTGGTGGCTTCTACTACATGAATCAATCCAGTGTGCCAAGTATGGTTGATGAAGAAACGGGTCTTCGATACCTAACCGACGAAAATGGTCAAGTTAAGTCAAGTGGCTTCGAATCCTTTAAGGAGGGTGTGAACGGATACACCATCGGAGTTATAGATGACAAAGAGTTCATCATCGATCCAGCAGGACAAGTGGTCAGCTTGGCCTTCGAAGAGATCGAGGTACAGGGCAATGGATATATTGGCACCACAGAGGGTGGCGGCGAATATGAACTAAACGAGTTCGGCGCCCCAAGTGTGCTAATACCAGAAGCTCAACAGAGTTATGAGGATGTTGTCGCAGAAAGCGAAGGCTTAATGGGAGACTTGGAGGGTGTGGTAGACGAAACTGTAGATACTGAAGTTGGAACAGATACAGATGTTGAAGCTGAAGCCGAGGTAGATGCTGAAGCTGGGATAGATACTGAAGTTGAAGCTGATGCAACCACAGAATAGTTAGTCTCTAGACAATTCAAAAACTCTCGATTTGTTCGGGAGTTTTTGTTTTTAATCGAATAGGAGGTTATCAAAATCACTAAGTGCTTTATAATAAAGTCATGTCCACAAAAGAAAAAGTTGTTGTTACTGGATTCCAGCCCTCTGGAAGACTGCATATAGGTAACTACCTAGGAATGTTTAAGCAGGCTGCTGCCATGCAAAAAGAAAAAGGCTTGAAGAGATACTACTTCATAGCCGACTATCACTCTCTAACTCAAAAATACGATCCCAAACAAAAGAGCAGAGAGATTATGGAAATGGCCATAGATGCTCTTGCTCTAGGAATAGATCCCAAAAAGTCTACTCTCTTTATTCAATCGCATGTTCCTCACCACACCAATCTAGCCTGGATCTTCAACACCCTCACTCCAGTTGGAGAACTTGAAAGAATGGTTAGCTATAAGGAGAAGGTCTCTCAGGGTCAAATTGCTAATGCGGGCCTTTTAACATATCCAATCCTTATGGCCGCCGATATTCTGATATATGACGCAGACTTTGTGCCAGTTGGAGAAGATCAAATTCAACACCTAGAATTAACTCGAGCAATAGCTAGAAAATTTAACCAACGCTTTGGCAAAACCTTTAAGGAGCCTCAAGCTCTTCTAACAAAGACGCCAAGAGTTATGAGCCTTAATGATCCAAGCAATAAGATGAGTAAATCCATCCCCTCAGGCTGCCTATTCATATTCGACTCAGAGGCAGAGACAACGAAGAAGATTATGGCCGCTCAAACAGACTCTCATAAAACAATCGGTTTCGATCCTAAAAATAGACCTGCCGTATCTAACCTTGTCCTCATCTTTGCCGCTTTCAGAGGTGTTTCAGAAAAAGAAATTGTTAAGGAGTTTAAGAATGTGGGCTACAAAGAGTTTAAGGCAGCCCTAGCCAAAGAGATTAACTCTTCGCTAAAGCCTCTTAGGACTAGAAAGAAAGAGCTAATGAAGGAAAAATCTAAGATCACTAAGCTTCTTGAACAAAACGCTAAAAAAATGGACCGTGTTGCCTCTAAAAAAATTGAGGCGGTTAAATCCAAAGTGGGTTTGATTTAAATCCGACAGATAGATATATTTCTCTCTACCAATGGCTAAAGAAAAAAGCTTTAAAGAAATAAAAGAGGGCACCCTTTTTGATAAAGAAGAGAATGTTCTCGATTTCTGGAAGAAAAACAACATATTCCAAAAATCTCTCGACAAAAACTCTAAAAAGAAAGTCTTCTCGTTTTATGATGGCCCTCCTTTCATAACTGGCCTCCCCCACTACGCCACCCTCCTTCCAAGTATTGCTAAGGATATAATTCCAAGATATCAGACCATGAGGGGTAAATATGTCCCTCGTATATGGGGTTGGGATGTTCATGGCCTTCCGGCAGAGAACAAAGTTGAGCAAGAGCTCGGATTTAAGGTTAAGAAAGATATTGAGGAATTTGGTATAGATAAATTTATAGATGCTGCAAAAAAATATGTAGCAAAGGGCTCACAACAGTGGGAATGGTACATAGATCACATCGGTCGCTGGGCTGATATGAGTAAGTCATACAGAACAGATGACCTTCAGTATATGGAAACTGTTATGTGGATCTTCAAAGAGCTTTATGAAAAAGAGCTTATCTACAAAGGGAAGAGGGTCTCTCTATATTGCCCAAGATGCGCCACTCCCTTATCTAAATTTGAGGTTACTATGGATAACGAGACCTACTCCGATGTTGAGGACCCCGCTGTAACTATTGCTTTTGAGTTAAAGGATGAAAAAAATACATCTATCTTGGCTTGGACAACCACCCCTTGGACTCTCCCAGCCAACAACGGCTTAGCTGTTAATCCTAAGATTCAATACATCTCTATAGAAAAGGGCTCCCAAAAATATATTCTGGCTGAAAAAGCCCTAGAAAGATATCCTGAATTCAAAGATTGGAAGAGAAAGAGCTCATTCAGGGGAAAAGAGTTGATCGGCAAGTCTTTTAAACCATTATTCGAACCCCTCTTCGATGTTAACCCAGAAAAAGATCATAAGGTTTGGGGAGCAGACTTCCCAACAACAGAAGAAGGGACGGGAATCGTTCATATTGCCCCTGCATTTGGAGAGGATGACTTTAATTTAGGCAGAGATAATGGAATATCGGTTCCCTTAATCCTAGGTGAAGACGGTAAATTCTTAGATGATCTTCCGTTTGCCTGGGCTGGCATGTTCTATAAAAAGGCTGATCCAATAATCACAGACCACCTTCGGGAAAAAGGGCTTCTTATAAAAGAAGATAGGATAATCCACTCATACCCACACTGTTACCGCTGTAACACACCTCTAATATATATGGCTCAAGAAGCTTGGTATATGAGGATAGACAATCTTCGTAAAGAACTCCTCTCAACTAACAAAAAGATTAACTGGGTTCCTGAACACTTTGGCAACAAGAGATTTAAATACAACTTAGAAAGCGCACCCGATTGGTCTCTGTCTCGAACTAGATACTGGGGAACCCCTATCCCTGTCTGGGAGACAGAAGATGGAGAGAGAATTGTTATTGGATCGATCAAGGAACTGGAAAAGCTCTCTGGTCAGAAGATCACCGACCTGCACAGACCATTTATAGATGAGGTTGTGATAACAACACCATCTGGAAAAAAAGCTTATAGAGTCAAAGAAATCTTAGATGTTTGGTTCGAGTCTGGCTCTATGCCATATGCCCAAGATCATTATCCATTCGAGAACAAAGAAAAATTTGAAGCTGGTTTTCCAACAGACTTTATCATCGAATATACGGGTCAGTTAAGAGGATGGTTCTACTACCTCCACGTATTGGCTAACGCCCTCAAGAAATCCCCCGCCTTCAAAAATGTTGTTGTAACTGGAGTTCTAATGGGAACTGATGGGACAAAGATGAGTAAGTCTAAGGGGAATTATCCTGATCCTAGGGGAACCATAGAGCAGTATGGCGCCGAGGCTCTAAGGCTCTACTTTATGTCTAATAGAATAATGCTTGGTGAAGACCTAAGCCTTAGCGAAAGAGATATTAAAGAGGCCTATAGATCGATTAATGTGCTTCACAACTCTTATAAGTACTTCTTAACCTATGCCAACCTTCATAACTGGAAACCAGCTAAAAAGGGCAGTGGATCAAAAAATATCTTAGATAAATGGGTCCTAACTAGACTAGAGGAATTCATTGATCAATACAGTTCAGGATTAGATGAATTCGACTTCCCAACATCTACCAGGGCGATACGCCCATTCATAGAAGATTTATCAACCTGGTATATAAGGAGGGCTAGGAATAGGTTTGTCGAGGGAGACAAAGAAGCTCTCCAAACCCTATATACAGTTTTTGATAAGTTTTCGAAAGCAGTTGCTCCAACCCTTCCATTCACAGCCGAAACTATTCATAGAAGTCTTAGCATGGGTAAAGAAGAGTCGGTTCATCTTTGTGACTACCCAAAAGTAAATAAAAAGAAGATTAAGGACAACTCTTCTCTTCTTAAGAAGATGGAGCTAATTAGAGCATTTGCATCAGCGATTCACACTCTTAGGGCAGAATCAGAAAATCCCGTTCGCCAGAAACTAGCCAAAGTAGTTATTAAAAACTCTAAAGGTATCAAAACAGAAAAAGACCTTTTAGAGCTCCTCGAAGAAGAGGTTAATGTAGATAAGATTGAGTTTGATACAAATGCTGGAAAAGGATTTGTATCAACCAAGATTGATGATATGGAAATAAGCCTAGACACTGTATTAACTGACGAGCTCAGGGCTGAAGGGCTTCTTAGGGAACTTATGAGACAGATCCAAGACGCTAGGAAAAAAGAGGGCTTAGAGGTTGGTCAGAAAGCATCTCTTAAAATATCCATCTCAGACAAGACACTAAAAGAAGTTGTTGAGAAGAATATAGATGAGATTAAAGCTAACGGACATCTTAGCGAAATAGCTCTTAGTGGGGGGACTGAAGAGATATTGGGAAATATGGCAAAGATTAAGATAGTAGTCTCTTAGGGCTACATCCTATCCACAACCTCTACTCCAAGTAGATTTAGACCACCTCTCAGTATGTAGTTAACTGACCTGACTAAGTTTAGTCTGGCTCCCCTCAACTCAGAATTAGAGTAAAGAACAGGCTCGCTGTGATAATAAGAGTTGACCTGTTTTGATAAGTCATATAGGTAGCTAGCTAAATAGTGAGGTCTCTTTGTAGCCGCAACCCTTTCTAAAATGTGGGGGAATTGAGCCATCTTTATAACTATTTTTAGATCTGCTTCCTCTAATGAGTCCGTGTTTAACTTTGGTATCTTTTTAGCTTTTTTTAATATGCTCTCTAATCTTGCGTATGTATATTGAAGATATGGGCCTGAGTTACCCTCAAAAGAAAGCATCTTATCCCAATTAAATCCTATATCTGAAGTTCTGTTCTGAGATAAGTCATTATATTTAAGAGCGCCTACTCCGATTATACTAGCCATTTCTTTGAGCTCACTTTTTTTATACTTACCTTCTCTTTTCTCTAAATTCTTCCTTGCAAGATCTTCTGCTCTATCAAGAAGCTCTACTAATCTGATAGCACTTCCTTCTCTAGTTGAAAGCTTTCTACCATCCTCCCCGAGAACAAGCCCAAATTTAATGTGTTCCATCTTAACCTCTTTTTCTAACTTCATCTTCTTCAACACACCCTCTAGCTGCTGAAAGTGCAGGGCCTGCTCATTGCTTACCACATATAGGATCTCTCTAGCACCATATTCATCAACTCTATGCAAAAGGCTAGCGATATCTCTTGTTAGATAAACCGTTGCTCCATCAGACTTTCTTATCATTGCTTGGGGCATCTCGTCTCCAAAATCAATCATTAGAGCACCTTCACTCTCTTGGGCTATACCCTTTTTCTTAAGATCTTCTATCAAATCTTTTAGATCTTTCTCATAGTGAGCTTCTCCAATCTGTGTATCAAAAGTTATATCAAGCCTGTCATATAGACCACTAAACTCTTTGAGCGATTCCTTTTTAAACCACCTCCAAAGCCTTCTATTCTCTTTATCCCCCTCTTCTAGTTTTCTAAACTCTTCTCTTCCCTCATTTTCCAACTCTGGATTATTCTCTAACTCTTTATGAAATCGTACATAGAGTTCATTTAGGGCATCTATTGGCTCTTCCCTTAAGTCGCTCTTTTTACCCCACCTCTTATATGCTGCGATCAGCTTTCCGAACTGGGTTCCCCAATCTCCCAGCCAGTTCCATCTAATAACTTTATATCCTAGATAGTCTAATATGTTTGCTAGAGCATCCCCGATAATAGTCGATCTTAAGTGCCCAACATGCATAGGTTTAGCTATATTAGGCGAAGAATACTCTACAATAATGGTCTTTGGATCCACCTGTTTAACCTTTCCCCACTTAGAGCCTTCTTTAACGATCCTCTCAAGCTCCGATTTAATAGTTTCTTCCGTAAGCCAGATGTTTATAAACCCCGGCTTAACAACCTCTATCTTTTCAAATAAACCCGAGGCTGTATTTTTGTGAAGATACCCCCTAATCTCCTCTGCGGCATCCATTGGAGAAAAAGCTTCTCGCCCAGCTAAAACAAAAGCGGCATTAGTTGAAATATGCCCCCTATCTTCACCCTCAGATATGTCGATTTCGAAACTATCCGTTCCTAATCTCTTTTCTATAACCTCAGATAACCTTTTTATCATCTCTATATCATTATATATTAACCAAACAGTATCTCACTCTACTGATATACTTAAATAAATGAAAGAGGTAGCGAGAAACAAAAGAGCATACTACGACTACAATATCCTTGAGCAAATCGAAGCGGGTATTAGCCTTACCGGATTCGAAGTTAAGGCAGTTAAATCGGGCAAAATAAGCCTTGGTGGGAGCTATGCAAAGATCTTTGATGGAGAGCTCTTTCTGGTTGGAGCAGATATAGCTCCATATCAGCCCAACAATACCCCAAAAGACTACGAACAAGATCGAAATAGGAAGCTTCTAGTTACAAAGAAAG
>PFAG01000006.1:8758-8974 GCA_002773755.1 Candidatus Colwellbacteria bacterium CG10_big_fil_rev_8_21_14_0_10_41_28
TGGTGCCCCTAAGGGCATATATTAAGGGCCGCCTAGTTAAGGTTGAACTAGGTTTGGCTAAGAGCAAAAAGAAGCAGGATAAGCGCGAGGCTATAAAGAAGAGGGATGTAGATAGAGACATCCGAAGAACATTAAAACCAAATTAATAAGGGGGATGATCGGCTTCGACGAGGTACCGATTATAAGGATTGCAAGCAGAGCTGGAGAACTCTTTAA
>PFAG01000006.1:9025-14976 GCA_002773755.1 Candidatus Colwellbacteria bacterium CG10_big_fil_rev_8_21_14_0_10_41_28
TGTCATAAATCCAAACTCACCCTTGTAGTCTCGGTTAGAACTCATAAGGGAACATTTATCTAACCAGGGTTTTGAGTGTTTTGTCTGGTCTTTAGCTCTTAACCCATAACAAAGACTAGAACAAGCTTGTAGAGGTCCTTGTATGAATATTTCGCACGCGGGTTCGATTCCCGCCATCTCCACACTATTGACTCATAAGCTATTCTGTGGTATAGTATAAACATAGTTAAATTACGTTCTTTTAATGTTTCCTTTCGCGGATTGAGATACTAATAACTTATTGGTGATTGAATTCGCGAAAGGAAAGGAAAGCGAAATGAAGAAACTCGTGGTTTTCGTCGTCGTACTGATGACGTTTGCCCTGACTGCGTGTGATTCCCAGGCCGATGTGGCCTCAAGGAACATTTCAACGGCGGCGGACCAGTTCGAGGTGAACCGGCGAATCGTGTTCTTCAACGGAATCACAGACAAGTACCTGTTGACCATCGAAGGCCTGTGCTCGTTGGGTAACCACGACCTCATTGGAGAGCTGACGGTTACTTGTAAGGTCGGACCGAATGAGTACAAGAAGCACTTTCTTGGATTGTCGGACAATGTTTCCTACCTGGTGGAGCAACTGGACCCAATTGGAGTCGATGTGTACCACTATCGGATTTTGTTCCGGCCGGAGACAATCATTCCAGATATCGACCTCGACACGTCTGGCTGACCACCTGAGCTCACAAGGGGCTCCTGATTCTCAACTACGCAAGTAGATGAGACGAAAGGAGCTGCTTGTGGGCTCTTTTTGTTTATATATGGTTCTATTATGGATATGTGATACTACGACCCCAAGAATGGGGTTTTGCTATACCCGCGAAGACAGGGATGACTCTATATACAAAGATTGCTGTGGAACTTTATGTTTGCGACGTTTTGAGATGTGCCACACTAGTAACTGAAATAAATGCGTTGGAACAGCCATCGTAACCCACGCCACCCCAACCCAAATCTCAGTGTAGAAAGAAAATCTACTAAATAATTCTGGGTAGTAAATAAGATTATAGTTGCCTCCAAGGGAGGTTGTTGGATTCGTAGACACTATCACTAACGTATAAATCATGACCAGAAACACAAAAGAGTACATGAGGGATGGAGCTTTTGGCTTTACTTTATATGCTGCTATAAAAGCAAACATGGTGCCAAGATGGATAATAAGTGTCGGGATTACATATATCGAAGTAAATGGGAAGTTGATAGCAAAACCAAAGAGAGTAACGTTAAAAATCAACCTGAACACGATAATAAATACGTAAGCTAGTTGCATAAAGAAACCAATACTAATAAGACCCTTTATGGCTTGGTCATTACGCCAAAAGAAAAGAGCAGCAAATATTATTGGGGTAAAATCGCAATACCAAAAAAATGAGAAATAATCTGTAGAAAAATTCCGTATCACGACTAGCGCTTGCAGCAAGAGGAAAAAGAATCCCCAATAAAGATATGTTTTTCTACCGCCTCGCGTGTTACTAAACTTTTTTCCATTTCTAATCAAACTCTCTATGAGACAAAACCCCCTATTGGGGGCCTTGTTTACCCTACTCCGCTGGTGCCGGAATAGTAATTTCGACATTTGCCTCTGGAGCTTCAGGAGAATTGCTCCCCATAATAACTGGCCATCCATACATGTAGAAGAAAACTAAGGCGACAGCTACAGTAACAACTATGCCCAAGATCATTCCTGCCCCCATTCCTTCACCACTGCTATGAGAATCTCTCGGTGGTGTGTTAATAATTGTGGTCATTTAAATTTTAATGATTTACGCCCTTTTTATTAAAGCCGTCCGCAGAAACAAGTCATTACATAACCACAATTTAGAGCGCCTAAAAAAGTCTGTCTAAGAAAGTGTTCACACTAACCTCCGGAAACTCATCCGGAGGGGTCTTCTCGCACACGACTTGCCTCTGAAAGAGATTTTTGATACAAATAGGTCCAGGTACCTTCCCATTTAGAGCGATCTTCACCTAGCGGGGGTGGTGAAAACGGCAAACGCACCGGACAACAATCCGGCGGAGACCTAGTCTCCTTGCAGGTTCGAATCCTGCTCCCCGCACCGGCCAACTTGGCTGAAGACGAAATCATAGTTAATAGTGGATGAAGTTCATCCCCCTCCCGACGTTGACTAGTCTTCAGCCAGGTTGGCCTACCACCCGCCCGCATCCATGATGCGGGCTTTTCATACACACTCCTTCTTTTTCCGAATAGGTATAGAACGTATAATTCACTTAAGGACTTCTCGTCCTTTTGGCGTTCCTTTAGGAGGCATCATGGTTTCATCGAGCGTTCTTGGGACGAGAGCAACAGTTCACTCTCCTCCAAGTTCTTTTAAGGAACCTGGTTCAAAATGTTCCATTTCCAGACACATAGATCTTTCTCAGGATGAGCTCGACGAGCTCGTATTCCAAGATGGTCTACTAGATCCAGAGAGGCAGAGGACTCCTGGACAACAATGTTCAATTCCTGCACACGAGGCATACAGCAAAAACATAGGGGCGCACATAGAGCCCCGCTGTCGCGTATATCAGATGGATAGCAATCGTAGCTGCCGTTGCGGCCGTTGCGAAATTGCATATCACGAGATATTCGACACCATGCTTTGTGTGGAAGTTCTTGAACACCTTTCTCATGTGTGGAAAGATTCTCGACCAATTCTCAGATACAAGGAGTTGGTCGGTGAAGTTGGTCACACATTGGAAGCCCTCAATGAAGGCTTCGAGAGACTGGCATTTCATGACTGGGAGCTGAAACCGCTTGAACTCAACATGTGCCATGGGTGTGCCCTCGCCTACTACCACCTCTACGGAGGTATGAACAGGTTCGAGGTAATTCACCACACGGTCACCTGGTTGTGGCTCAGAAGGTTTGCTAGAGATGGAGGGGAGCTGTACAAACCGTACGTTGAACCTCTCTTCGAATTTGCAAGCCTTCACGTCTAAAAAGAGGGGGTGTTAAAACACCCCCTTCTTTGCGCCCATACCTATTGGTATTTTGGAGCACTAATCTGTAATATAGGAACATCAGTAGGATCAGGAAAAATAATGAGATCAGAGAATCTGAGGTTAGGGTCTTAGACGAGACAGGAGAAAACCTCGGTATCTTATCAACCAATGAGGCAATAAAAAAAGCTCAAGAAAAGGGTTTAGATTTGGTTTTGGTAACAGAAAACGCTAAACCTCCAATTGCCAAGATAACCGACTTTGATAAGTTCAGGTATCAGAGAGAAAAAGAACTTAAGAAGCAGCGCCAACAAAAAACTGCTGACCAAAAAAGAGTTCAAATATCTCCAAGGGAAGGAGCTCACGATCTTGGCTTCAAATTAAAGAGGCTTGAAGGATTTCTTCAGGATGGAAACAAGGTTGAGATTCAAATGACTCTAAGAGGAAGAGAGAAAGGCATGAAAGACTTTGCTAAAGAGAAATTTACTGAATTTATTGATAGGATTGAGACTCCATACAAGCTAACCAGGGAAATAAAGCCCGGCGGTAGGGGTTTAACTGCTTTAATAGAGCCAAAATAGGAATATAGCTTGATTTGTGGATCCCTTTTACTATAAAATAGCCATCGCGCTTGGTTTAAATACTAAATATTCAAATGGCAAGCAAAACAATCAGAAAAAGAATAAAGGTAACAAAGACTGGAAAACTCCTTAGAAGGCAGAAGGGTTTAGGCCACTCTAGGGCAAAAAAGAGCAGGAACCTTATGAGAAAGAAAACATTGCTTGTTGAGGTTAGCGGTTCAGACAAGTCAAACATGATTCACAGACTAAAAAAGTAATATGCCTAGAGTAAAAAGAGGGACAATAGCTAATAAGAGGAGACGCGCCATCCTTAAGCAAACTAAGGGGTACCGTTGGGGAAGAAAGTCTAAAGAAAAACTTGCTAAGCAAGCCCTTCTTAAGGCTTGGACATATGCGTATAGAGATAGGAGGGTTAAAAAGAGGGAGTTTAGAAAACTTTGGCAAACAAAGATAAATGCTGCCGCTCGTCAGCATGGAATTTCATATAGTAAGCTTATTCCTAAACTAAAAGCTGCTAATATTGGTTTGGATAGAAAGTCCCTAGCCGACATAGCCGAAAACGACTCTAAGGCTTTTGGGAAGGTTCTCGAGACTGCTGGTATTTCGGCCTCCGACTCTTCTGAATAAAATCGTAGGCTTTCTTTAATACAGCTTCATTCCCTTTATAGTTTTTAAATAACTTCTTGGCGTCTCTATACAAGAACCATCCATATCCACTCAGTTCATTAGACTGATTTTTTGTTATATCAACAGACTTCTTGCTGGTTTGAGCGAGAAACAGAGCAACTGATTTCTTAAAACTCTTCTTCCCAACCTTGAAGGTAAAGTTTTCATGAGCTCTAAAACCCTTCTTTATCTTCATATCCCACTTACCAAGCCCAGTCTCCTCATAAACCTCTCTAAACGCCGCCTCAAGAGGAGTTTCTTTCTTTTGTATCTTCCCCTTAGGGAAGTTCCAATACCAGCCCCTGTGGTACATTATTAGGAATTTTGGTCCATCTTTAGTATTCCTATAGACAACTAGCCCAGCTGTCGATACATCCTCTGTCTCTCTCTTCGCATCAGGATCACTGTCCTTAGATTGATTAACCATATACCCTATATCATATCACTTCTTCTCGGTAACCCAATCTCCAGCATTCTCTCTTTTTTCAGGCGGTATATATTCTAATCCCAACTTTTCATAGATCTCCTCTTCTGTCTCTCCCGCAATTCTTTTATCTCCATCGAAAAGACCGTACTCGTTTAGTTTTAACCCCTTATCTTGAGCAATTTTTCTCATCCAGATGTTGTGACTCTTGCTTCCTGTAAAATACAAAAGGGCGGCACCATATGATTCCTCTTCAACAACTCTAAGATCAACATCTACTCCCTGTTTTAGACTAACAGAAGATTTTGTGGGGCCTTTTGCGATTATTCTACCAATCTCTTTTTGCGAAACAAAAAAATCCATAACCTCCTCAGGATCTTTTGAAACAACCAATATGTCTAAGTCTCCTATGGTCTCCTTCTTTCTCCTCAGAGAGCCGGCAATGATAGATTGAGAAATTTTTAAATGTTCTCTTACCCTCTTTTCAAATTTATCAGCTATTTCCTTAGCCTCCACATAAGGAATCCTTCCCTTTTGATTCTCAAAATATTCTATGCTTTCTAAGATCTTCTCTTCACTCTTTTCCCCAAAGCCATCAAGCCCCCTAACCTCACCTCTCTTGGCTACTTTCTTTAAATCTCCTACGGTCTTTACCCCCAATTTCTGATACAGAGCTCTAATCCTTTTTGGTCCAACCCCCTCAATTCCCGAGAGATCGTATAGATCAACGGGCAGGGCCTTTTTCAATCTTTTATGGAGCTTAACTCCACCAGTCTTAATGGCCTCCTCTATTTTTAAGGCTATAGCCTCTCCAATTCCAGGAATATATTTTAACTTGTTCAATCCACCCCCTTTATATATATCAGCCAGCTCTTCTTCTAAACCATTAATCTCCAAAGCAGCCTTCTTATATGCTTGTGGTTTAAAGGGAATATCGTCCATGGCCAAATATTCTCCTATCTCGAATAAGATTTTTGATATGTCCTTATTTCTCATCTTTCTAAAGACCTACTGTTGTTCTATATCGGTGCTTTCTTTCAGCCCTTGCCCTTAAGACAGTTACGTCCCTAGAGGGGTTTTTCTCATGAGGAAGGATTAGCTTTGGAGCAAAGAGAAGAATTAGTGCAGAACCGATAGTCATTATTCCAGCTAGGATAAAAACTGCTGGAAAACCAAGAGCTTCTGCCATTGCCGCCCCACCAATTGAGGTTATTGCGACCGCCATTCCAACAGAGGATCTGTCCAAAGACCAATCTACAGCGACCATGCCTTTATCCATATGTCTCGAGAAGATTGATGGCCAA
>PFAG01000005.1 GCA_002773755.1 Candidatus Colwellbacteria bacterium CG10_big_fil_rev_8_21_14_0_10_41_28
AACTGAGAACCGAATTCACTCATCTTTCCAAATCTCCTTCCATGCTGACCTGGTTTATATGGCTTACGCACCAAAGCAGCCTTTGGTGAATTAGCCCTCTCTCCCTTACGAGATAGCTTAATTCCTAGGCTCCTTTCCTTTTTTTCTAAAATCTTTGGCATACTAATTTCTTCTTTGTTTTCTTGGTCTTGGACCGTTGTGAGCTATTGGAGTTATATCCTTAATAGAAAGGAGCTCGAATCCACTAGCAACTAGTGATCTGATTGCACCATCTCTTCCCGGCCCTATTCCAGAAGCATATATATGAATCTTATTAGGCCCGTTCTTGCTCAACTTCTCAACTATGCCAGCAACAACCTTAGAAGCTGCAAATGGGGTTGCTTTCTTAGGCCCAGCAAAACCCATGGAACCAGCACTAGACCAAGCAATGACATCACCATTTTCATCAGTAACAGTTAAAACGGTGTTGTTATATGAAGAGTTGATATAAATGCGGCCCTCCTCAATTTTCCTAGCAGCCCTCTTCCCTCTCTTTTTAGGAACCGATTGAGAAGCCTTTTTGGCTGATCCATCTGCCCCCTTATCTGCAATCTTTTTCTTTCCCATATTACTTAAGTGTTAGTTTTCTGCGACCACTTCCCATGGTGTTTCTTACATTCCCTCTAATGGTCCTGGAATTTCTCTTTGTGCTCTGTCCCCTCACAGGCAATCTTCTTGAATGTCTGATACCCTTGTATGATTTAATATTCTTTAATCGATTAATATCCTGTCTTACATCTTGTCTAAGCTCTCCTTCAATCTTATATTTGCTCTCAATAGCAGTTTTGATTTTAGCCATCTCGTCTTGGCTAAGATCTTTTGTTCTTTTGCTCTTATCAAAACCTAATTCTTGAACTAGCTTCTCTGCCCTAGCTTGACCGATACCATGCACATAAGTAAGGGCAATCTCTACCCTCTTTTCATCTGGAATATTTACACCAAATAATCTCATTATCCCTGTCTTTGCTTATGTTTGGGGTTAGTCTTACAAATTACATAAACACGCCCCTTGCGGCGAATTGTCTGACAACTTATACATATCTTTTTTACTGAAGCTCTTACCTTCATAATCTCCATGTAATTCTGCCGCGCTCGCTTTTAGCATCAGGTAATTCAACTTTGACCTTGTCGCCTGGCAAAATACGAATTCTACGAATTCTCATTTTTCCAGCCAAATAGGCCAGGATTTCCCTGTCATCATCTAACTTTACCCTGAAGTTAGCTCCTGGCAGGGCCTCCAGAATTATTCCTTCAACTGTCATTTAACGCGATTGGGATATTACCATATAGAACTAATCAACGTCAATGGTAATCCTACTATTTCTCTGAGGAACTCTATTCACCCAAAAAGGAGACATCCTAATTTCTCCCGACTTGGCTCCAGAAGCAAATATCTCTTGTCTAAGCTGATTTTCTGTCATTCCTCTAATCTTTTCCTTAAATTCCTCCTTATTAAATGGGTTTACCCAGGTAGAATCAAAGCTAATTGCGGCAGAAACACCGTCTCCATCAACCTCAACTGCTCCAAACTCTGTAGAATAGTCATAAATAGCCAAATCCTTGCCAGCTTCTTCTTCAAAGTACCCCTCAAAAACAGAAACCAGCTCGTCCGCATTAAACCCAACTAGGCTGAGACTCCCATAAAGGGTTATTGAGAAGTTCCCCTGCTCATCTACAACATTATTAACCTGTTCTTTTGTTATCTCCACATCCTGACCCTCATCAAGAATCTCTATACCATCAGGCAAGTTAATTAAGAACTCTGTTTTAATAAGTTCCTCTAGGGCTTTAGATAAATCTTTTCTAGCAACATTAATATCGTCTTCGGTTGGAACCTTTACCTCACCCGTGTATCCACCAGTCATGGCGGCGCTTGATAAACCATAGAATCCTTCATATCTAGAAGACCCTTGAAATCCAGGAATTCTAAAAATATCAACTGGCCCAATATTATACTCTTCACCAGGCTGATCAGCTGTTACTGGAACATTAATACTCGATGGAACCAAATCTCCATCAACCATCTTCCCACCAGGAACAGTTATGTCTCTATCTGCTCTATATATTTTCCCCTCTGGAGTTACAAATCTTGTAGTCTCGACTAATGTTTGTGGACTAGTATTGAAATTGTTATATACAGTTATTATCCCCTTGGCCTTTCTCCCAACAGAATCCTCCCCAGTAGCTGGATAACTCTTGGTTAGATTCTTCTCACCGGAAAGGGCTACCCCCCTTAGATAGATTGTGTTGGCCTCGAGCCTACTCTCCTCTATCTCTGGTGAAGCAATAAGGTTGCCGATAAATCCATGCTCCATCTTTTCAAGAGCTATTGAGATAGATGCTTTAGGCAAAAAGACTACGGCTCCAAAAAGCACTAATGCTAAAATCACTCCCGAGAGAGCCAAGATGGCTAGCCTTCTCATACCTCCCCCTTTCTTGGTTGATCTAGCCTTTTTTGTCTTCTTTGTTTTTCTCTTCTTCTTTGTGGCACCTTCAACCTCTTCCTCTTCTTCTTCAACTTCTTCAGCCTCTTCATCAACCTTAGGGCTAATAGATTTACCAGGCTTAATTTTTACAATATCAGAAACCGTCTTCTTCCCCCTTCCCAAAAATGGATTAAGGGACTTTATCCCCACCTCGTTTAGTCTAGATAGAATATTGTCATCAACTGACTCAACTAATAGATTTTTTCCAGCAGCATCTGCCTCTCTTTTGATAAGCTCTAGATTCTTCTTTGATTCGCCGGCTTGAGCATCTCTTGGAATATACAATACAACATCGTTATCGTCGGCTCCTATTACCTTCTCTATAGCAGAAGTTACAGAGTCAGACTTATTTAAATATATTTTTTTACTCACTTGGTTTTTTTAGATCTGATTTACAACTCTAATTATATCTTTATGTACCGTTTTTCCCAACTAATTTTTATTTTGTTGGGATAAGCCACTTCATTCTCCTAATCGCTAAGTCGTTAAAATCCTCATAAATCCCATGTATATTGTCATCTAAAAAGATCTCGACATCTAGCTCTTTATCTGGCTTAGAGAAACCGATCTTAACATTTCCAAGATTAAATCTCTTTCTATATATATTTTCTGGCAACTCTATGGATGAATTAAGATAGAAACTCTTCTTCCCTCTACCGATGTTTCCAAGACTCTCTTTTAATATATCCATCATCTCAGAAAAGTTATCGTAAAAATGTTTGTCTATCCTTCTCTTGATATGATCTGAGACATCTCCACGAGCATACTTTGCATAGACTCCTTTAGCTGTATCAAAATCGAGCAACAGCTCATCCTCCAGTACTCCATAAACCTTATCAACACCCCAGTCAAAATCATTTATATAAGTAACCTCATCTAGGCTAACCTTGTATACTCTAGTGTCTTCCGAAGAAACCTCTATATAATAGTGTTCTCCATCGCCTATTTCATCTGCCAACATATATCCCCTAACAGCCCCTCCATCTAGAATTAATTTCCCCTCCTCATAATCACCTCCCTTTACGATACTAATAGAGAGAGTTATCTCTAAAGTTTTACCGGTAAATCCATTTGGATTAAGTACCTTATGCCCATCTATTTTAACACCCAAAATTCTTGCATCGGTTAAGGCAAGATCCATCTCATTAGTTCCCAATCTTTCTGCAGCGTCAGATCGACAGTGATCAAAAAATTTCCAAACTGCCTGAGAAACACTGTTCTCCAAATCCACTATAGTTAATGCCTTTGTTGGGTGGTCTCTATTAATAGAAATAGACGAAAACAAAGTCACAACAGATTTTGGATTCGAATCTTGAAATTTTTTTTTCATAAAAACTATTCTTCAGCTACCGCTCTAATTCTTCTAATGCCCTCTCCTACAGCCTCTTGCTTCTTAATTTTTAGCTTCCCTATTACACCTGTGTGCTCGACGTGCGGACCACCGCAAAGCTCTTTAGAAAAAGCATTCTCAAAATCTTCTCCAACGAAATAGACTTTAACTTTTTCTGGATACTGAGCATGTGGGACAAAGAGTGCTCCACTACCCTTAGCCTCGTCAACTGGCATCTCTTGAAAACTTACTGGAAGATCTTTCTCTATAACCTCATTTACAATTTCTTCCACCTCTTCTATTTCCTTTTCTGTTAGTTTTCTATCAAAGGAAAAGTCGAACCGAGTTCTTTCAGATGTTATGTCCGAACCCCTCTGCTCAATAGAGTCCCCCACAACCTTCTTTAAGGCAGCCTGCAAAAGGTGTGTTGCCGTGTGAAGATTAGTTACCTTAATTAGTTCCTCCTCATCGGCAGCTCTTAGCTCTCCCGTATCGAGCATCAAGCCATGTCCGCCGAACTTCTTTCCCGCTCCGGCTTTAGAGGCATCCTTATGTCTTTCAAACTCTGTCTCGAAATCTTCTATCTTTAAATCTTTTCCAATACCATTTGGAGCAACCTCTTTAGTTAGTTCAAAAGGAAGACCATATGTTTCGTATAGATAAAAAGCCTCTTTTGCTGTTATCTTTTTATAATCGGCTAACTCCCTCAACCCCCTTCCAATAGCTGTCTTAAACTTACTCTTTTCTGCCTCCATAACCTCAATGATCTCTTTCTCATCAAGATTCTTATAGTGACTCTTATATTTATCAACAATCACCTTAGGAATCTCTGATAAAAGATCTGGATGGATATCTTTCTGAATCTCATAAGCTATAACTCTTCTAAGAAGCCTCCTTAGAACATATCCCTCTTCTTTATTAGATGGCGCGACCCCATCTGCTATAAGAAAAGCAGCGCCCCTCAAGTGATCTGCAAAGATTCTCTTTGTCTCAATCTCAAGTCCCGGAGATAAATCATCAATCTTCTCTATGATCGGTTTAAAAACATCTATTTCAAAAACGTCTCCAAATCCATTAGCAGCAGCCGCTATTCTTTCTAAACCTCCTCCAAAATCAACATTCCTCTGCTCTAGTTTTTCAAACTCTCCACTTTCATTTTTCTTATACTCCATAAAGACGGAATTTCCGATCTCCAAGAATCTCCCACAATCACAGTTTGGGTGGCAATGTTCTCCAAAACTCTTATCGTGCTCCACATCCGTAAACTCATAAAAAACCTCTGAATCTGGACCTCCAAGCTCTCCAGCAGGCATCTGATCAGGCTTGCCCTTCCTGCTCCACCAATTCTTGGAAGAGTCGTAATAAAAGATTCTTCCACCCTCCATTCCTTTTTTATATCCATCCTCTTCAGACCCCACATTAACAATCTTGCTGTGGACCCCTTTACTCTCAAAAAGTTTCTCCCAAATATCAGCGGATTCATCATCGCGAGGGATACCGTTATCCTCATCTCCCATAAAGACAGTTACATACAGATTCTTAGGATCAATACCAAGCTCGTCCACTAAAAACTCAAAGAACCATGGAAGCTGCTCTTCTTTGAAATAGTCTCCCAAAGACCAATTCCCAAGCATTTCAAAGAAGGTTGTGTGCCTATTATCACCAACCTCCTCTATATCTTCTGCCCTAAAGCACTTCTGCGAGTCTGTTAACCTTTTTCCATCTGGATGCTTTTTCCCCATTAAATATGGGATTAGAGGCTGCATCCCTGAGCCCGTTAGAAGAGTTGTCGGATCATCTTGTGGAAGCAAGAGGGCAGAGACAATCTCTGTGTGCCCCCTGTCTTTAAAAAATGTTAAATATTTACTCCTAATCTCTTCTACTGTCATTTTTAGTAATCTATGAGTCTTTTAGCCTTATCGTGAAGCCTTATTTTCTCAAGTGCCTTAGCCTCGATCTGCCTAATTCTTTCCCTAGTAACATTAAAGACTTTTCCAACCTCTTCAAGGGTATGTGTGACTCCATCCTCTAGACCAAATCTCATTTCCAAGATTTTTCTTTCTCTCTCTGTTAGATCGTCAATAATATCTTTTATCTGATCCTTTAAAAGTTCTTGGGAGGTTAACTGTGTTGGAGTTAAGCTCTTCTCATCTCTAATAAACTCTGCCAATGTTGATTTATCCTCATCATCACCTATAGGAGACTCGAGAGAGATAACTTCCTGAGAAATCTTCTGAATGTTTCTAACCTTATCCACAGGAAGATCCATTTCTAAGGCAATTTCCTCTACCATTGGCTCTCTGCCCAATTGTTGAGCCAGTTTTCTCTTGGCTTGAGTAAATTTAGATATTGTTTCAACCATGTGTACAGGGATTCTAATTGTCCTGGACTGATCTGCTAAAGCTCTTGTGATAGCTTGTCTAATCCACCAAGTAGCATAGGTAGAAAACTTAAACCCTTTAGTATGATCGAACTTCTCAACAGCCTTAAACAATCCAATGTTCCCTTCTTGAATCAAGTCCGAGATGCTAAGAGCGCTTCTGTTTACATATCTTTTTGCAATGGAAACAACTAGCCTTAAGTTAGATTTGATTAATCTTTGCCTGGCAGACTCCTCATTCTTAAGGATCCTTTTGGCAAGATCTTTTTCTTCTTGAGAGGTTAGTAGAGGAGTTTTACCGATTTCCCTAAGATACATTTGAACATTGTCTGGGAGGGCTCCTTTAATATTAGTAGCCTCTTTGAGCTCCTTCTCGCTTATCTCCTCCGATGGTCCTCCGATCAAAGATTCCACCTCAACAACTTTGAGACCATACTTCTCCAATTCTTCATAGATCTTTTCCAAAAAGTCTGTATCAGACTCTATAGCTGGGAAGTGGTCAATGATCTCAATGTCTGTTATAAATCCTTTCTCCTGTCCTCTTTTAATTAGTTTAAGAAGGGCTTTTTCTTTTTCACTACCCTTAAGTGGTTTTGGGGCTGTGCTAGACGCACTTTTCTTAACTACCTTCTTAGAAGCACTCTTTTTTGTGTTCTTTTTTACTGTTTTTTTAACCGCACTCTTCTTGGTAACCTTCTTGGGAGCGCTCTTTTGGGTGGCTTTCTTAGCAACCTTCTTCTCTGCTGTATTCTTTTTTACTACCTTCTTATTACTCTTCTTAGCTGTTTTTTTAGCTTTTGGCATGTTTAATATGTTGCATTTTACGACTTAGCTCGTCAAACTGCTTTAATTTTTCTGAAACAGTTTTTTCATTTCCCGATTTCTCCGCCCACAAGATTTCTTTCCTCAGTTTCTCTTTTTGCTCATTAAGAACATACAATTTCAGTCCCTCTATCAAGTCACTAAACTCTCTCTCTGGGCTAAAACCAAATGTATAAACTGATTCAAAGGTTGGATACATGCTGATAAATTCCATCAGTTCACCCGCTCTCCCCTCTAGGGCCTTTCCTTCTTTAAGAGCTTTATATATTTCTACATAAACCTTAGGAACCAAACTTAAGAGTTCTTCTAGCTCCGGTCTTAATTCTTCATGTACATATGCTAGGTAAACTAGCCTTTCCGATATAAGTTCTCTTTTAGTTAATGTTGGCCTCTTTATCTCGATCTTCTCTCCAGTAGATTCAGTAGGAGCTCCTCCGAGCTCCAGCCTTTCCACCTCTTTCATTAGATCCTCCTTTGATAGGCCAACCATATTTGAAAGTTCATCCAACCAATAGTTCTGTTCGACCTTGCTGGCTAATCTTGAGATCTTTCCCAAAACCTGCGAAACCCCCTTCTTCTTCTGGGATACTCCATCAGCATTCTCAAGGAAATGCTGGAAGTAGTAATTCATCGCCGGTTGAACATTATCAAGCGCTTCCTTAAACGAACCCACATCCTTCTCCACCATATCTGCAGGATCTTTGTTTCCTCCAAGATTTAAGAAGTATACATTAAAATCTTGTGCACCAGCTTCATCTATAGCCTTATGGGCTGCCCTAACTCCAGCCTCATCATTATCA
Source organism: Candidatus Colwellbacteria bacterium CG10_big_fil_rev_8_21_14_0_10_41_28 (assembly GCA_002773755.1). Lineage (GTDB taxonomy): Bacteria > Patescibacteriota > Minisyncoccia > UBA6257 > Colwellbacteraceae > 1-14-0-10-41-28. Next base: position 7,858 of record PFAG01000005.1, read on the forward strand.
AAAGCTAAAACGAGGTCATCTGCAGTCCTTCTAATAACTGCCAAGTGGTCGTTAGTCAAAGCCGTACCAGATGTTCCAACAACATTCTGAAAACCTGCCTGCCAAAGAGCCAGAAAGTCCATCTGTCCCTCAACAAAAATAGCCCGATTCACTTCTCTGATCGGATTTTTGCTCTTCCAATATCCATATAGCAAGCGCGATTTGTTAAAGATTGGTGTCTCGGGACTATTAATATATTTACCCATCTCACCAGTGTCTAATTCGGGAAGTATTCTTCCAGAAAAACCCACCACCTTTCCGAAGTGGTTGTGAATAGGAAACATTATCCTTCCCCTAAACCTATCTACATATTTCCCCCTATCAGTCTTAAAAGCTATTCCGGCAGTTAGAACATCCTCCACCCTATATCCCTTATTAACCAACCTCATCGTCAGTTCGTCCGTACCAGTTGGAGCATATCCAAGCTCAAACTCAGCAGCCGTCTTTCCAGTTAAGTTCCTGCTCTTAAGATATTCCTTTGCCTTATCAGAAACCCTAAGCTCCTCCTTATACATATCAGCCGCATCCTTAACAATCTCGTAAAGAAGATTGAACCTTCTTTGATCTGCGGAGCTTCTCTTGCCAATATCAA
>PFAG01000004.1 GCA_002773755.1 Candidatus Colwellbacteria bacterium CG10_big_fil_rev_8_21_14_0_10_41_28
TCTAAAAGTTGTTTCAGAAGCAGATGGAACTGATGGAGATCAAGGAAGATTCACAATAGACCCAACAAATAATTATTTAATGCTCCAGACTGGAACCTCCGATGGTGGAGTGACAGACACAGTCAAAATACACATCGGTGCGGGAGACAGCGCTTTGGTTATAAATAGCGCCGGAGACGTTAGTGGAACACATGGCACATATCACATCTCATCAGATGTTAGGGGGAAGAAAGATATTAGAACTATAGACAATGCTCTGGAGAAGGTCTTGGGTCTAAGGGGGGTCTACTATAACTGGATTAACAAGGAGGATAAGTCTTTGCAGATGGGTCTTATTGCTCAAGAAGTCGAGTTAGTTGTTCCAGAGGTCGTTTTCACAGGAAATGATGAAGCTAAAACAAAGGCCGTCTACTACGATAGGTTAGTAGGCCTTCTAATAGAGGCAATGAGAGAACAGCAAGCCGAAATAGATTCTCTAGAAGCAAGAATCGAAGCCCTTGAAAATGGAGTTGTTGTGCCAAAGAAAGAAACCGAAACAGAGAAGAGTAACTTTTGGGGAAGAATTCTAAGAGGCAACTAGGTCTTTGCTATAACAAAAACAGATACGTTCGCGAAGCCGTTTTTAAGAAGCTCGTTACGAGCTTCTTTTATTGTTGATCCTGATGTGTAGACATCATCCACAAGAATAATCTCCCGATCTTTTGGAGTATTAGTGTCTATTAATTGAAAGGCTCCCTCTATATTCTTGACCCTCTTTCTGAAATCTTTTATTTGGGCTTGTGGGCTGGTGTCTATCTTTCTGATAAGTAAATTCTTCATCGTTCCCAGCCCCTTTTTTTCTAGGATGTTGGTTATCACCTGAGCCTGGTTAAACCCTCTTAATTTCTCTTTCCTTTTGTGAAGTGGGATGGGGCAAAGTATTTTGTTGAATCGGATGTTGTTCTTAAAAATGTAGTGAGATATAAGCTTATCTAAAACAGATTCTAGCTCTAGTATTCTTTTATATTTAAAATCATGAATAATAGTCTTTAAAATCTCGTTTCTATAAGGACCAACAGAGAATATATTAAAACCTTCATCTTTAAAGATATCTTCGTATACCTCCACAGAAGTTAGGCACCTGGTGCAAATTGGCTCTAAATCTTCTATATAAGCCTCACACGATACGCATACTCTGGGAAAGAGTATCTGAAGCAGCTTCTCCATAAGATGATCCATAACCTCATGCTACAATAATATCTGACCATATAGTAAGTATGAATTTACTAAACAACCTTTTAAAAAAGACTAATATTGATTTCAGAAAGAAGGAATATCTAGGGATAGATATAGGGACAGCATCTATTAAAATGGTGGAAATCACCGAAGGGAAGAAAGTTCCTAAGCTTGTTAATTACGGGACCCTAGAAACAAAAGGCCACCTAGACAGAATAAATGAAGCCATCCAAACTAGCAGCCTAGAGATTGTTAGTGGAGAAACATCTCAGGTTCTTCAGACTCTGATCGATCAAGTAAGGCCGAAAGCAAGAGATGTGATTGCATCGATACCAAGCTTCTCTGCCTTTACAGCCCTTATAGATGTTCCAGATATGCAAGATAGTGAGACTGCCCAAGCTATGCAGTATCAAGCCCAATCTATTGTTCCGCTTCCTCTTAATAAAGTAACCCTCGATTGGACAACAGTATCTAAATATAAAGATTCAGATGGGAATTCAAAACAACAAGTTCTTCTTGTGGCTGTGGCCAACAGTCTGATAGAGAAATATCAAAAGATATTTACAGACGTAGGGTTAAATCTGATAGCTCTTGAGCTTGAGGGAATCTCCCTAGCTAGAGTTCTAACTCAGGGAGATCCAACCCTTTCTCTAATTATCGATATTGGAGCAAGATCAACGGCCATATTAATAGGGCAGAATGGTTTTCTGAAACACTCTTCACAAGCAGATTATGCAGGGACTTCTTTCACTCAAGCTATCTCGAGGGGGCTTGGCATTAACCTTGAAAGAGCTGAAGCTCTTAAAAGACAAAAGGGCCTTAGGGGTAGTGGAGGAGAGTATGAGGTCTCAACTCTTATGATCCCATATCTAGATAGCATCTTAGACGAAACGATTAGGGTGAAGAACAATTTTGAAGCTAATTACGCCGCTAAGGTTGAAAGAGTTATTCTATCTGGAGGAAGTGCGAACCTTGCGGGAATAGAGGAGTATGTTTCGAGCAAGCTCGCCATACCAGCGGTTAAAGGAGAACCATTTGCATCTGGTATAGATTACCCTCAACAGATCTCTCCAGCCATAGCCCAATTAGGCCCATTCCTAGCCGTTTCCTTAGGCCTTGGGCTTAGACAATTCACTGGGAAAGGAAAATAAATAGACTTACTTGTATAATTAACATAGATGGAAGGTCCAAGATATGCAGATGATGCTAGGAACCTGCTTTCTGATACCCAGGAGGGTAGTGGTTGGCCGGTTAGATTTATGGCTTTTAGTGGAGGCCTATTACTTTTGCTGCTTATAGTTTATGCATCTCTAGACTTTGGCTACGCAACATTTCTTAGAAGCAAAAACCAAGACATTCAAGAAGAGATAACTTCCTTGAATACTCAAGTATCAAAAAGTGAACAGGATGATCTAATAGTTCTTAACTCACAGGTATCTAATATTAAAGGCCTGTTGGATAAGCACATATTAGCCAGTAGGCTAATGGAGCTTTTCGAGAATGTGACCAGTAAGAGCGTTAACTATACAGACTTCATTTTCGCTTCCGATGATGGCGAGCTAAATGTTAAAGGCTCAGCTAGAAGCTTTGAAGAAGTAGCCATCCAAATAAAGATACTCGAAGATACAGACGAGATATCGGATGTCTTTCTTAATTCAGTAGAAGAAGCTGAGAATAGTGTGTTATTTGATATGAGAATAATAGTCGATAAGTCAGTAATCTTACCTCAATAATGAAGGCTTCAGCTAAAAGACTATATGGAACCCTAATCTCCTTCTTGCTGATGGTTTTTGCCTTCTACACATTTTCGACATTAGTAATCCCTGCATATCAGAACGTACAGGACTTAAAGGCTCAAAGAAGTTCTCTAACTACCACCGTAGAAGATCAAAGGGCTTCTGTTCAGCGAGTAAAAGCCCTACTGCGTGACTATAAGAGCATTGAGGGTCTAGCAAGCACCCTTAGCCTACTATTACCTAGCGAAAGAGAACTCGCGTCTATAGTTAATCAGGTTCAAGGGGCTGCATTTAGCAATCTAGTCTCCTTAAGAAGCATCAACATAAAACCAGTATCAAGCTTCACTAGTGCTGCCGAAAACAACTCATCAATTAGCCAGCCTGTTAGTACCCTAAGATTGGCCCTTGAGTTAACTGCAGGCTACGAGAATTTTAAGGGATATATAGATGCGCTTGAGACTAACGCGCGCCTTATGGATGTTAGCTCTATAAAGATTACCAGCGAGAAAGTCGAACCATATGACTACTCAATAGAGGTAGACACGTATTATCAACCACAACTATAAAAATGGCATTTGAAGTAGAACAAAAATCTAATACAAAGAATATCTTCGGAGTCATGGGGATAGTAATAGCAGTTTTTGTCGTTATTGGTGGACTATATCTAGTCTTCTTTTCCTCACCAGTCCAAGAAGAGCAAGTGGTTCCAACTGGCTTTAGTAGAGTCAATCAACTTTCTCAAGTGAATTTAAATGTATCTCAGTTCAATGAAGATTCGATATATAAATCACTCAAGCTAATCGCTGATGATCTTGTTGTCGAAGAGCAGGGCAGAGATAACCCCTTTGCTCCATTTTAAGGAATTTCAATAAATGGATAACAACAGCTTAGTTAACAAACTAATATCTAAGTCTTTGCTTCAAGAGGCAGATGCCCAGAAGCTCTTAGGGGAAGCTGCTCAACTAGGAAAGACGGTGGAGGATATTATCGTAGAGAGGAGGCTTGTTAATGAAATTGAGCTCGCCAAAGTTAAGAGTGAAATAGTGGGTATTCCATACGCACCTATAGATCCAATCTCTATAACTCCAGAGCTTCTTCAGATGATCCCAGAAGAGAGTTCTGGGGCATATACAGTTGTTCCAATATCTGTTCAGGGGAAGATGCTTGTTGTCGGAATGGTCCATCCAGAAGACAACAGAGCCCAAGAAGCTCTCAAGTTTATAGCCAAACAGCAGCAGAAAAGTTTGGGAATATTTCTCATAACCAAATCGGACTTTGATATGGTCATGAGGAAATACAGACCATACGAAAGTGAGGTTAAGAAGGCTGTTGAAGAACTGGGCCAGTTATCCGACCAAGAGGCAGCTGGCGTCAGAAGAGCTGCTCTTGATGCGGGGGTAGATGTTACAGAAGAGGGGCCTATTATAAAAATTGTTTCATCAACAATTAGGAAAGCTGTTGAATCTGGAGCTTCAGATATACATATCGAGCCCGGCAGAGATAAGATGAGGGTCAGATTTAGGATAGACGGAGATTTAGAAGAAGTATCCACCTTTCCAGCTCAGATTCTTGGAGCAGTCGTTTCCAGGATAAAAGTTCTTACTAATCTTAAGATCGATGAGACTAGAGTCCCACAGGATGGAAGATTTCGAGACACTATTTTTGGCAGAGACATAGATTTCCGTGTTGCAACCTTTCCAACTCCAAATGGCGAAAAGGTAGCTATTCGTATTCTTGACCCAGAAAAGGGTGTTAAGGACTTTAAATCTCTTGGACTTAGCGGAAGAAACGAGAGGGTTATAAGAGAGGCAATAGATGACCCATTCGGTATGATTCTAGTAACTGGGCCAACGGGTTCTGGTAAATCAACAACTCTATACGCCATTTTGGAACAACTTAACCAGGAAGAGGTTAATATCGTTAGTCTCGAAGATCCTGTTGAGTATTTTATTGAGGGAGTTAATCAATCTCAGGTTAAGCCAGAAATTGGATACACTTTTGCATCAGGACTTAGACAGATTCTTCGTCAGGATCCAGACGTTATTATGGTGGGTGAGATTCGTGATGACGAGACAGCAGAGCTTGCCATTCACGCCGCACTTACTGGACATGTTGTGCTATCAACCCTCCACGCAAATAACACAGTTGGAGTTGTTCCGAGATTAACCGATATGGGTGTCCACAAGTATCTTATCCCAGCTGCGGTTAACGTTATGGTTGCCCAAAGACTATTAAGAAGACTTGATCCTGGTTGCAGAGAAGAGTTCGAACCCTCATTAGAGATTCAGAAGATAATTGAGAAAGAACTATCCGAACTAACCGAGGAAATGCAGCCAACAGTTGCTGCCTTCAAGCCTCCATACAAAACGTATAGGCCGTCCAAGGACTGCGAGGGCAGTGGATACAAGGGGAGGATTGCAGTCTTTGAAGTCTTGGAAATGACCAGAGATTTAGAAGGAATCATTAATACAGATGCAACTGAAGGAAAAATCTATGATGAAGCCAGAAAACAGGGTGTTGTCACTATGAGGCAAGACGGGATAATAAAGGCTCTTCAGGGTGTAGTCTCAATAGAAGAGGTTCTAAGAGAGACTAATGAGACGTGATATAATTAAACCAAATTATGAATTATAAAGAGAGGCTTAACCAACTACTTTTAACCACAGCTAAGCAGAGTGCATCCGACCTTCATATTGCTGTTGGTAGAAAACCTAGCACTAGAGTTGATGGAAGACTCATAGATATGGCGGGAGAGAATATCCTAAGCCCAGAGGATACTCAGGGATTAGTTTTGGCTATGCTTGATGAGAAGCAAAAGGAGAGATTCCTAAAAGAAGGAGATATAGATTTTTCATACAACTACGAGAACAAAGCTCGTTTTAGGGTTAACACCTTCTTCCAGAAAGGATTTATGGCGGCAGCTTTAAGGCTTATCCCTGCCCAAGTTAAGACTATAGAAGATCTTAGCCTCCCAAGCGTTCTTCATGAGTTCTCAAAATTAAACCAAGGATTTTTCTTAGTAACCGGTCCTGCTGGGCAAGGCAAGTCCACAACTCTAGCTGCTTTGGTTGATGAGATTAACCACAGCAGGATGGACCATATAATTACCATTGAAGATCCTATCGAATATCTATTTATTCAAGATAAATCAATTATCTCCCAAAGAGAGGTTGGGGCAGACACGCCAGACTTCAATCACGGGCTAAGATCAATTCTTAGACAAGATCCTGATGTAATCATGATCGGTGAGATGAGGGATTCAGAATCAATAGCTACAGCTATGACTGCAGCCGAGACGGGCCACTTAGTTTTCTCGACCCTTCACACAAACTCCGCGGCTCAGACAATCGATCGTATCATTGACTCTTTCCCAGCAGAACAACAGGGGCAGGTAACCTCTCAACTATCAGCAGTTTTAGTAGGGATTCTTTCTCAAAGACTTGTTCCAAAACTTGATGGAGGAAGGGTGCCAGCAATCGAGCTCATGTTTGTAAACTCTGCTATTAGGAACCTAATTAGGGAAAGGAAGAGTTATCAGATAGATCTTGTTATAGAAACAAGTAGGCAGCAAGGAATGACAACTCTTAATAGATCTCTAGCCGAGCTAGTCAAAAAGAAAGAAGTTTCGCTAGATGAGGCTGAACTATACTCACTTAACCCTTCAGAGCTTAGGATTCTACTAGAGAAGATCTAAAGATCCATGAAGTTTAAATATAAAGCCAGAACAGTAACAGGAGAGCTACAAGTTGGCTTTGTTGATGGCGCAGATAGGGGAGACGCAGCTAATATACTTGACCAGAATCAGCTCATTGTTTTAAGTGTTGAGTCTGCTGAGCAAAAGAAGTGGTGGGATAAGATATCAGAATTCTTTGGACGAGTTAAGCTGAAGGATCTTATGATCTTCTCAAGACAGTTTTCAACTATGCTTGAGGCCAAGGTTCCTATCCACGACTCACTTAGTAGCATTGAGAAACAGACTAAGAATCAGACTCTTAAAGAGGCTATAAGAGAAGTGGCTGATGATATTGATGCGGGACTATCTCTTTCTCAAGCCATGGAGAAACAAAGTCATGTTTTCTCTCTCTTCTACGTGAACATGATTAGGTCCGCTGAGATCACTGGAAGAATCGATGAGGCTACGAATTTCTTAGCAGACCACATTGAGGCCCAAGCAGATATGGCCTCAAAGGTTAAAGGGGCTCTAACATATCCAATTGTCATGGTGGTGCTTTTCATAATCGTTACCGGGATTATCACAACAGTTGTTATTCCACAGCTAGCGCCAATATTTGAGGAATCAAATATAGAACTACCATTCTTTACACAATTAATTATTAATGCAGGAACATTTATGGCTACCTGGTGGTGGTTAGTTCTACTCTCAATAGCCTTTTTAATTTATGTTGTCGCAGACTATTTCACGACAGACGAGGGGAAGGTTGTTATAGATGAGATCGTTCTCAAAATTCCAGGTTTTTCAAAACTACTTAAACAACTCTATATTGCAAGATCCATTGAATCTCTAGCTGTTCTTCTAAGGGGAGCCATCCCGCTAGCCCAGGCTGTAGAAATCGTTGCTCAAACTGTTGGAAGTCCTGCCTATAGAGATATATATATGAAAATTGCAGATGATGTGAGGGGTGGGGAACTCTTCTCAAGAGCTATTGCTAGATATCCAGAATATATTCCTCCCTTTGTTTCTCAAATGACTGCCATTGGAGAGAAAACCGGCAGATTAGATAATATGCTTCAAAGGGTATCTTCTTTCTATGCAAAGGAGATAGACGCCATGGTTGGTGGTCTGGTCGAGCTAATCCAGCCAATACTGATGGTTGTAATTGGTCTTATGGTGGGTGGTCTTTTTGCCTCCATCCTTATGCCTATCTACAACCTTGCACAAAGTTTCTAAATAATTTGATATAATCATATTTATGAAGACACAAAACATAAAATCAAATAAAGGTTTCACTCTCATCGAGATGCTTATAGTTATTGCGATCGTCGCAATTCTAGCCGGTATTGTTATCGCTGGTATCTCGAACTTCAGAGGCGGGGCTGTTGATGCGAAGAAAATCTCTGAGCTTAGAAGTGCTCAAAATCTGATCGAGCTCTACTATGCTAAGTGTGGAGTATACCCAGGCGACGCAAATTGTGGAGCCTCAGACATTACTTTCGGCACTACAGGATACACTACCATGAAGGCTAACATGGAGGGTGCTCAGGTAAGCGGTTTGCCAGATAACACTGCTGGTGGCGATATGGAGAGCCTCACGTACGGGTCTAGTGGTGGTCAATCATACACAATAGGGGTAACACTATCTGGGCCTAACCAGGTTCTCAATACGTCTGGAGAGATTGATACAACTG